>CAXTRN010000110.1:0-12080 GCA_964246645.1 uncultured Acidobacteriaceae bacterium
CCCACCCCCTCCGCGCACCCCGCACCGCAAGTTCGCTTTTCCATTCAGGGCGGTCTGCCGTCGCAAACGGAAACAACCGTCGATGGCATCTCGGCGCAGAACCAGACCAGCAACAATGTGCAGGCGGATGCCTTTCCTTCCGCGGACTCCATCGCCGAGATCCGGGTCGACGGCGTAAACAACAATGCCGAGTTCGGTCAGCCCGGTGAGATCACTACGGTCACCAAGAGCGGTTCCAACAAGCTCCATGGCGCGGCCTACGACTACATCCAGAACCAGTTCCTGGATGCCACGCCTTACGGCAGTCCCAAACCGCACAAGGTCGCCAACGACTTCGGTGCCAGTATCGGCCTGCCCGTCGTTATCCCGCACTTCTACAACGGACGGAACCGCACCTTCCTGTTCGGGGCCTATGAGGGGCTCCGTTTCCCGCAATCCACGCCCGTTCAAGCCAAGGTACCGACCTTGCTCATGAAGCAAGGGGACCTTTCGCAGGAGATCACGAAGCCGCTGCTCAATCCCTTCACTGGCGGAACGTACCCCGGCAACCGTGTGCCCATCAACGCGAGCTCTGCAGCGTTTCTGCAATTCTTCCCGGATCCCAACATCGATACCAATCTGTCGCTCATGGCCGCAACCGCCGACCGGGGTTACAACTACCTGAGCACCCGGCGGAACGACATCACGTCGAACCAGTTCGACATCCGCGGCGACCAAACCATCAGCAGTAAAGCAAACGTATTTGTCCGTTACACCTTCAAGAACAACAACCAGATCGAGCCGGCGGATCTCACGTTGCCTAACACAAACGGGTACGCGCGATACCGCATCCTGGCCAGCAGCTTCAACTATGCCTTTACGGCGCATCTGGCCAATGAGTTTCGCTTTGGCTTTACGCTCGAGCAAGACGGCACTGTCAATCCGTTTGATGGAGCCGGGTTCACAGCAAGCACGGGCTTGAATATCCCAACCCTGCCCGCGTTTTTCAACGGCATCCCTCATATTCAGTTCAACGATGGGGCAATCCAAACTGTCGGTGCCCGACTGGACGGCTCGGAAAGCTCGCGCGTGTTCCAGTACGTCGACAACGTGACCGATCAGCTGGGACGGCACACGCTGCGTTTCGGCGCGGACATCCGTCATCTGCTGGCGCACACCGTGGCCGGCAGCGATACACCCTCAATCAACTACGGCAACTACTACTTCGATACGGCCAACAGCGCTACCGGCAACGAGTGGGCCGACTTCCTCACCGGTGTGCCGTATCAGACCCAAACCAACCACATCAACCAGGACAACAACGCCACCGCGAACGCCTATGCCTTCTACGCGGAAGACAACTGGAAGGCGACCAACAATCTGAACGTCACGCTGGGCCTGCGTTACGAGTACCATCCTGCCCTGGCAGCAACCAACGGCCTGGCCGGCAACTTCGACCCATCCATTGCCCGCACCGGACGCCTCATCTACCCGACAGGCTACGCCGGTACGCTGGATGTGCAGGAGCTCGCCAACGTGAACGCCTGTCCCACGGCCGGTGTCAATAACCCCTACGCCACCGGTGCTGCAGCCAATGGCGTGCCGTGTACGCCGGTGGTTTCGAGCAGCGAGGCCGGGGTGTCCCCGGGGCTGCGCAACGTGCCGACACGGCGCTTCATGCCTCGGCTGGGCTTTGCCTACAGGCCGTTCGGCAATGACCGGACCGCGATCCGGGCAGGTGCGGGGTACTACAACATCACCACGACGGGCGCGCTTTTCTACGCTATTGCGCAAACCCTGCAGCAGAACTACGAGGCCATCACCAACGCATATTCGTCCACGGGCCCGCTCTTTGCCTTCCCCAACACCTCCGCTTCAGGACAGTTTGTCCCCCTGAACGGAGCCCTGCGGCCTCCGGGTCAAGGTCTGTATTTCTACAGCGCGATCGACACCAAATGGCACGACCCCTACTCGCTACAAACTGACGTGTCGGTCGACCACGACTTCGGTCACAGTGTCGGCGGACGGGTCTCCTACATCGGCCTGCACACCTGGCATCTTGTGTGGCAGCCGCAGTTTAATCAATTGCAGGCCTCCTCTACACGCCGAGCCGCCGATGCGCCGACAACCGACTACCAGTTTCCCAACTTCTACCAGATCACCGATCGCAACACAGCTGCACAAGCTGATTACCAGTCCTTGCAGGCGGAATTTTTCCGTCACGGCGCACGCGGCCTATCGTTTGACTCCACCTACACGCTTGCCAAAAACCTGGCGGACAACCAGGGCAGCTATGGCAATTTCAACTCTTCCGGGTTTGTGGACGAGCAGGGCGGCTATGCTGCGACGGACAGCACGAATCGCCACCTGGACTACGGCAATGTCGCAGGCACACGGCACAATCGCTGGTTGACCACGGCGATCTATCAACTGCCGGTCGGGCGCGGTCAGCGATTCGGCTCCGGCATGAGCCGCTGGGCCGACCTTGCCCTGGGCGGCTGGCAAACCAGTAACATCTTCCTTTGGCAGAGTGGGCCGTTTTTGACGGCGTACTTCGAGGCGGGCGCCATCGACCCATCCGGCACGGGTTCCGGCACGCTGGTAGGCGGAGCAAACCAGCGGCCTGATCGTGTAGGCAACCCCAACTCAAGCTTGCATGACCGCAACCACTGGTTCAACAACAATGCGTTCGCCTGCCCAGGCCAAACCGGCTTCGCTTCGGTGGCGACCTGCACCGTGGGTGTCGGCTCGCTGCCCATCGGACGTTTCGGCACCGAAAGCATAGGCGATCTGCGTGGACCGGGTACGGTGAGTCTGTCGTCAGGGCTGAGCAAGCAGTTCACCCTTGCCGAGGGTTTTCGCTTGCGGGCAGAGGGAACCTTTACCAACGTGCTGAACCACACGAATCTTGCCGATCCGCTGCTTGATCTGACCCAGCTGAACTTCGGCCAGATCACCCAGGCGCGTGGTTCCGACTTCGGGGGCAACCGAACCGGACAGCTCTCCTTGCGGTTGGAGTTTTGACCGACGGTATGGTTGCAGGATGGTGGTCACATAGACAGATCGGCGATGGGTCAGATCCCGCGCTCGGTCTGTCGCCACCCCTTACTCGGACAGGAATCGATCACAACACCTGTTGACCCTCCAGCCTAGGCCGCAAGGCCTAGGTCCTGGATGGCAATGCAACCGAGGGCTGAAGGCCCGATCTCTTACAGCGCAATCGGCTGTCTTAGCTCGGGCTTTCAGCCCTTTTTTTCCGCTTAGGATTGAGACCTGGGCCTCGCGGCCCAGGCTGGCATGGAGCGCGCTTTCAGCGCTATGCCGCTTTTATGGCTGCACCGCCGGTACGACCGGCAGGTTGATGAAGCTTTCCTGACCGGGCGTATGCCACACGCGTTGCGTCGCCTTTTCGAAGTCCTCGGTTTTGGCTTCGAAGATGTTCGGCACAAAGCGCTGCGGGTTGCGGTCATAGAGCGGAAACAACGTCGATTGCACCTGCACCATGATGCGGTGGCCCGGCAAAAAGGTGTGGTTCACCATCGGCAAGCCGAAGGTGTAGGCGAGCGGCTCGTTCGCCTTGAGCGGCTCCGGATGTTCGAAGCTGGTGCGATAGCGGCCGCGGAAGATGTCGGTCGCAATCGGCAGCTCGTAACCGCTCAGGTCTACAGGCGGTGCGGTGCGGTCCGGCTGCACGTCGATCAGCTTCACCACCCAATCGGAATCTGTACCACTGGTCGAAGCCACAAGATGCACCGTCGGCTCGCCCGAAAGCTTCATCGGCTCCTTCAGCGGCTCAGTCATATAGGTCAGCACGTCAGGCCGCCCATCGACAAAGCGTTGGTCGGTGATGAGCCACGTGCGCCAACCCAGGCTGTCGGCGGCATCTACCGGCCGCGGGCGGTACGGCACGGGTTTGGCCGGGTCGGACACATATTCATCGAACTTCGCGGTCCTGCTCGCTGCGGGCGCGTCGAAGGACAACCCGCCATGGGCCGTCAGGTACATCGGCTTTGCCGGCATAGCGCACCCTTGCTCGCAACTGGCCGGAAACGCCTTCGGTTTGTCCCAATGATCGGCGCCGGTGTCGTAGATAAAGGCAGCCGGCGTATCCGCTTGTGGCGAACCGGGCTTCAAGTACTGATTGAGGAACGGCAGCAGCACATCGCGGCGCCACTGCGCGGTTGTGTCGCTGGCCCAGGTCAGCGAGCCCAGGCTGCGGCCTTCGCGATTGACCTGGCTGTGAAACCACGGCCCCATCACCAGCGTATTCATCGCATCCGGCGTGCCCTTGGCCTTCAGCGCGCGATAGCTGTGCACCGCGCCCCACATGTCCTCCTGATCCCACAAGCCCTGCTCCCACATCGTGGGCACGGTGACGGGCTTTTGCACGATCAGCTTATCGAGTGCCTGGCTTTGCCAGAAACCGTCATAGTTTGGATGCTCGACCATCACGCGCCAGTACGGCAGTTGATCGACGCCCTCACTCTTTGCGAAGGCATCCGCCGAACCCGCGCGCAGAAAGCTCGTGTAATCGTCGCGGCCCTCGTGCGGCACATGGACACCCTCGCCGCGCTTGGAGGTTTGGCCTAGAACATAATCGATGTTGGGCTGCCGAAACGCTCCGTAGTGGAACCAGTCGTCACCCATCCAGCCATCCACCATCGGGCTTTCGGGTGCCGCCACTTTGAGGGCGGGATGTGGGTTCAACAGCGCCATCACCACCGTAAACCCCTCATAGCTGGAGCCGATCATGCCCACGCGCCCATTGGATTCCGGCACATGCTTCACCAGCCAGTCGATCGTGTCATAGCCGTCAGTGGTGTCGTCAGCGCCGGTCGGGTTGTAGCCCGAGTTCACCGGCGGCGGCGTCATCAGATAAGCGCCTTCGGAGCCGTATTTACCGCGCACATCCTGGTACACGCGGATGTAGCCGGCCTCCACGAATACTTCATCGCTCAACGGCAAAGCCTCGATCATGCGTCCGCTTTTCGCGCGTGCTGCCCGCGAAGCCGCGTTATACGGCGTGCGCGTCAGCAGCATGGGAGCGCCTTTCGCGCCCTTGGGCACCACGATGACGGTGTACAACTTCGTGCCGTCGCGCATGGGCACCATTTCCACCCGTTTGTCGAAGTCGCTGTCGCCGACCGGGGCCTTGAAGTCCACCGCAAGATCGTCGGCCGGCAGTTTGGCTCCTTGCGCATGCCCCGACACAGCGGAAATTGCCAGCATCGCTGTCACAGCTGTCCTACAGCCCCATTTGCCCATTTCGTTCTCCTTCTCGTTCAGGGTGCCGCTCCGAAGGACGCGGCAGATTGTGGTGGAATGGGCCCAGCGTACCATTCCAGGCCATCCCAGGACACCCCACAGGCCATCCCAGCGACTCGGCGACGCATGGCACCTCCAGACGCATGGAACCCATAAGACATATAAAGGTGAGGCGCAACAAACCCGACACGCTACCCTTCCCCGCGTCCGTTGTTGTAGATTTGGAGCATGGTTGACTACAGCACCTTGATCGCAAGCCTGCGGCAGTACGGTTTTGAAGTGGAACGGGTGATCGAGGTTCCCGCCAACGCCGGCGTCGCCGAATTTGTCATCAACGGACAGGTCCGCACCTTGGCCGAAGTCCGGCAGATGCTGGCCGAAGCCGAAGCGAAGTAACCAAGTCCAGGCGTGTTCGGCGCGTCCTCGCGCCCTCTGATGCATCCCCCGTTTTTTCGCGCTTACAACTTTCGCAGAATGTACTCTCCCCGGCACCCTCGCTACCGTTGCGGATGAAGCTTATTTGCTGACGGTTGCGGCCATGTACGGCCAGACGGGACGAGATGCCTCTGCGTACCAAATTGCAGATTGTGTTGACGCTGGTGGCTGCGACCGCGGCGCT
Organism: uncultured Acidobacteriaceae bacterium; assembly: GCA_964246645.1. GTDB lineage: Bacteria > Acidobacteriota > Terriglobia > Terriglobales > Acidobacteriaceae > Granulicella. The sequence continues at coordinate 5,864 of CAXTRN010000110.1, forward strand.
CGCCTGGGCGCCGCACCTCGGATCGCACGCCTGGCCTCCGTTCTGGCTTTTGTTGTTTGCTGTGCTGCTCAGCTCCGGTCTCAAAGTCGCGATGCCGCATGTGGACAGTTCCATGTCCCTCAATTTCCCTTTTATCCTGCTGGGTTTGGTGGAACTTTCGCCGCTGCAGGCAATGCTTTTGGCAGGGATCTCCGTGGCCGCGCAGTGCCGGTTCCGCGTGCGCAAGCTGTTTACCGCGGTGCAGATCTGCTTCAATGTCGCAAATGCGATGCTTGCCACCGCGTGTGCCCTGGCCGCCTTTGGCGCTGTGCGGCATTGGCACGTTGCGGTGGCGCCGGCGCTCGCTTTGGCTTCGGTCGCGTACTACCTTTGGAACACGGGCGCGGTGGCCGCCGTCATCGCTTCCTCCACAGGCGAAAGCGCCTTTCAGCTGTGGCGTGCGGAATACCCCTGGTATCTGCCGTTCTACATGGTGGGCGCGGCGGTAGCGGCGGCGGCCAGCTGGCTGAATACCCAGTTCGGCTGGACGACGACCTTGCTGCTGGTGCCCGTCGTTTATGCGCTTTACCGAGCCTATACCGGACAAATGTCCCGCTTGAAGGAACGGCAGCAGCACCTGGAAGAAACTGAAGCCCTGCACCTGCGGACCATCGAAGGTTTGGCCATGGCCATCGAGGCCAAGGATCAAAGTACCCATGACCACCTGTTTCGCGTTCGCACCTATGTGAAAGAGGTCGGCCAGGCGCTTCAACTGGACAAACTACAAATGCAGGCGCTTGAAACAGCGGCCTTCCTGCATGACATCGGCAAGCTGGCCGTACCGGAACACATCATCAACAAACCCGGCAAACTAACGCCGGAAGAGTTCGAAAAGATGAAGATTCACCCCGTGGTCGGGGCGGATATCCTGGAGCGCGTCCGTTTTCCGTATCCCGTGGTGCCCATCGTGCGTTCGCATCATGAATGGTGGAACGGCACCGGTTACCCCGACGGCTTGCGGGGCGATGCGATTCCCATAGGCGCCCGCATCTTGACCGTGGTGGACTGCTTCGATGCCATGGTGTCCGACCGGCCGTATCGCAAAGGCATGAATCACCCGCAGGCCTTGGCGATTATTCGCAGCATGGCCGGCAAGCAGTTCGACCCTGCCGTGGTGGCTGCCTTCGAGATGCGTCACGCCGAAGCAGAACAGTCTGCCGAAGCCCTGGAAGCGAGCCATTTCACCCCTCTGCAAACCGAAATCGAGGTTTGGCGCGGTTTGGCGCCGGGTGCGGGCTTCGAGGCCGGCTCGGAAGAAAACGCCCCGGCACGCACCGTTCCTTCCCCCGAAGACGAGCGGCGGGGAGAACCGCCCAGCGGCATGGAATCGTTGACGCTAATCGCAGCCGCAAGCCAGGAAGCGCAAACGCTCTTTGAAATGAGTCAATCGCTCGGCAACTCGCTTAGCCCCAACGAGACCGTTTCGGTGATGGCCTCGCGCTTGCACCGGCTCATCCCTTACGGCGTTTGCGCCTTGTATCTACGCCAGGGCGACATCCTCACCGCGCGCTCCTTTGAAGGAGAACAGTCGAAACAGTTCACCGCCGCACCGATCCCACTCGGTGACGGCATCTCCGGTTGGGTGGCCCAAAGCGGAAAACCCATTTTGAACGGCAACGCTGCGGTGGAGCCAGGCTGCCCCTTGCTCGCCGACGGCTCCGCGGTCTTTCGTGCCGCCCTTTCGGTTCCGCTCTACGATCTGCAGCACGAGGTCTTCGCGGTGCTGACCTTGTATGCCGTTAAGCAGGATGCGTTCACGCGCGATCACCTGCGGATTTTGCAGGCGATGGAGTCGAAGCTTTCGTTGTCGCTCAGCAATGCCCTTCAGTTTCGCCGCACAGAAACTGACGCCGAAACCGATTTCCTTACGAGTCTGCCCAACGCACGCCGTCTTTTTCTTCACCTGGAAGCGGAGTTGGAGCGCTGCCGAAGCACAAACGATCAGCTGGCCATCGTGGTTTGCGATTTGAACGCTTTCAAAGACGTGAATGACCGCCGCGGCCACCTCGCCGGCAATCGACTGTTGAGCCTGATCGCGGAAGAGTTCCGGCGCAACTGCCACGTGCGCGAAATGGTCGCGCGTATGGGTGGAGACGAATTCGTGTTTGTCTTGCCGGGGCTCGATGAAGCGCATGCAGCCAAGCGGCTTGCGAGCATCGCCGAAGCCGTGCATACCGCCTCGCGACGCGCAGGGCATGGCATCAAAGTTACGGGAAGTCTGGGGGCAGCCTTTTTTCCCACCAATGGCGTCAGTGCGGAAGAATTGCTGGCCTTGGCGGACCGCCGCATGTACCTGGACAAACAGCGGCACTACAGCGTCAGCACCGCATTATCCATGGAGCCAAAAGAATCAAAAGCAACACGGGAAGTGAAAGACCCACGAGAAAATAGGGACTCGCGGGAAAACAGGGCCTTGCAGCAAAACAAAGACCCTGGTGATGGCAAAACGTCGCGTGAACACACGCCGGCCCTGGTCGCATGCGCCGAATAGTGTGGCGCCTCGTGCTGCGACTCGCACGCGTGCTGTCGCTGGTGCTGCTGGCTGCTCTTGGGGCGGCGGTGTTGATCCGCTTTTCTCCCGGTTACTTCACTGACGCTCGAGAGATCGATGCGGTTCACGCGGAAGGCGCGCGCACTGCCGTCGCCGTGCTCCAGGCAGAGCAGGGCTCACTGCCCACCCTGTTCGGAACGCAACTGCGCAGCTGGATGCATGGCGATTTAGGGCATTCCCGGCATTACGACGTGCCCGTGGCCGGCCTGCTGTGGGAACGCGCCGGGGTCTCGGCAAACCTGCTCGCCCGCGGCGTGCTCGGCGGCTGGCTCGTGGCCTTGTTCCTGGCTTTGCCGCTGAGCGCGCGCCGCAGCAGCCGAGGCGAATTCCTTATCACGGCCGCCACGGCAGCGCTGTTATCCGTTCCCATTGGGGTGCTCGCCACCCTGTCTCTGCTTTCCAACAGCGGTGGACCGGTGCTTATCCTTGCTGCCCTGATTGCGGTGCGCGACTTCAAGCTTCTCTACCGCCTTCTCGATACAGCCTGGCGCGCGCCCCATCTGCTGCATGCGCGCGCACTGGGCATTTCGGGCATGCGTGCGGCGCGAATGCATCTTTTCCCGTTGTTTTGCAAAGAGATCTCCTCGTTGGCCATGATGTCGCTCGTGGTGGCGCTCAGCGCGCTTGTGCCGGTCGAAGTCATTTTCGATCTACCCGGTATCGGCCAGCTTGCCTGGTCCGCCGCGATGAACCGCGATCTTCCCGTGCTGGTCGCCGTAACCGCTTTGCTCGCCGCCTGCGTCGGGCTGGCCGGGCTGTTCACCATCGAAGCATCTTCTTCCGGATCGAACATGGTCCCGCGCAGCAAAGCAATCACCTCGAGTCAAACAGCTCTTGAGGCTCATGTGGAAACAGGCCTTTCGACCAAAACGTCGCTGGAGCGAGCCACATGCGCCTGACCGCGATCCTTGCTCTTTCGCTGTTGCTCGTTTTATCGTGCGTGGTTTTTTGGCGTTCGCCCTGGAACTATGCCGCGCAGGATCGGCTGTCGATCTCCGCCGCACCCGGCAGCACGCACATCGCCGGAACTGATGTTCTCGGGAGGGATCGCGCCGTGCGTCTTGCAGCGGCTCTTTTGCTCGGCATGGCAGGTGCGCTTGCGGCCAGCGCCCTGGCGAGTGCGCTGGCCGTGGGCGTCGGTACAGCCGCGGCGTTTGCTCCCAATTGGATAGGACGCGCGGTGTTGTACGCGGGCGATCTGTTTCTCACCTTGCCATGGCTGTTTCTACTCATGATGGTTCGCGCCGCGCTGCCGCTCAGCCTGGCACCCGTCGTTTCCGCGACACTCACCTTTCTTCTACTTGGGTTATTGGGCGCTCCCCTGTTTTTGCGGGTTCACTATGCGCAGACCCGTACCCTGCGCGACAGCGACTGGCTTTTGCAAAGCCGCGCCGCCGGTCTTCGCCCCGCGCAGCTTGGGCTGCAGTTGTTGCCGCATCTTCGCCCCATCCTGCTCACGCAGATGTTGCTGTACATCCCCGCGTGCATCACCGCGGAAGCAAACCTGGGCGCCTTGGGGCTGGGTGTCAGCGAACCGTTGCCCTCCTGGGGCTCCATGCTCCAGGAGCTGCAGGGTGCAGCCTTTCTCGAGACCTCGCATTGGACGTATGCACCCATTGCGCTCCTTGTTTTCGTTCTCATGCTCTTTGAGTTTCTTTTGTTTCGCCCGAAAGAAGCGCAGCCATGAACTCTCTTCGCACATGGATTTTCCTCGCGCTTCCGTGGCTTCTCTTTGCGAGCACAGAACGTGCTCTTCTCGCGCAAAACCCATCCGTCCCGCATGGCGGCGAGATCTCCTGGGCCATAGGGTATGACCCAAAAACCTTCGATCCGGCCAAGGTCGATGACCAGGCCTCGGAACTCATCCGGTATCTTACCGGCGGTGTTCTGCTGCGCCTGAACCGCAGCACACAACAGGTTGAACCGGCCCTTGCGGAAAGCTGGCAGTTGAGCCCCGACGGCCGACTGCTCACCTTTCACCTTCGCCCTGGGCTGCGCTTTTCAGATGGGTCTGCCCTCACCTCACTCGATGTGGTATCAACCCTGCGGCGCGTACTCGCTCCGCAAACCGAAGCTCCGGTTGCGGAGGAATTTCTCGCACCGACCAAGGTCACCGTGGACGCTTCAGGGCCGTCGATCGTGCGCCTCCACCTACCGGAACGCATCGTTTCCGTTCTCGGCATCTTCGACGAGATCGCCATTGAACCCGCCGCGCACCCGAGCGAAGCCCATGTAACGGCAGGTCCTTTCTTTCTTGCGGAATACCATCACGGCACATCGCTGCGTTTGGCCCACAATCCCTATTTCTACAAACACGATGCGACCGGTGCCGCCCTGCCCTTTCTCGCTTCAGTTCACATCGACATTCTCAGTAATCGGGAAACCGAGGAGATCCGTTTCGCGCGTGGACAATATGCGCTGCTGGACGAGGTTCCGACAGAAAGCGTAGAAGCACTGAACCGCCGTGTTCCGGGCAGCGTCCATGACCTCGGAGCGTCGCTGAACACAGAACAACTGTGGTTCAACCAGGCCGCGGCCGCCCCCTTGCCGGCATGGGAAAAATCCTGGTTTAGCAATCGCGCCTTTCGCACAGCGGTTTCCCTGGCGATCCATCGTGCTGACCTGGCCCGCATTGCCTTTGACGGTCACGCCACGCCCGCCAATGGGTTCATTTCGCCGGCAAACACGTCATGGTACAACCGCGCACTGCCGCCGGCACAGACCGATCCCCTTGCGGCGTCGAAGCTCCTGGCAGCAGCCGGATTTCACAAAGCAGGCAACGTGCTGGTTGATGCCGAAGGGCATCCTGTTCGATTTTCCGTGCTGACCAATGCCGGCAACCATTCCCGCGACCGTATGGCTGCCCTGATTCAGCAGGATCTTGCCGCGCTCGGCATGCAGGTAAATGTGGTCACGCTCGACTTTCCTGCCTTGATTGAAAGACTTATGCACAGCGGTGATTACGAGGCTGCCCTGCTTGGGCTTTCCGACGTGCAGCCCGACCCAAGCTCCATGATGAACATCTGGCTGAGCTCCTCACCGAACCACCAATGGAATCCCGCTGAAAAGTCACCTGCCACGCCCTGGGAAGCAGAGATCGACCGCCTGATGCATGCACAAGCGGCCACAAGCGACGCAAAGGCAAGAAAGGCGGCAGTGGACCGCGTGCAGGCCATTGTTGCCGACCAGCTGCCCTTCATCTATCTCGTCTACCCCAACGTCCTGTGCGCGGCATCACCCGCGCTTGAGGGCGTCCACTTCACGGTGTTGCAGCCCGATGTGGTCTCGACGATCGAAACAGCGCGCTGGAAGGGAACGCACCCGTGACAGAACCACTGTTAAAGGTCAATCTCAGTGCGGGTTACCGCGATCGCACCATCCTGCATGAGCTTCAGCTGTCTCTGCAATCTGGCGAAAGACTGGGCCTGGTCGGCACAAGCGGAGCCGGCAAAAGCACGCTTCTTCTCGCCTTGTTGGGACTATTGCCCTGGAAGCAGGGATGGGCGCGTGGCGAGGTACGGATTGGGGGCATAAACCTACTCACGCTTCCGGAGCGCGAAGCCCGCCGCCTGCGTGGCCGCGTGCTGGCGCTTGTTCCTCAAAGTCCTTCCAGCGCGCTCAACAGCG
>CAXTRN010000111.1:0-11978 GCA_964246645.1 uncultured Acidobacteriaceae bacterium
ATTGTAGGAACGCCCACCGAAGAAGTCTGCGGTCACGTCGGCTGCCGTTGCGGCACCGGCTATATGCGGACCTGTGGCCCGGATGCCGAACAGCGTTTGACGAAGGCTACCGCCGACGCTGCCGTGGCTGGTGCCGGGCTGCCGCGCAAAGGCCACCGCAGGCAGGTCTGGATTATCGACCACACCTGCGTTGGAGAAAGCATTGAACAGGATGAGGCCATGCACCTTGAGTGCATATTTCGATTCGCTTTCTACCTTTGTCTGTTCATGCTGGTTGATCTCAGCCTGCAATACCTGCTGCTGCTCTTCTTGTTGATCGATCTTGTCGGCAACGCTTGCTGAAGTTTCGTTTGCCGCTTTGTCCGATTGCCCATTGGGGGTTGATGCAGAGTTCTGCTGCTTCATGGCCGCGAGTTCTGCACGAAGCGCCACAAGCTCTTTCTGCGACTGCTCTACCTCTGCCTGCGTGGCGGTCAGTAACGCGGAAAGCCTGTCGATCCGCTGCTCCAGCGCGACCGTCGTGCTGGCGCTTGTTCGCGCCGGGCTGTTCCGTGCCAAGCTATTCTGCGCCGGGCTGTTCTGCGCCAGCAAACTGCAAGACACGGTGAGCAGAAAAGCGGCGGCTGTTCCCCTGCCAAGCTTTCTCATGCCTACAAAACCGGATAACTTTCTCATCGCCTATACCTCGATTCGTGGCGCAGGGCTTGGTGCCTGGGCAGTGCTTTCGCGAGCCTCGCGATTCTCGTGGTCCTTGCGCAATGCATCCAAAGCAGGTTTCGGCAAAACGATACAGAACACGCTTCCACGTGCGCCCGACTCCTCCAGAGTCACGCATCCTCCATGCTCCTGGGCGATGTGTTGCGCGAGCGTTAAACCGAGCCCAACCCCGTTCTCCTTGCCGCTGCTGACAAAGGGCAAGAACATGGTTTCGCGAATCGCCGGCAGCACTCCCGGGCCAGTGTCGCGAATTTTGATCACAATCATTTCCGCTGTCTCCTGGAGCGATACCGAAACGGATGGTTTGGTCGCTCCACCCTTGGCTGCCTGGCAGGCGTTCAGTATGAGATTGAAAACGGCCCTGCTGAGCTTTTTGGCATCGACCCATGCATCAACGCTTTCCACTGTTTCCAACCCGATCTCCACACCCCGCGCCTCGGGATGCGAGCGTACCAGGCTTACAGAGCTTTCCACCAGAAACGCCAGCGATTCATACCCGAGTGTGATTGCATTGCCGGTGCGGCTGAAGATCAGCAGGGAATCCAGCAGGTCTGTCATGCCGTGAACCGCTCCTTGCACTTCACGGCTCAATTCGTCTCGCTCCTGTTGCGGCGTTTCCGCATAGCTTAAAAACTCTGCGTTGGCATACATGGAGGAAAGGTAATGCCGCAGATCGTGAGAGATCGAAGCGGCCATTCTCCCGATGGTCGCCAAGCGCTCGGAGTCGACCAGCTCCTTTTGTGAGCGGCGCAGCTCTTCCCGCATACGTGCGAAGGTTTGGCTCAGTTCACTTACCTCGGCCGTGCCTTCATCGCTCAGTTCCCGCTCAAAATCACCCTCGCCCAATGCGCGTGCACCGTCGACAAGGGTTTCCAGCGGGCGGGTCACCCGGCGCGAAACCGACACCGCCAACGGGCCACCCAGCAAAAGTGAGAGAAAGCCGATACCCAGGACCCAGCGATTGACGCGCGACAAAAAGTCATCAGCCTGTTTGTATGACTTCATGACGATCAATTGCACATCGCCGCTGCCGCTCCCACGCTGCCCCGGCCCGATGGAAATGGAGGCTGCGAGGTACTGTTCTCGCCCGAGGTGGATGTTCTTGCCACGGGTTTCGACAGCTAATACCGGCAAGCGCCCGAACTGCTGCTTCAAGTCTTGTTCAAGCGAGGGTGGCAAGGTGTCGACAAGGACTCTCCCGTTCACGGCAAAGGCCACATCCGCGGCCGCAGCCTCGCTCACCTCCCGTGCCACATTCCGATCGATGGCATAGCCGACGGCGACATAGCCCAGCATCGTTCCGTCGGTCTGCGATCCGAAGGTGATGGGCTGCGCGACGATCTCATACAGACGATTGCCCACAACCACCGGATGGGGCTCCAGCGGTTCATCCATGGCCTTGAACAGAGCACCGCTCACCAGGGTGACGTTCTCTGCGGAGGTCTTCGCATAGTGCGTAATGAGCTGTCCTGAGGGGTCAGCCAGCGCCATGAAATCGCTGCCGCTGACCTTCCAGAACTCGATCCCCGCATCGTTGATCGTCCTTCGGTCTTCTGTCGTCATCAGCGATTTCAAGCTGGGTAAATCGGCCACCAGCGCGGCTTCGCGCTCCAGCATCTTGCGCCGCTGCTGCTCCAGATTCAGGTAGGTCCGAATGGAGTGCTGTAGATCCTGCTCCAGTTCTGCATGCACCTGGTCACGCACGGTCATGCGCATGACCAGCAAACTGACCGTGGTCATGCCGAGTGACATCGCGAGCAGCACGATCAGCAGAATCGTTCGCATTTGCAGTCGTCGCATCGCCGTCCTGATCTCTTCGTTCTGATGTCTGCTTCGCGCTACGATTGCGGATCGCCCACGAACTTGTAACCCATCCCATGCACAGTGCGGAAATATACCGGCTTGGCCGACTCGGGTTCCAGTTTTTGCCGCAGCTTTAACACCAGGTTGTCCACGGTGCGCGTTGTTGAATAAAAGTTGTACCCCCAAACATTGGTCAGCAACTGTTCACGAGTGATCACGTGATCCACATTGTCGACAAAGTAGCGCAACAACTTGAACTCGTGCGCTGTCAGCGCAACCGGTTGGCCGTCGCGTTGTACGTTCATCTTGGCGAAGTCAATGACAACGGGGCCAAAGCGCACGGTGGCATCGTGCGCTTCAGTGGGGCCACTTGAGATTCGAGCCGATCGCCGCATAGCCGCCTGCACTCGGGCGAGTAATTCGCGGGGGCTGAAGGGCTTGGTGACATAATCGTCAGCGCCGATTTCCAACAGCAAAACCTTGTCGGCCACGGCAGTGACCGCGCTCAGGATGACGACAGGAAGATTCGGCATGGCGCTTTTAATTCGCCGGCATACTTCTCTGCCGGAAAGTCCAGGCAGCATTAAGTCCAGAACCACAGCCGCGGGCCGCAAGCCAAGGCAAACTTCGACCGCTTCCAGGCCGTTGTCCAGCAGATGCACAGCATATCCTTCCGAGCGAAACTGCCGATCGAGAGCCTTGGATATGCGCACGTCATCCTCGACGATCAGAATGTGATCCACGGTGGATAGATCTCCTTTCAGCATCGCAAGCTCCAGGTTCAGTGTCCCACCTGGTTCCATTCGGACAGACATGTGACAAACCAGGCAGCCGTTAAGGGTGTTTCAGAGCATTCTGAGGTCAATGGAAACGATAGCGTTCTCATCATTCTGCGCATACATGGGTGAACATCCTTCGTTACCTGGCAAAACGCGCCGTGGCGACCTTGGCAAGGTTACCGTGCATCGTGCTCGAAGTAGAATAGAATGCAGCTCTGTCTACGTGCGCTCCTCGTCGGGCCGCTGCGTCAAGAGATTCCATGCCGGCTGACGAACCCGCGCCCATGCGCATCCAAAGAATTTCAAAGGTCAGGAGACCGGAACGAGTGAAGAAAGCCTGCAGCGCCAGCGACCCGCTTTGGTACAAAGACGCAATCATTTATGAACTGCACGTGCGTGCCTTTGCAGACTCAAACGGCGACGGTATCGGTGATTTTCAAGGATTGATTTCCAAGCTCGACTACCTGCAGGAGTTGGGCGTGACCTGCCTTTGGCTGCTGCCGTTTTTCCCCTCGCCTTTGCGGGACGACGGCTACGACATCGCCGACTACACCGCCGTCAACCCAAGCTACGGCACCATCGAGGACTTCCAGGAGTTCCTCAATGCCGCGCACGACCGCGGCATGCAGGTCATGATCGAACTGGTCATTAATCACACTTCTGACCAGCACCCCTGGTTTCAGCGCGCACGCACAGCTCCCAAGGGCTCGCCCGACCGTGAAATGTATGTTTGGAGCGATACCGATACGCTCTACGACGGCGTCCGCATCATCTTCACCGACACCGAAAAATCCAATTGGACCTGGGATGATGTCGCGCAGCAATACTATTGGCATCGCTTTTTTTCGCATCAACCCGATCTGAACTTCGACAACCGGCGCGTCATGGACGAGGTGCTTTCGGCCATGCGTTTCTGGATGGATATGGGTGTGGATGGATTGCGTCTCGATGCGATCCCGTACCTGGTCGAACGCGACGGCACCAGCTGCGAAAATGTTCCCGAAACGCACGTGAAGATCAAGGAAATTCGTGCGGCCATCGACGCCGAATACGAAAACCGCCTTGTGCTTGCCGAAGCAAATATGTGGCCCGCTGATGTCCGGCCCTACTTCGGCGATGGCGATGAATGCAACATGGCCTTCCACTTCCCGTTGATGCCGCGCATCTACATGGCCGTACGCCAGGAAGACCGCCTGCCGATCACCGACATCATGGCGCAAACTCCGGATATTCCTGAGAACTGCCAGTGGGGTTTGTTTCTGCGCAACCATGACGAGCTCACGCTTGAGATGGTCACCGATGAAGAGCGCGATTACATGTACATGGCCTATTCGGCCGACCCGCGCATGCGCATTAATGTCGGCATTCGCCGGCGTCTTGCACCGCTGCTGGACAACAATCGCCGCCGCATTGAATTGCTGAACTCCCTGCTGCTCAGCTTTCCCGGCACGCCGATCATGTACTACGGCGACGAGATCGGCATGGGCGACAATATTTATCTCGGCGATCGCAACGGTGTACGCACGCCCATGCAGTGGAATTCGGATCGCAATGCAGGCTTCTCGAAAGCCGTGCCCGCGAAGCTTTATTTTCCTGTGATCATGGACCCGATCTGGGGCTATCAGGCGATCAACGTCGAAGCGCAACAGGCAGATCCCTCGAGCCTGCTGCATTGGACGCGCAACATGATCGCGCTGCGCAAGCTGTTCAAGGTGTTCGGCCGCGGCACGCTCGAGTTTTTGCATCCGGAAAATCGCAAAATCCTCGCTTACATTCGCAGCTACGAGTCCGAAGACGGCCACTGCGAAACCGTCCTCTGCGTGGCCAATCTGTCACGCTTTGCGCAGCCGGTCGCACTCGATCTGGGAAAATATGTCGGCCGGCAACCGGTAGAAATGCTGGGCTATGTTTCATTTCCGGAGATCAACAAAAATCTCTACCCGCTGACCCTTGCCCCTTACAGCTCCCTGTGGCTGGAACTGCAGGAGGGTCAGCCCATACCGGAAGCGCCCATGGTGGAGCATCCCGCGGAAACAGTGCCTGATCGGCTTGGCGCCACCTCACCTGTTCCCATGAGCCTTCTCGGTACGCTGCTCAATGAATCAGGCCAGTCGCTTTTGGAGCAGGTTCTGCCGCAGTACATCGCGCAGCGGCGCTGGTTCGGCGGCAAATCCCGCACGATCACCGCCACGCGGATGGCCACGGTTACCTCGCTACCCGGAATGGAAGCGGCCCTGGCCGCTGTGAACGTCCACTACGCGGATGGCGGCGCCGATCTTTATCAAATTCCCTTGGCGATCGCCACAGGTGCAGAAGCGGACACGCTGCGCCAAAGCGCACCGGGCGCGGTGATCGCTTCGTTCAACCGCGCAAACGGCCCTGTCACCCTTTACGACGCTACAGCCAGCGCCGAGTTTCGCACCGCTCTGCTCACCCTCATCACAAGAGCCGCCGAGGTCGCGATGAATCTGGGCGCCTCGTCCGCGTCGCTCGCTGCCAGCAAAGCCACCATGCTCGATGGCCGCGAACTGGTCGATCTGCCCTCCCGCGTCGGCTCCGCCGAGCAATCCAACACCAGCATGCTCTTCGGCGAGCAGGCCATCCTGAAGCTGTTCCGGTTGCTGCGCGCGGGCGAAAATCCCGATGTGGAAATTACGCGCTTTCTTACGGAAGTCGCTAATTTTCCGAATATCCCCGCGTATCTCGGCGATCTACATCGCACCGACGACGGCTCGACCCTTGCCTTTTTGCAAGCATTTGCACCGAATGAAGGCGACGGCTGGGCATGGACGCTTGAAGAACTGCACCGCTTCTTTGAATCCGTGGCCGGTTGCCCTTTGCCCACGGGAGCGACCGATCCGGCAAGCTACGGCGTACCGCCGCAGATTGCCCCGGAGGTCCGCGACCACGCTGGATTTTTCCTGGATGCCGCCCATCTGCTTGGCCGCCGTACCGGCGAACTGCACGTGGCGCTCGCCACGCCCACAGAAAATGCAGCCTTCACCGCCGAACCGTTCAGCGCGGACGATCTTCGTGCCGAACGCGAGCGTGTCGCCGCGCAGGCGCGCACGGCGCTTGACACACTGCGGCAGTCAAGCGACCGCATTCCACCTGAAGCGCAGGCAGCGGTCGACGCGCTCACCGAGCAAGCCACAGCGATGGAATCACTCCTAAGCGGTATCACCGGCGACCCCACAGCGTTCGGTCAACGCATCCGCATCCACGGCGACTACCACCTCGGCCAAACGCTGCGCTCGCATTCCGATTTCATGTTCGTCGATTTCGAAGGCGAACCCGCGCGCACTCTTGAAGAGCGCCGCCGCAAGCAATCGCCCTTACGCGATGTCGCCGGTATGCTGCGATCCTTCAGCTATGCTGCGCAGTCGGCGCTGCTTCGGCAAACGCAGCGTCACCCGGAACAGGCCGACGCCTTGAAACCCTGGGCGGCTATGTGGGAGCGCGCCAGTGCAGCGGTTTTCCTCGATGGCTATGCCCAGGCTGTTGCGCAGCGCCCCGGCCTTGTGCCGGAGCCTGTCCAGGCGCGTACACTGCTTTCGGCACTGCTTTTGGAAAAGGCCTTCTACGAATTGCTCTACGAACTGAACAACAGGCCGACATGGCTACCCATTCCTGTGAGCGGTCTGCTTGCGCTGCTCACCTCGGCCAGCGAACCCTCGGCTGCTGAATCCCCTGACACGTCCACCGCAGGAGAGCGTTGATGTCCACTCTGCCCACCGTCGACGTTGAAACCTCAGGCAACAGCGGTGCTCGGCCTGTACCCAGCCGGGCGCCGCTGCTCATCTGCCTGCCTTCCATGACAAGCGAAGCCACGACGGCGGTCCTTGGGGAACTGTCCACCGCCTTTGCCGGACATCCATTGCTGGTGGCGACGCCCGATGGCGACACAGAAGAGCCTGCCGTCGCGGGCAGACCGCACGTGGTGCCGTACCCGGAGCCGCGGAATGAAGGCGAATGGGTGCTTGGTGGAGGCGATTACCTGGCGGCGGCGCGACTCGCCGAAGAACGGCACGCCGGGGCTGTGCTGCTGCTCGGCACCGATGCGGCTTCCCTGCACCCGCAGACGCTCGAAGCCATGCACGCCGCGCTGGCGAGCGGTGCCGATCTCGCCTTGCCGCGCTATCGGACGGCACCCGATGACGGGCTTGCCAACTCCGCGTTGCTTTACCCGCTGACCCGTGCGCTGTTCGGCACCGACATTTCGTTTCCCCTTCCGCTCGATGCCGGGGTTTCGCCGCGTATGCTTTCCCGGCTGGCGTCCACCGCCGCGCGGCACGGGTCGCAAGGTGGCGAACAGTTTCTTTGGCCGGTGGCAGAGGCCTCCGTCGCCGGGCTTTCCATCAAACAGGTCGAAGGCGGCGCTCGCGTGCTGCCGCAACCGCAGGAAGCCGACCTGAACACCCTTTTCCCTGCCGTTACCGCCTCGCTCTTCGCCGATCTTGAAGCGAAAGCGAGTTTCTGGCAACGGGCCCGTGCGGTACCCGCATCCCGCCCTGTCGCGGCCCCCGCCCATGCACTCACAATTGCCGGTGCAGGCGAAGAAGTTCGTGCGTTGGTCGACAATTACCGCGCCGCTTTTGAGAATTTGCGTGAAATCTGGGCGCTCGTCCTTCCTCCGCAATCCCTGCTGGCGTTGAAGAAGATGTCGAGCAGCACGCCGGACAATTTTCACTTTTCCCCAGCCCTGTGGGCCCGCACGGTGTACGACTTTGCGCTCGCCTTTCATTTGCGCACGTTGAATCGAGGCCATCTGCTCGGTGCGTTCACGCCGTTGTATCTGGCCTGGGTCGCCGGATTTTTACGCAGCACCGAGGCGGACACCGGAGCAGGGCCGGGCATTCTGGAAGCGACCGCCAAAGCTTTTGAGCAGGAAAAACCCTACCTGGTTTCGCGCTGGCGCTGGCCGGACCGCTTCAATCCCTAAGACGCCGAACCCGTCGGCGCCCGCACGATCCGTACAGCCACGATATTTTCCCCCCAAGATTTTCCCGAGGAAAGGACTGACCATGGGACCGCAGATCGAATTCGCTCTCAAACAATCAAGCCACCGTGTGCTGGTGGTGCTCGTCAGCTTTCTTCCCGGCGTGCTGGTGTTTTTGCTGTCCATCGTTGTGCTTACGGTGCTGGGTTTGCTGCTGGCTTCGCTTTGCCGGGCTATCCTCACGCGTCTCAAGTTTGACGAACGTCTCGCGTCCCGCCGGCTTCCCGGCGCGATCAGCAGCCTTGGCGACTGGTCGCCCGCGCATTCACCATCATTGCTGCTTTCGCGTACCGTACTTTGGCTTTGCATCGTGGTCGGCATCGCGGTCGGCATCACCGCGTTCGACGCGGCATACCAAGCCAACTCGCAGATGGAGCTCTTCATCCTGCCGTACCTGACGCATCTTATCGGCGCGGTCTTGCTGCTCTTTTTTGGCGGTCTGATTGCGCGCTTCCTTTCACGTTCCGTGCTCATCAGCGCGGTCAATGCGCAGTTGCAGTACGCCCGTGTGCTTTCGCTCGGCGTCAAGTGGCTGGTGCTTGTGCTCACGGCAGCGATGGCGCTGGATCATCTGCGTATCGGCGGCACCATCGTGGAGCTTGCCTTCGGCATACTTTTCGGCGGCATCGTCTTTGCGCTGTCGCTCGCGGTGGGCCTCGGCTCGCGCGACCTCGTTACCCGTTCCATCGAACGCATCGAGCGCCCCACCGTGGTTCCCACTCCCGAAACACCGCATCCCGGCGAGGCCGCGCGCTCTCGCCTGCGGCACTTCTAAGCGTCAACCCGATCTCTCGTTCGATGTATCACGCATGCAAGACCCGGATGCTCTTCTCTTGCGTGTTCCTCGCAGCGCTGCAAAGCGCTACCTAGCCTATGGCCGACGCATACGACAACGCTCATTCCAAAATCGTAACCGCGTTTGAGTGACATCTTCTTCGGTATCCACATCCACCGCGAGTTCTTCAGCCTCTACACAAGCCGCATCCTGCAATAAAAAGCGGGCGCCCTGGTCCCCGTGCAAAGCGAGTAGCTGATCAAAGCACTTTTGTGGAAAGTACGCCGGAACAGCCACCCTACCCGCGTACCCGGAGCCGGTGACGCGCTGCCGGTCGGCACACAGCGCTCGCAAGTGCGCCGGTCGCGTGCCCGGTTGATCGCACGTCATCAGCACCACGCCGTCCAAAATTCCATCAAAACTATCCTGTACGGCGCGCACGCCAGCCCGAATGGAGGAGGCCATGCCTTCCGCACAACCAGGGTTCACTACCACCGTACAAGCCTGCCGCACAAGCCTTTCTGCGAAGGTCGCGTCCGGCGCGACGACAACATAAACAGCAGCAAAGCCGGCCTCCAGCGCCGTACGCACAGCTCGCTCAATCAACATCTCACCACCGAGCTGCACGGCCTGTTTTGGACGCCCCAACCGACGCGAAAATCCCGCTGCCAGCACCACGCCCGCGACGCTCATCCGTTTACACCGCGCACTGCGCTTGCAGGTAACGGGAAGCTCCGCCGCGCGCAATCTGTTCGGTTACAGATTCAGGCGTCATGCGGCGTGAACGCCCCAGTTTGCCTTGCACACAGGCCTGGATCTCCGCGATGGCGGCAAGTGCAATCGCCTCCGGTCCATCCCCGCCGAGATCGAAGCCGACTGGCGAAAACATACCTTCACACGCGCGTGCCATCTCCCACCCAAGCAGACCCGCGGCTTCGCTGACCAGCAAGGCACTACGATGCCGCGAACCGAGCAATCCCAGGTACAGCGGCGTGCATGGCAACACCTGCGTCAGCCACGCACGGTCCTGCTCATAGCTGTGTGTCATCAGAATGACGGCGTCTTTCCTTGTGGGGCGAAGATCATCCAGGTGAGGAGTGGCACACACTCTGTCTGCCTGAGGAAAACGCTCCGCTCGTGCCCATTGGGGCCGCCCATCGAACACAAATACCTGCCAGCCGAGCAGAGCAGCCATGCTTACCATAGGCTGCGCATCATCGCCCGCGCCGAATAAAAACAAACGCGGCGGCGCCTGCAAGTGCTCCATGAAAGAAGGCATGTCCTCGCTTCTCAAAGCGTGTTCGCTGCGGAAAATTACAGCGCCATTCCCATCCAATACTTCACGTGCCAACGCCATGCCCGGGCGCGGCAAAAATGTCGTCACATGCCGTTCCGCTCCCAGCAGTGAAGCGCGCATCGCTTCCAGCAGCGCCTCATATTCCGGTGTGCCCGCCGGCTCGATCAGCACATCGACCGTTCCCCCGCACCCAAGACCGTAGGGGATCTCCGCCGTATCGTCGAAGAGCGTGGAATATTGCTGCACCACCGCGCCCATGCGCGTCAGCCATGGTGCCTTGCGCACGATTTCCGCTTCCAAACAGCCGCCCGATACCGAACCGACATACTGCCCATCGCCGCCGACCAGCAGGCGTGCACCGGCTCTGCGGTAGCTTGAGCCCTCAACCCGGACAAGCGTCGCCAACGCAACAGCGCCGCCCGTCTTCGCCCTTTCCACGATCTTGCGCCGTTCCACCATGGCCTGACCCTTGCCTCGTCCGCTTCTGCAGAATAGACGCTCCGCACGTCTGCTGCGGTTCGCGCTTCTGTCCGCACCAGTGGCGCGGTTTCTGCTAGACTTTGACATGTCGGCGACGGCGCGGCTGCTCCCACGAATGGAGCGAAGCTCGCGAAGTCACCCGAAACCGGCGCTCATCGAGCACAGGTTCGGGGCGTAGCGCAGCCTGGTAGCGCACCTGCTTCGGGAGCAGGGGGTCGGAGGTTCGAATCCTCTCGCCCCGACCATTCTCTTCTAAAACGGCCGTCTTGGGCTCAGATAGCTGGCGTATCCTGGCCTATGGCAAGCGACGAAGCGAGCCAAGCCGGTGTCGCCCATATCCGCTCTCGTCCTGCGTACTTTTCACAAAACCCCGCGATCCTGCTCGCGGTTTCGGAATCAATTTGCGAGTCATAGTATTCCGCCAGGCGTAGCTTTCGGGCGTGGGCTGCTTCAACGACGCTTCCCGCCACAACCGCAAACTGTTCCTGCAGTGCGTACCCGGTACTTTCTGCACATCGCTGTATGTCAGCCGCAGCTTCCGGCTTCGCGGCATAGGGCAGGTCCTCATAAAAAGCAATGGGCAGTGGCACTGCGGCCAATGCCTCGATGCCTGCTTGCCGCACGATACGGTGGTCGATGTGATGGCCGATCGCCAACGGCAACACAAACGCGAGCTCAGCCGCATTGGCACCTCGCGCCGTTTTCGCAAGCGCACCGGTAACGCGAGCCAAAGCGCGGTCCCCAGGCCGCACCTCCACTGTCAACACCTCTTCCAGCGCGCAGCCGAGCCGCAACGGTGCATCCAACAGATCCAGATCGTTGAATCGCAGACGGCCGCCCAGTGATCGATTCCAGGCCGCATCTTCGCGTTTGCGCACCGCCGACGCAAACGACACGCGGTCATTCACGTGCAACGACGCCACGTCGGAGAACGGCGCGTAGTCGCTTTGCGTGAAGCAGTTCAGCACATGCACACGATGGCCGGCATCGAGCCATCGCTCGATGCTCAGCCCGAGTGAAAACGCCGCATCGTCGCGGTGCGGTGAAGCGACAACAATCCTCACCGTGTCAGTTCGCGGTTTCTGCTGTGCGCGCCCGCACCGGCACAAGCACCGTCGCGGCAGGCCG
>CAXTRN010000112.1:0-11784 GCA_964246645.1 uncultured Acidobacteriaceae bacterium
CCACGGCATCCCACCTCTGCGCAGCGCGCGCTGGCTCGGAGCTCTGTATACCAGACTGCTAGGGCCCCAACCAGCGCCCCCGCCGCCGCCGCCCGCCCGTCAGCCCGCTCCCTTCTCCGTTTTCATGTCCGGCGGCTTGGCGATTCTCTTGTCCGGCCTCATCCTGCTCGCAGCCGGGGCGGCTCTCGGTGCTTTCGGTTCTTTCGCTCCTGGAGCCCTTGGTGCCCGCGGTCTGCATACAACGGTGCCCGCCGGCTTGCTGCTTGCCCTCGGCCGCGGCCTGCGCTGGGTGGGCATCCTCGCTTTCGGCCTTTTTGCCGCCCGTCGCCGCAGCCTCACGCCGTGGATCTTTGTCGCCATGGTCGCCGGCGCCGAGTTCGGCTTCGACGCGCCCCATGCGGCTGCGGGGGCACGGGTCTTTTCAGATATTTTTCTGCGCCTGATTAAAACCATCGTCGCGCCATTGATCCTGGCCACGCTGGTGGTCGGCATCGCCGGTCACGGCGACCTCAAAGGCGTCGGCCGCATGGGCCTCAAGTCACTCGTGTACTTTGAGATCGCTACCACGCTGGCGCTCGTGATCGGTCTTTTCGCGATCAACATCTCAAAAGCGGGGGTCGGCCTCCATCTGCCCGTAGCGGAAACGCAAACCATGGCAGCGCCATCCCCCACGCTGGCCCCTTCTGCCCAACCGGCACCCAGCCCCGTCCATTGGGATGACTTTTTGCTGCACATCTTTCCAGAAAACCTTGCCAAATCCATCGCCGAAGGCCAAATCCTGCAGGTTGCCGTTTTTGCCGTTTTCTTCGGCATCGCCTTGGCGACCCTGCCCCAAAGTAAACGCGGCCCCGTCTTGCACCTGTGCGAAAGCCTTTCCGAGGTCATGTTTCGTTTCACAAACGTCGTCATGTACTTCGCCCCTGTCGGCGTGGGCGCAGCCATGGCCTACACCGTCGGCCACATGGGGCTGGGCGTCCTGGTCAACCTCGGCAAGCTGCTGCTCACCTTGTACGGTGCGCTGGCGCTTTTCGCGCTCCTGGTGCTGTTGCCCGCAGCCCTGCTTTTTCGCGTGCCCGTCGCCGGTTTCCTTGCAGCGGTCGCCGAGCCCGCCACCATCGCTTTTGCCACCTCCACCAGCGAGGCCGCCCTGCCGCGCGCCATGGAAAACATGGAAGCGTTCGGCGTGCCGCGCCACATCGTCGCCTTTGTCCTGCCGGCCGGCTACAGCTTCAATCTCGACGGCTCCACGCTGTACCTCGCCGTCGCAAGCATCTTTGTCGCGCAGGCCGCCGGTATCCATCTCAGCCTTGGGGAGCAACTGCTTATGATGGGCACGCTTGTGCTCACCTCCAAAGGCGTCGCCGGGGTGCCGCGCGCCACGCTGGTGGTGCTGCTCGCCACCGCCTCCACCTTTCACCTGCCCACGGAGCCCATCTTCGTCATTCTCGGTATCGATGCATTGATGGACATGGCCCGCACCGCGGTTAATGTTGTGGGCAACTGCCTCGCTTCGGCGGTGGTCGCGCGGTGGGAAGGCGTCTTCGGCACTGAAAACCCGAGCGCGGCGGTACGCGCCGGGGTGGAGGAATGACGCCTGGCAGCCCTTGCTGTCGACGAACGCCGCCCTGGAACCATCCGGAAGCATCCGGAACCATCTGGAACCTCTGGAACCATGAAGCTTCCCGCTGCGTCTTACACAGCATGAACGTCCGTTTTTCGGGCCCCGTGGCGGCCGGCGCTCTTTGGCTCTCCTTTTTTGCGCCCCACGCCTACGCGCAAGGCAGCAAAAGTTCCGCCACGACCCTTTCGGTTCAGGCCAACCTCGTCGTCCTGCCCGCCGTGGTGTACGACAAGCACGTGCTGAACACCGCCCTCACCAAAAGTGATTTCGCGCTGGCCGTCAACGGCAAACCGCAAACCATCCGCTACTTCGATCGCGATACCGACGTGCCGCTCACCGTCGGCCTGCTCGTCGACGTGAGCCAAAGCATGGCTGGCCAGTTCGATGAAGAACAAAAGGGCAGCCAAAGCTTTCTCGACTCCATGCTGAAGCCCGCCGCCGGCACCCGTCCCGCGGACCGCGCCTTTGTGCTCCAGTTCGCGCACACCGCCGAACTGCTCCAGGACGTAACGGCCTCCCGACCGCTGCTTGCCGCCGGGTTGAAAGAGATCGGCTCCCAAGCACCCGGCGCTGCAGATGACGACGCCGAGGCGAAGGAAGATTCCGCCAACACGAACACAAATTCCACCAACAACGGTGGAAACGGCAATGGTCGCGGCGGCAATGGCGGTTATGGCCGCAATGGCGGCAACCCCGCCGGTGCCGGTCCTTCCCACAGCCGCGGCGGCGCGGTGCTGTACGACGCGCTTTTTCTGTCTTCGAACGATGTGCTCGGCAAGCAAACCGGTCGGCGTGCGCTGGTCGTCCTGACTGACGGTGTGGACCGGCACAGCAAGGAATCGCTCACCGAAGCCATCGAAGCCGCCCAACGTGCCAACGTCGTCGTCTACGCAATCTATCTCAAGGGCGAAACGCACCGGGACTTCAACCCCGTTCAAAATCGCGGCGGCTACGGTGGTTACAACCGCTACCCGGGCGGCGGCAACTACCCCGGCAGCGGTGGCCGCCCGGGCAGCGACGGCACCTATGCCGAGCCGGACGGCAAAAAGATCATGGCACGCATCTGCGGCGAAACCGGCGGGCGCATGTTTGAGGTCAAAGGCAAGGGCGCAGTCGAAACGATCTACACCCAGATCGGCGACGAGCTACGCGCGCAGTACCAGCTCGGCTTCACCCCGACTGAGGATGCCGCCACCACCGGCTACCACAAAATCGACCTCACCCTGACCGGCTCGGCTGCCAAAAAGGAAGAGGTGCAAACCCGCGAAGGCTACTACACAGGACCATCGCCGAGCCGGTGAGCCGGTCAGCTATGCTTGCGCCCCGTTCCGCTATCCTCTGACAACTGGCCGTAAGGAGCTTTGTCACGCCCTCGGTGCCAGGCTCCTGTTCAACGGCGCGGGCGTCATCAGAGCCGTGGGGTGTGCGGTATAGGGCGGGGTATGCACTTTTTTGCTGCGCCAGACGATCACCACGATCGCAAAGATCACAATCGCCACAATGGCGAACACGGCCACGTACACCACATGCGCAAAATTGGCTGGTTCGGGATTCATCTTTCCTTTTTCCATACGCGATCCAACTTCCTTTAGCAGTTCAATTTTCTTGAGCGATCCAGTTTGCTCAAGCGGTTTTGCTCAAGCGGTATAGATGCAAAGCTACCGGAAATCGGCTGCTGCGCTTTCAGGTTGCCGAGCGCCGCCGCTGTGCCCCATGATGGAGAAAGAATCAGCCGTCGCACACAACGCACAATTCGCTCGCCACCGGCGAACCGCTGTGGCGCCGGTTTCTAAAACGGAGACGAAAACGCCATGCGCAAGACCCACAACGAACACCTCGACGCAACGCAAGCGAACGGGAAGCGGGTGAACCGGCCGCAAACCCTGGCAATCGGCCTCATGCTTCTCGGCGGGATTACGGGCGGGCTTTCGAGCGGTCTCGCCCTGGGTGGCGTGGCCGGCGCCCAGGTCACCGGCGCCCCTTATCCGAAAGCGCAGATCTACCCCAGCACCGAATCCGCCCAGAGTGACATCCGCGCCGCGTTGGCCGAGGCTCGCCATACCAACAAGCGCGTGATTCTGGACTTCGGCGGCGACTGGTGCCCCGATTGCCAAGTGTTGAACATCTACTTCCACCAGAGCCCCAACCGCGAGCTGCTCGACAAGTACTTCATCCGCGTGAACGTCAACATCGGCCACGAGGATGCCAATATCGACCTCGCCCATGGCTATGGTGTGCCGATTCAAGGTGTGCCCGCGCTGGCCGTGCTCGACGGTCGCGGCAAAGTGATCTACGCGCAAAACAAGGAGTTTTCCGACATGCGCCATATGCAGTCCGCCGACCTGACTGCCTTTCTTAACGCCTGGAAGCAGTAACGAGCCGTGCTTTTGCCCACAGGCGCAGGTGCGCCAAACGCCCGATGTGCGAATGGCCCCGATCGGCACATGACCAAATGACCAGATAGGCAGGCGAGCAAACCTATGCGCACCGCAACCGCGGGTTCGGGGCTTTGGGACCAGTTGTGCATTGCGCCCGCGCAACGGTTCGGCACGGCCGTGTGGTCTACCCTGCGCATTTTGCGGCGTGCCGCGCTGGCGGCCATGCACCACGACGTGCTGACGCGGGCGCAGGCGACCGCCTATTCCGCCATGCTGGCGCTCTTTCCGGCACTGGTCGTCGCGGCTGCTTTGGTCGGCATCCTGCCCTCGTTTTTGCCGTTCCGGTCGCAGCTGGCTATCTTTTTCGACCGTGTGCTGCCTTCCAGTGTTTTGCCGCTGCTGGAAGACTATTTCAGCGTTGGTCGTCGCTCCCAAACCGCGGGCGCGCTCCTCGGTTCGCTCGTCATTAGCCTTCTCGGTGCGGGCAACGTGATGGCAACGCTGATGGAAGGCTTTCGCCGCGCGCATGCCCTGCCGCCGCGGTCTGGGAGCTTTCTGCGCCGTCGCGGCCGCGCGCTGGCCCTTGTGCCGCTTTCGCTTGTGCCCTTGGCCGCCAGCAGCGTCCTGGTCGTCTTCGGTCACCTGTTTACCCGGTGGATCGCGGGGCAGGTTTCACCCATGCTCCAGGGTCTGTTCGCCCTTTGCGCGCAACTGCTGCGCTGGACAGTAGCGCTCGCCGGCAGCACAGGCATCCTGGCGCTGGTTTATCACCTCGGCACAGACCTGAACCCGGACGAGCGGGAGCTCACTTCTCAGACTTTCCGGGACCGGCTTTCTGAGTCATGGCATCGGCTGCCCGGGGGCCGGGCCTTCCGGCTTCCCGTGTCTCAAAGCCTCGCACGCTCTGATGGCAGCTTGCCCGCTGTCAGCTGGCGCCAAAGCCTGCCTGGCGCTGTGCTGGCGACCGCGCTTTGGTTCGTCACCACCCTCGTCTTCGGCTTTTATGTCACCCGTTTTGCGAACTATAGCCGCGTTTACGGCTCACTCGGGGCCGGCATCGCGCTTCTGATCTGGCTGTACCTCATCGCTCTTTGTGTGTTGATCGGTTCGGAATTCAATGCGCAGCACCGGTTTGCAAGGTGCAAGGCGCTGTCTCGGTACGCAGCATCTAAAGCGCCGCAGCAGCCTTCCGAGGTGCATGCGCCGGCACCGTTTCCGGTGGCAAATAAACCGCGCGCCCTCGATGGCCGCCTCGCCGGGTAGAATGTCCTTCGAGCAGCCATGAGCCCCAGGGCTCCCATACCCTGGCTGCGGGCGGGTGCAGTGGCAACTGGTGGATGGAACGGCTGGACTAACAGCAAAACGGCGCGGCGGGCAAAGATTGTGGGCACCCTTGGGCCGGCTTCAAGCACCGAAGACGTGTTTCGCCGGCTCGTGCGCGCCGGTCTGGATGTCGCACGGCTCAACTTTTCGCACGGCTCCCATGAGCAAAAAGCCGATCTGATCGCCATGGTCCGCAAGGTCGCCCGCGAAGAAAAAAAGCCTATCTGTATTCTCGCCGACCTCCAAGGCCCAAAAATCCGCACCGGCACCCTCCTTGGCGGCAAACCCGTGATGCTTGAGGCCGGCAAGCGCCTTTCCATCACCCCGGAGCGCATCGACGGCACCGCCGAACGCGTTTCCACCGTATTCACCACCCTCGCCGAAAACCTCAAACCCGGCGATCAAATTCTTCTTTCCGATGGCCTCATTGAATTGCGCGTCGTTGAACTCCAGGGCGTCGATGTCGTCACGGAAATTATCAACGGCGGTTGGCTCGGCGAAAAGAAAGGCATCAACCTGCCCGGCGTCGCGATCAAGGTTCCCTCGCTCACCGAAAAAGACGAGGAAGACCTTCAATTCGCTATCGCCCAAAAATGCGACACCATCGCCGTCTCTTTTGTGCAGACCGCGGACGATGTTCGTTACGTCAAAGGCCGCATCGCGGCTCTCGGTTCCGATGCCTGGGTAATCGCCAAGCTCGAAAAACCGCAGGCCATCGACCATCTGGACTCCATTCTTGAGGCCACCGATGCCATCATGGTCGCGCGCGGCGACCTCGGCGTCGAGGTGCCGCCCGAAAAAGTGCCCGCCATCCAGAAGCACATCATTCGCCGCGCCGCCGAATACCGGAAACCTGTGATCACGGCCACGCAAATGCTCGAGTCGATGGTCGAAAACCCGCGTCCCACCCGCGCCGAAGCTTCCGACGTCGCCAATGCCATCTACGACGGCTCCGATGCCGTCATGCTTTCCGCGGAGAGCGCCGCCGGCAAATATCCCGTCGAGGCCATCGCCATGATGGCGAAGATCGTTACCGAAACCGAAGAACAAATCCTGCTCGAGCCGCGCAAGCCCATCCCCTGGCAGCGCCGCTCCTTGTCCATCCCGGAAACCATCTGCGAGTGCGTCGCCCATTCCGCGCAGGACATGGACCTTGCCGCGATCGCTATCTTCACCGAATCCGGCAACACCGCCCGCCTGCTCTCAAAATACCGTCCCGAAGCGCCGATCTATGCCATGTCACCCTTTGAGTCGGTCGTCCAGCGCACGATGATGCTTTGGGGCACCTTGCCCATTCTCGTCAGCCGGTTTGAAGGCACCGATACCCTTGTCGAAGTCGCCGAAAGGGTTCTGGAAGGCTCCGGCTATGTGCGCCCCCGACAGGTGGTGGGCATCGTTGCCGGCACCGCCACCACGACCGGCGCAACCAACTTCATGCGCCTGCATTCCATCGCCGAGCGGTAGTAGTCGAGCCTTGCGTTCTTGTAAACCTTCCCGTTCTAGTCCAGCCAGGGATTGTGCAGGGTCACCGGCATGTCATTCACGTCCCGCACGTTGCGGGTGGCCAGCGTGAGCCCATGCGCGATGGCGGTTGCTGCAAGCAGCGTGTCGACCACTGGCCGCGAGCGGGTCGCCGACATCTCTCCCCACAGACGCGCGATTGGCCCATCCACTGGGAGCAAACGATCGCGGTAGGTTTCTTCCAGCCCATCAATCCAGGCAGCCAGTTTCTGCACCGAGGCGTCGCCATGGCGTCTGGAACGCGTGGCGACGCCCTTCCGCAACTCTCCGAGACTCAACACGCTGAGGAATGTTCTTGAAGGGGGTAAACGCTGCAAGAATCTTAAAACATGGTCGTTTGGTCTCGGCTTGTTCAACTCAGAAAGCACGTTCGTGTCAAGGAGGTAACGCGGTTCGGTCGTCAGAGATCAATCTCCCGATCATCTACAGAATGATCACGCTCCATCTCATCCTCATCCCACTCCACCTTGGGAATGCTTAATAAATACGAGATAAAATCGGGTTTCTCCGCAGGTTTGATCGACCGATATGCATCTATCGACAACACCACCGCACGCTCCTTACCATGATGCGTGATCGTCTGCGGGCCTTCCGTGTCAGCTTGGTTCAGGACCTCACTGAAATTGGTGCGCGCTTCATGAATCTTCCAGGCTCCCATAAAGCCCTCCCTCCCCAATATAGCGCGAACTCAAAAATTATGTACAATTATTTCCAATCTATTCTATGGAGGTCCTCTCGACTTCCTGGATCGAGGAAGGCCTCTTTCCTGAGCACGCCCTACCGGCTTCGCCGACTGTTTCATCTTCGGACAACCTCAGCCGACCCCGAACCCGTAAAATCAGCCTATGGGCCGTATTCGCATCCTTTCTGACCAGGTCGCGAACCAGATCGCCGCCGGCGAGGTCGTGGAACGCCCCGCTTCGGTCGTCAAGGAACTGCTCGAAAATTCGCTCGACGCCGGCGCCACCCGTATCCGCATCGAAGTCGAAGCCGGCGGCCGCAAACTGATCCGCATCGTCGATAACGGCCATGGCATGGGCCGCGATGACGCGCTGCTCGCCTTTGAACGCCATGCCACCTCCAAGCTTCGCTCCTCTGACGATCTGCTTTCGATCGCGACGCTCGGCTTTCGCGGTGAAGCCCTGCCTTCGATCGCCTCCGTCGCCCGTGTCAGCCTCGAAACCCGCCTCGCCGCAGACGAAGCCGGTACTGTCCTGGAAATTAGCGGCGGCAATCTTCTGCGGGTCGAAGATGCGGGGCTTCCTCCCGGCACCACCCTCGCCGTCCGCGACCTGTTCTTCAATACCCCGGCACGCCGTAAGTTTCTGCGCTCCGAACAAACCGAGCTCGGCCACGTCGCCGCTCTTGTCACTCACTACGCCCTAGCTCACCCGCATAAGCACTTTGAACTGCATTCCGCCACGCAAACCCTGGTCACCGCACCGGCGGTCGGCAACGCCGGCGAGCGCCTTTATCAGATATTCGGCCGGGAAGTCTTCGATTCGCTGCTCCCCGTCGCTGCGGAAATCGACTTCACCCGCGCCGGTTTGCCCGAACCCCCACCGTGGAAGCGCCCCGAAGATTACGATCCACCCGAACCCGGCCTTGTCCGGCTTTCGGGCTTCGTTTCCAAACCGGACCTCCAAAAACTCAATCGCAACTCGATCTACATCTTCGCCAACGGCCGCCTCATCCGTGACCGGCTCATTCTTCACGCGCTCACCGAGGCGTACCGCAACATCATCCCGCCCACCAGTTTTCCGGTGGTGCTCTTGTTTCTCGAACTGCCGCCGCAGGAGTTGGACGTCAACGTCCACCCCGCCAAAACCGAGGTCCGCTTCCGTCAATCCAGTTTTGTGCACGACTTTGTTCGCGATCAGGTGCGCACGGCGCTGATGAAGGCCCGGCCGGCTGCCAGCTTCTTCACCGCTCTCCACAGCGCTCCCACGGCCGGCGAATCGTTGATGGTCGACGTCAGCCCGCTGCCCGGGATCGCCGATCCGGTTTTTGGCCCCGACGGCATCGCCCATCTCACAGTCGCGCAAAGTGAAGGCGCCATCGAACCCGGCGACGTTGCCGCCTTTGATCTGTCCGCCTTTGACCTGTCCGGCTTTGCGCTTTCCGCTCGCCCTGTCCCGCCCTCGCCCGGTCGTCTCGGCTTCACCGGCACCCCGCTCGCGGTCGGTTATGACGAACCTGCCCCGGCCGCCGACGCCTCGCGTCCGGCTCTCGGCGTAGCGGAGCCCGCCGCGCCGGCTCCCACCCTGAACTCCCTCAGCACGCTTCGCTCCTTGGGGCAGTTGCGCGATTCTTTTATCCTCGCGACCAATGAGGAGGGCCTCTGGATCGTCGACCAGCACGTCGCGCACGAACGGGTGCTGTTTGAGAAAATTCTGCGCGAGCGCGAAACCGAGCGCGTCCAGCGCCAACGCCTCCTGATGCCCGTTCTCGTCGAACTCCTTCCCGAACAGATGGTCACCTTTGCCGCGATCGCCGAAGAACTGGAGCGCAACGGCTTCGAAGCCGAGCCCTTCGGTCCCCGCACCCTGGCCGTCAAAGCCACCCCTGTCGGCCTCGAAGGCCGGGAACTCGAACGCATGCTCGCCGAGGTGCTCGGTGTCGCCGACCGCGAACAGCAGGCCGAAAACGTGGACGCTCGCCAGACCCGCATTGCCGCCTCCATCGCCTGCCACGCGGCCATCAAGATCAACACGCCGCTCGAACCCGCCAAAGTGGACTGGTTATTAGCCGAACTCGCAAAAACCGAGCACCCCACCAGCTGCCCACATGGGCGGCCCATCGCTCTGCGGTATTCTTTGAAAGACATTCAGCGGGCATTTGGGCGCATCTAGAACAAAGGGTGCGTCGGAACAGTTCAGAAACACATCCAAATCGTGGTTCGCGCACGGGGCTCGTGCTCATGGGATCTGCTTTCCGTTCGTTCACAAAACCGTATAAAAGCGCCTCGCGCAGGAATACAAGGCGCACCGCAAACAAGCTGCTTTTCGCGCGCCGCGCCCGCGGCATCGACCATAGCCCGCACCAAGGAATGAGGCAGTTTTTGGCAACCACACCGGATTTACACGAGGCAGAGATCGCGTCCGCCCGCACCGCCGCCTGGCACCAGGCCGGCGCGCCGCTTTTGACGCTTGAAGCGGCGCGCACCTTCTTGAACGAACACGGCCTCGTGCTCTTTGCGCCTCGTTCCCTCGGCGCGCCCGCGCCATCCCTGGTGGAAGCAACGCTGGGCACGGCCCAGCCTTCGGCGACGGCTGCTGAAAGCGACACCGCCCGTGGCCTCGCGGCCCGGTTGATCGGCGAAGGCAGCGCGGTTCCGTTGAATCTTCTCGGCGGCCCCGGCGACCTGCCGGACTTTCTCGTATCCGCCTCTGCCTTTCCATTCGTCTTCACCCTGCGCGGCGACAAAGGCTGGAAGCGGCCGCCGGAAACTACAGGTTCGGTGAAAGTCACCCCGCTCGCCTTGCGCGTTTACGAACTGCTCGCCGAGCGTGGCGCCATGACCGTGGCAAACATCGTTCCGGAGATCGGCCGCGAAGTCACAGAGTCCGCCATTGCGCGTGCGCTCAGCGAGCTGTGGACGCTGTTGCGCGTCATCCCCGCCCTTCAACAGGGAGGAGGCGAAACCCAATGGGAGCTTCTCACGGCGCGCTTCTTGAAGGCTGTTAAAGCCGGTGCCAACGCCGGCCAGCCCACCGCCCTCAGCGCGCTCATTTCGCTTTACCTCGGCCAGGTGTTTTTGGCAACGGAAGAAGAAGTGGCCAGCTTTCTGTCACCGCTCACCGCCCGCTCGCGGGTGCGCGACGTTCTGCACGGCCTCACCGCCGGCCGGCAGCTCAGCGAGGCCGTGCTCGAAGGAAAAACCGTGCTGTACCTCCCGGAATCGTTACCTGATTTTGCGCAACTTGCGCAGCCTGACGAAGCTGAGGGAGCAGGCATGGCCGAAGCTTTCGGGGATGGTGGCCCGGTGAGCGAAGATAGCCAAGATAGTGAAGGCAGCAAAGGCAGCGAACCCGCCGAAGGTCGCGGAGCCGAGGACTTGGATGGCGCCTCCGCACCCGGAAAGGCTTCCGAGGCGGCCGATGCTGCCCAGGGCCGCATCCGGCGCTTCGAAGGTGGTGCCCCAGGCGCGGCTAAGCCGTTTCGTGGCAAACCGGCCACTCGCGAAGGCGGCTTTCGCGCCGGTCCGCGTTCCGCAGAGCGCGGCGCACGGCCCAGCCGCTCCTTTGGCGCGGGTGCAAGCCGGCCGCCCCGGGACGCCTCCGGTCCTCCTCGCCACCGTGATGCCGGCGATCGCGCCAATGCAGGTCCAGGTGGTCGGGATATTTCAGAAGCGCGCTCGAGCTTTGCGCGTCCCTGGGACGAGGAACGCGCTACCCGTCCGTCGCGCGAGGGTGCCTCGCGTCCGCCTCGCCGCGAAGGCACCGGCGATCGCCCGTTCCGTCCCGCCCGTTTCAGCGACGATAGCCGCCCGCCGCGCCGCGAAGGCACCGGCGAAGGCCGTCCTCCGTTCCGTCGCGAAAACACCGGCGAAGGCCGTCCTCCGTTCCGCTCATCTTCTCGTCCAGAGAACGCAGGTGGCCGCCCACCTTTCCGTCGGGAAGGCTTTGCGGACGCCCCTCGCCCCTACCCTGCGCGTCCCCGGCGCGAAGACGGCGACAGCTCGCAGTCACGCCGGCCTTTTCCGGATTCCCGCAACAGTGGTCAAAGCAGCAGCGGTCCAGGCAGCGAACGGGAGGGCGGCCGCGGCGATCGCCGTCCGGAGCGTGCCGGCTTCGCCCCTCGCCGCGAGTTTAATCGCCCCGATCGGGCACCGCAGGGAGACCGGCCCCCGCGACGCGATGCCGGAGAACAGGGTGATCGTCCCCGGACCAACCGCCCTTTTTCGCCACGCGACAGCGGCCCCCGTGCTCCGCGCAGTGG
>CAXTRN010000113.1:0-5129 GCA_964246645.1 uncultured Acidobacteriaceae bacterium
TCTCGAGGGCCGCTGCACCTTTGTGAACCGCGCCGCCTGCGCCGCTCTCGGCTTTCAGCCGGACGAACTTGTAGGACGCAACATGCACGCCGCCATTCATCACCACTACCCGGATGGCCGTCCTTACCCCAGCGCGGCCTGCCCTGTGTACAACGTGTTTCGCCTCCGCGAACCGTTCACGAACCAGACGGATCACCTTTTTCGCAAAGACGGCTCCATGTTCTACGCCGAAGTTTCGGCCCAACCGATCTGGCACAATGGCGAAACCCGGGGCGCGATCGTCACCTTCCGCGACGTGACGCATACCCGCCTTGCGGAAGAAGCGTTGCGGCGCAGCGAAAAACTGGCCGCCGTCGGTCAACTTGCCTCTTCCATCGCTCATGAGATCAACAATCCGCTGGAAGCGATCACAAACCTGATCTACCTGGTTCGTACGGCGGATAGCTTGGACGATGTTCAGGAATATGCGCTGCAAGCGGAAGCGGAACTTGCCCGCGTGGCCGATATTGTGACGCAGACTTTGCGCTTCCATCGGCAACAATCGGCGGCGGCCTGGGTCGATCTGGGCGAAACCCTGCCGGCGCTGTTGCGCCTTTATGTTTCGCGCTTTCGCTCCCGCAACGTCACACCACGATTACAGCTGCGGGCCACACCCGCAGCTATGCTGCGCGAAGGCGACCTGCGCCAGGTGCTCAACAACCTCATTCGCAACGCCTACGACGCCATGCCGGAGGGCGGTGTGCTGCATCTGCGGTTACGGCCGGCCGCCGACCCTGTGACCGGCATCGCCGGCCTGCGCTGCACCGTCGCCGACACCGGCACCGGCATGCTGCCCTCCATCCGCCCCCACCTGTATGAGCCGTTCCATACCTCGAAAGAGGTCACCGGCACCGGTCTCGGTCTGTGGATCTCCAAGGGCATTCTTGAAAAACACGCCGGCCGCATCCACATGCGCTCCCGGCTGCGGCAACCCGGTGCGATGCACGGCCATGGCACCGTGTTTGCATTGTGGTTGCCGCTGCAACCTCCGGCAGAAATGAAGTAACGCCGCAATGCTAGCTGGAACTGCCGTGTATGCTCAACAAGACTCATGAAGCGCATTCTTACCGCGACCGTGCTGATCGCGCTGGTCGCCGCCCTCATTTATCTCGACAAACCCTTTCTTATCGCGGCATGCAGCGGTCTGATCGCGCTGCTGGCTGCGCTTGAGTTTCGCGGCCTCAGCAGCAAGGCCGGCAGCTCTATCCCGCTGCCGTGGACGGTTGCCGCCATTGTGTTCTTTTTCCTTATCGGCACGCTTGCCCCGTCCGAGGTGCTCACGGCAGCGGTCTCGAGCGTGCTTGCTTTGTTTGTTTGGAACAGCTTTCGCCGGCCCTTGCCGCAGGTGCTTCCCGAAACCGCCGCGGGTGGTTTCGTACTGCTATACCTGGCCTACCCACTGTCGCTGATCCCACGCATCCTGGCGCTTGAAGAGGGCACGGTGCTTTTGCTGTTTCTGTTCTTATGCGTGTGGTGCGGTGACATCGCCGCCCTGTACGTCGGCAAACGCTTTGGCCGCCGGAAGCTGGCGCCCTCGCTTTCTCCGAATAAAACCTGGGAAGGCGCCGTTGCTTCGGTGCTTGGCAGCATCATCTTTGGCCTGGGTTTCATCATGTGGGGCAACAGCCTCGCCGCCCGCAACTCCACGTACGGACGCCTCGGCACCAGCGAACCGTGGTGGCAGTTCCTGCTTTTGGCCATTCTGCTCAATGTAGCCGCTCAGTTGGGCGACCTAGTGGAATCGGCGCTGAAGCGCGGTGTGGGCGTCAAAGACTCCGGAACCCTGCTGCCGGGGCATGGCGGCGTACTCGATCGCATCGACGCTCTTTTGCTGGCTGCGCCGGCGCTGTGGTTTGTTCTGGTACTGCGCCAAACGGCGTAGTGCGCTGCTTGTGCAACCAAGCTGCAACATGCCTCCTGGAATCGCAGCTCGAAAATCGTCCCGCACTCCAAAACGATGCGCTTTCTCCCAGGTCACTGACAAGGGAGAAAGCGCATTGTCTTGCTGCACTACAGGATGACGGGGATGGCATGGCGGGTACGTCGCGAGCGCGGAAACGTGCAAGCGACCGTACCATCAAGCCGAAGCGGGTACTAGCTTTCCTTTTTCTCCTTGTGGCCGCCGAACTGGAAGCGCATCGCCGAAAGCAGTTTGTTCGCAAACACCGCATTGCCCTGCGAGGTGAACCGCGCAAACAGCGCCGCGCTGAGCACATCGGCGGGAACACCTTCGTCGATAGCCGCGATCGTGGTCCACCGGCCTTCACCCGAATCCGAGACACGGCCGCCGAAGTCGCTCAGATCCGGCGACTCCACCAGCGACGTTGCCGTCAGATCCAGCAGCCATGACGCGATTACGCTGCCGCGCCGCCACACTTCGGCGATCTCCGGAATCGGCATGTCGTACTGATAGTGTTCCGGTTCGCGCATGGGTGCCGTTTCGGCGTCAAAGGTTTCTTCCGTTTTGCCCACGTTGGCATGCTTCAGGATATTCAAGCCTTCCGCATAGGCTGCCATGATGCCGTACTCGATGCCGTTGTGCACCATCTTGACGAAGTGCCCCGCACCGACCGCGCCGCAGTGCAGATAGCCGTCTTCGGCAGTGGTAGCCGCCGCTTTTTCGCGTCCCGGCGTGCGTCCGATCGAGCCAATGCCGGGTGCCAGCGTTTTGAAGATCGGGTCCAGATAGGCGACAGCCTGGTCATCGCCGCCGATCATCAAGCAATAGCCGCGATCCAGCCCAAACACGCCGCCGCTGGTGCCGACATCGACCCACTTGATGCCGGCCGCGCCCAACTCCTTGCCGCGCCGGATGTCATCGACGTAGTACGAATTGCCGCCATCGATGATGATGTCGTCCGCCTGTAAATGCGGCTGCAGCCCTTTGACCGTGGCATCGACTACACCCGCCGGCACCATCAGCCATACCGCCCGGGGCGTTTTCAGCTTGCCGGCCATTTCTTCGAGCGAACTGCTCGGCGTTGCGCCTTCCTTGGCAAGCGCCGCCACTGCTTCCTGGCTGTGGTCATAAACCACACACTCGTGGCCGCCTTTAATCAACCGCCGCACCATGTTCGCGCCCATCCTGCCCAGGCCCACCATTGCGATTTGCATCCTTACCTCCGTTCCGATTCTCCACCAAACTACGCGTTTGCGGACGTGCTGCGTTCAAATCTCGAGCCGTTTGTCTTCCGCTTACTTCCCGGCGCTTGCCAGCGCAGGCGTTACAGAACCCTGTGCCGACGGTGACGCAAGCCGCCATGTCACCGGTACATGCTGACGCCCAAAGGCCAATCGTACATAGTCGAGCAACAACGCCGCTCGCCCACGCATGCCGGGCATCTTGGCAATGTAAATGGCTCGCCACATGAGCCAGGCCAGCACGCCCCGGACGCGCACACCATACACATTGGCGACCCCGCCGTGCCTTGAAATAACGGCTAATTCGCCGATCTGCTTGTAGCGGAACGGTTTGACTGGCCGGCCGCGGAGGACAGCGAGGATATTATCGGCGAGCAGAACGCCTTCCCGGGTGGCATTTTGTGCGGTGGGCTCAAGAAAGCGACCGCTGCCGTCCGGTTTGGGCACCTCCGCGCAGTCGCCGATCGCCCACACCCCCGGCCTGCCGGCCACGCGGAACGCGCTGTCGGTGGCGATACCGCCCTTTCTGCCCTTGGGGCAGTCGAACGAAGCGACAATGGGGTTCGGCTGGATGCCCGTGTCCCAAATCAACATGCCCGCGGCAAGCGTTTCGCCGTTGCTCAAGGTGGCATGATGCGCCGTTACAGTCTTCACCCCCGCCCCCTTGTGGATGCGGATGCCATCCTTGGCCATCCGCGCTTCCGCATAGGTGGCCAGGCTTTCCGGCATCTCGGCCATGATGCGTTGCTCCGGTTCAATCAGGGTGACCTCCAATTGATCGAGCGGTGTCCCGTGCGCTTCCGCCGTGTCGCGCACCAGATCGTTTAACGCCGCGATGGTTTCCACCCCCGTGTACCCACCCCCGGCAACGGCAAAGCTGAGCAGCCGTTTGCGCTCGGCCGGATCGCTCGCCGAGGCTGCCAACTCCACATTGCGCTGCGCCAGCGTACGCACCCGACGGGCATCATCCAGCGTTTTCATGGTGAAGCTGTTCTGCTCAGCGCCTTCCACCTTGCGAAAATTCGTCGTCGACCCGAGGGCAAAGACGAGATGATCGGCACGCAACACCTGGCCGGTCGCCAGCGTTACCGTGCGGGCTAAAAGGTCCGCGCCGGTCATCTCACCTTGAAGAAACGTCACCCGCGGCGACAGTTCGCGCACCGGCGCCTGGATGCTGCGCGGGCTCACCGACCGGCCTGCGGCTTCGGTCAGCATCGGTGTGTACAGCAAATAATCATTGCGATCCACAAGCGTGATCCGCGCTTCACGGGGCAGGCGCAACGCCAACCGCTCTGCCGCATAACGGCCGCCGAAGCCGCCTCCCACAATCACCACATGCACGCCATTCTTTCCCACACCATTCATTCGTGCTCTCCCGGTACTTCCCTATCTATTCTGCCGTTTGATTCAAAAAGCGGATGCCGCGCTTGCTGCCCGTCGCCGCCGTTTTCAGGACTCGCAAACAGCGATCCCGCGCTTATGCCCTTTCCTGCGAGAATGGCTTTGTGAAATCCATTGCCCTGCTCGGCTCCACCGGCTCCATCGGTCAGTCGACGCTCAGCCTGTGTGAATCCCATAGCGACCGCTTTCGGCCGGTCGCCCTTGCCGCAGGCGCCAATCTCGACGTTGCCTTTGCCCAGTGCCGGCGCTGGCGGCCGGCCGTCATCTCGCTTGCTACCGAGCCCTTGGCCGCCCAATTGGCAGAACGCCTGCGCACGGCCGGCATCACCGGCATCGAAGTCGTTTACGGCACCGCCGGAACGGTGCGGGTGGCCACGCTGCCTGCCGCAGACTTCGTGGTTTCCGCCATTGTCGGTGTCGCGGGGCTGGAAGCCACCTATGCCGCGGTGCTGGCCGGCAAAACTGTCGGCCTCGCCAACAAGGAATGCCTGGTGGCCGCAGGCGATCTCCTTTTGGCCGCCGCCCAGGCGCACGGGGCTACCCTGTTG
>CAXTRN010000113.1:5139-11696 GCA_964246645.1 uncultured Acidobacteriaceae bacterium
ACCCTGTTGCCCATCGACAGTGAACACAATGCGGTGCACCAGTGCCTGCGCGGCGGTGCGCCGAACGAGGTGCAACAAATCTGGCTGACGGCTTCAGGCGGCCCTTTTCGCAACACGCCGCTTGCAGAATTCGAGCACATCACTCCCGCGCAGGCCTTGAAACATCCAACCTGGACGATGGGGCAGCGGATCACCGTCGATTCGGCCACCATGCTCAACAAGGGCCTGGAGATCATCGAGGCCTGCCGGCTGTTCAATCTGCCGCCTGCGCGCGTCCGTGTCACCGTGCATCCGCAGTCGACGATCCACTCGCTGGTGGAATACATCGATGGCTCCATTCTGGCGCAGATTTCTGTCACCGATATGCGCCTGCCCATCCTGTACGCGCTGAGCTGGCCCGAACGCATCGCGAGCGATCTGCGCTTCGATATGACCGCCCTGCGGCAACTCGATTTTCAGGAGCCCGACTTCGTGCGCTTCCCTTGCCTCCGGCTCGCGTACGAGGCGGCCGCGGCCAGCCAGGCGCACTGCATCGCGCTGAATGCGGCCGATGAGGTGGCCGTGGAGCTCTTTCTCGCCGGCCATCTGCCGTTTTTGGGCATCCCGCGTACAATCGCAGCAGTGCTTGCGCGCACCTCCGCGGCGTCCCCGGCCACCATTGCCGAGGTCCTCGCCGCCGACCGGCAGGCGCGCGAGCAGGCGCACGCGTCCGTTCTGCAGAGGGCCTGAGCGCCGCCGTCGCCTGCGGCCATCTCCTCTGCGTTGAAGGTTTGTCCGGAGAATATGCATCTTTTTCAGGTCGTCGTTGAGTTCGGCATCGTCCTCGGGATCATGGTGCTGGTACATGAGTTCGGCCATTTTGCCGTCGCGAAACTTTGCGGTGTGCGCGTGGAGCGTTTCGCGCTCGGCTTTGGCCCGCGTTTGTTTGGCGTCGTGCACGGCGGCACGGATTATTGCCTGAATCTGCTGCCCCTTGGCGGCTACGTGAAAATGGCCGGCGATCAGCCCGGCGAGGCCACCGCCGATCCGGGTGAATTCAACGCCCATCCGCGCTGGCAGCGCGTGCTGATTGCCTTGGCCGGCCCGGTGGCAAATTTCATCCTTTCGTTCGTTCTGCTGGCCATCGTGGCGCATTACCACCACGAGGTGAGCCAATACCTGAACGGCCCCGCCGTGGTCGATTACGTGCCCGCCGACAGCCCCGCCGCCCGTAACGGCGTTCGTGCCGGCGACACCATCCTCAGCTTCAACGGCCGCGAAAACCCCACCTGGATGCAGGTGCTCGAAGAAAGTGCGCTCAACGCCAAGAAGGCTCTTCCTTTTCAGTTCCGGCACGCCGGCCAGGTGGTCCCCGGTACGGTCCAAGCGCCGCCGATGGACAAAAATGACGAGCCCAGCCCTGACATGCTGGAGCAGATCGGATTTTTGCCGCGTGAACAGGCAGCACCGATCGGCGTCGCCGCCGTGACCGGCAACACCCCCGCTGCCGAAGCCGGCCTTTTGGTAAACGACCAGGTGTTGCGTATCGACCATTTCGAGCCGCACTCGGTTCCCACGCTGCTGGCCTATCTGAAAGACCACGGCGGCGCACCGGCAACCCTGGGCATCGAGCGCAACGGACAGCCGCTTACGCTTTCCATCACTCCGCGTAAGCTGCCGCTGCCGAACGGCGATGCGGTCTACCGTCTAGGCTTTGAAGCCAAGAAAATGCCCGTCGACGTGAACAAGCTGCCGGTCGGGGAGGCGTTGCGGCAGTCCGCGAAAGACAATGCGGATGATTCAACCCTGATTTTGCGTGTACTCAAGGGCATGTTTACACGGCAGGTCGCGGTGAAATCGGTCAGCGGCCCTGTCGGCATGGCGCAGCAGATCGATATCGCCGTCCAATACGGCTATTGGACGGTGCTGCGGCTGATGAGCTCGATCTCGCTCAACCTCGGCATCCTGAACCTCATGCCTTTTCCTGTACTCGACGGCGGCATGATCCTGTTTCTGGCCATTGAAGCCCTGATGCGCCGCGACGTGAACCAGGCGGTAAAGGAGCGCGTCTACCAAGTCGCCTTTGTGTGCCTGATTCTTTTTGCCGCGCTGGTGATGTTCAATGACATCACCAAGCTGCATTTGAAGCCGTAACAGCTACGTTCTGCTCCGCAGTTCCGTGACGATCTCCTGCGCCGCCGCTCGTGCCTCAGCTTCCCGGTCCACCGGAAAGCTGATCGCTCCCACGCGCGCGTGGCCGCCGCCGCCCCAGCGCTCGCAGATGGCGGCAATGTTGGCCAGATCGCCCGACGGCAGCTTCGTCCATGGATTGGTGCCCACCGACACCTTGGTCCGGAAGCTCGACTTCGACAATCCGACGTTGTACGTCCCTTCGGGCTGCAGATAGTACGGAATGAACTTGTTGTAACCCTCGGTCGGCTGGTCGGTGATATCGAAGTCGATGACCCCGCGTTCCAACCGCAAACGCTCGCGAAGCAGCGTCACTCCTTGCCAGTGGCGCTCCAGCAAGGGCTCGACCAGCGCTTGTACCCAGGGTTGCGCCAGCACGGCCGCCAGCGGCATCGTCGTCAGCAAAGGGATGAAGCGTTGCACCACATCGCTCGTGGGCGCGCTTTCGATCACCATGGTCAACTTCATCGCGGGCGCGGCCATTTCCACGGCTGCCTCCGCACTTTCGAACTTCGCCCCGTCCACGATGTTGGCCCAATGAATCAGCTCCGCCAGCGGGCGCACATCCATGCCAAAACGCGTTTCGGCGATGTGGGCAATCCATCCGGTGCAGCTTGTGTAGCTCGGGTCAAAGAAGTGCCGCAGCGCCTCTTTGCCGGGGACGCCATCCGCCCCGGTCTGGCCCGCGTGGAAGTGCTGCTCCTCTTCCGGGGTCAGAAAAGCGGACAGGTGATGGTCAAACCACCAGGTGATCTCCGGCAGCGGCGAATATTTGAAATCAACAATGGCGTTTTCCCCGTTCCTTTCCAGCCATTCCGCTTCAAACAGCGCGCCGGCGCGGTGTGCCAGCCCGTGGTAATCGAAGCTGGCCGCGGTGCCGATGCATTCGCGGTGGAAACGCGTAAACAGCGAAGCGGAACAAGCGCCATCGAAACAACGATCATGGTAGAAAACACGGCAATGCAAGCGAACGACCTTTACCCTTGCTTGACTTCGACACGAACCGTACAGCTCGCGCGAGTACATAGCAAATCACAGCAGCAAACTGCAGCAGATTGAAGAATAGCCGATCGGGCTGCCGGAGCTGCCGTTGACGGACTGCACGGCGGAACCGCGTGCCCCCGGTTGCCGTATGGTGAAGGCAACGGAGCCCCTCACGATGCCCAGTTTCGACACCGAGCCGCCCCTTGTGCCTTTACCCTTACTCTCCGCGCCCTCCACACCCTCCGCAGCCTCTGTGCCGGCGCCACCGCAGTTCCCTGTGCTTTACGGCCCGCTCGGCTTGCGCGCGGGTTGGGGCATGCTCATCTTCGTCATGCTCCTGACTTTGCTGAGTTTCGGGTTCAATTTCGGGATCAAGCACACGATCGGTCAGCGGCCGGAGATCCAGGCGGAACAGCTGCAGGTCAAAGCGGAACGGGCGCACGCGAAAGCAACGCACACGCCGGTTCCGGTGCATCCGCTGCGGCTGGAAACCACCCTGCTGCAGGAAGGGGGTGGGGTGGCGCTCGTGCTGCTGGCGGCCCTGGGCACCAGCTTCGCCGAGCGACGCCGGTTTGCGGTATACGGCCTACGGCTTTTGAGCCTGCGCGACCTTCTGCCCGGCGCCCTTTGGGGCCTGGCATCCATGAGCCTTCTGGTGACGCTTCTGCACGGCTTCGGCCTGCTGGTTTTCGACAGTCAGCAGGTGCATGGGACGGCCGTCGTCCGGCTCGGCCTCGCCTGGCTTGGCATCTTTCTCCTGGTCGGTCTTTTTGAGGAGTTCCTTTTCCGCGGCTACATCCAGTTCACGCTTACCCGCGGCCTGTTGGCGCTGGGTGCACGGCTTTTCCCACAACACGCCCGCTTTGCGGCCTTCTGGATGAGCGCCCTGGTTTGGTCCGCCCTGTTCTTCGCCGCACATGCGTCCAATCCCGGTGAAAACCCTGCCGGGCTGTTCAGCGTCTTTGCCGCCGGCCTCCTGTTCAGCTACGCGCTTTGGCGCACCGGATCGTTGTGGTGGGGTATCGGCTTCCACATGACCTGGGATTGGGCGCAAAGCTTTCTTTTCGGCGTACCCGACAGCGGCACCCTTGCCGCGGGTCGTCTGTTTGCAACGCACGCGGTCGGCAAGCCCTGGCTTTCCGGCGGGGTCGACGGCCCGGAAGGCAGTGTGCTCGGCCTGGGCATGTTCCTTCTTATGTTCCTGGCCATTCGCCTGCAACCGCTCGCGCCACAGCCGCCGGTCGAACCTTTGGTGTTGCCCCTCTCGGTGCGGCCCGCGCTTGGAAGTCCTGCCGGGGGGCCCATCGCTTAGAATCGGCTTAGGCATTTGCCTCAAACCTCATGAATTTATCTGATGAGCAGCAGCCCGGCGCCCCCGTGGAAGCGGCAGAGCGGGAACCCGAGCCACGGCTCCTCACCCGGACTGCGCCCCCGACACCGCCTCGCGGTCCCCGGCGGGACCCATCGCCAGCCGGGGACCGGAATCTTCGCCATTGGGCGGCGCGTTTGCGCCCGCGGCCAGCAAGTAGCCAACCGAAAAACACGGCTCACCCCCGATTCCGGCTTTCGCGTCGAACTTTACGCGTCGCGCTTGCTTGTTTCGCGGTTGTTCTGCTCGCCGCGCTGGGTATTGTGCTCGATCTACGCCATGCGCTGGTCGCTTCCCTGCCGCAGATCGATGGCCAAGTGCGCGTTGCCGGTCTTGCGAGTCCAGTCACGGTGACCCGCGACGCACAGGGCGTGCCGTCGATCACCGCCGCGAACCTCCATGACCTGCTTTTTGCGCAGGGCTATACCACTGCCGGGGACCGGCTGTGGCAGATGGACGGCCTACGCCGCCACGCTGCCGGCGAGCTCGCCGCGGTTCTCGGCCCGGGGCTGGTCGAGCACGATCGCCAACAGCGCTTGTTGCAGATCCGCGCTGCTGCGGACCGTGCCGTGGCGCAGCTGCCGCCCGCCCAGCTGGCGCAGTTGGAAGCCTACGCGCGCGGGGTGAATGCCTTTATCGACAGCCACCGAGGAGCGTTGCCGGTGGAGTTTCGGCTGCTCGCCTACAAGCCGGCGCCCTGGTCGCCACGCGATTCGCTTCTGGTTTCCCTGGCGATGTTTCAGGACCTTTCCACCGAGTTTCCGCAAAAGCTGAACCGCGAGGCCTTGAGCGCACATTTACCGGCCGCGCTGCTAGCCGATCTGTACCCGGTCGGCTCGTGGCGCGACCAGCCGCCCGGAACGCCTAACCGCAACCTGACCGCGCCCCACGAGGTGGAGCAGATTCCGCTCGATCCGTCGCAGTCACATCTGCAAGCCCCTTCCACTCCGCAGGCGCAACCGGGAGACTTGCTGGCAGTCAGCCAGGCACTGGGAGAAGCGGGCCGTTGCGAGGGCTGCCGGGCGGGGTCGAATAACTGGGCTGTCGGCGGGCTTCGCACGGCGTCAGGAGCCCCGTTGTTGGCCAACGATATGCACCTGAACCTCGGCATCCCCGACATCTGGTACGAAGCATCCC
Organism: uncultured Acidobacteriaceae bacterium; assembly: GCA_964246645.1. Lineage (GTDB taxonomy): Bacteria > Acidobacteriota > Terriglobia > Terriglobales > Acidobacteriaceae > Granulicella. Next base: position 10,799 of record CAXTRN010000113.1, read on the forward strand.
TGCATGCGGCCATGCCGAACGGCATGCCGGCAATGGACGCCGTCGGCTTCACCCTGCCGGGCGTTCCGTTTGTGATCGTCGGGCGCAACCTGCACGTCGCCTGGGGAGTCACCAATCTCGGGGCCGATGTACAGGATCTACGCATCGAGCATCTGCGCGGCACCGGCAACAATACCGAATATCAGCGTGCGGACCAGACCTGGGCGCTGGCCGTCCATCACCCCGAGCACATCGCGGTGCGCGGCGGCCGCGATGTGGTGCTTGACGTGCTGACCACGGCACATCCGGTCGGTGCGGCCATAATGGAAACGCCGATCATTTCACCGCTTTTCCGCTCCGAACCGCGTGCCCTGTCGCTTGGCTGGACGGTCTACGATCCCACAGCGATCACCTCACCCTTTCTGGACGTAAACACCGCGGCCGATGGCGCGTCGCTTGTGGCCGCGCTTGCCGGCTTCGGCGGTCCTTCGCTCAATCTAATCTGGGCCGACGATCACGGCCACATTGGCTACCACGCCGTCGGACGCGTGCCCATCCGCGGACCCGCCATCCAGCGGCCGCGTGCCCTGCCGGAGCCCGCGCTGCCCGGTGCACTCGGTGCGCCCGGCGCTCCCGGCCCGCCACCGGCGGACGGGGAAGGGGAAGACACAGTGCCCGAGCCGGTTTCCTTCTCCAAAGCCGGGCCGCGCTCGTTTTTCATAGCCGAGCCGAGGCAGCCGTACTTCATGCGCAGCGTGTACCCTCGACCGCCGCGCCGGCGAGCGCCAGCCCACTCCCCGGCTTTGGGCGCGCCCACCACACCTCCTCGCCGCCGCCGCCGTTTCGCAAAGCCAGTCCTTTCCGAAGCGCCGCCTTCCCCACCTTTGGCTTTGCCGAACCCGCAGCCCTCGAACTACAC
>CAXTRN010000114.1:0-11594 GCA_964246645.1 uncultured Acidobacteriaceae bacterium
ATGCGAGACGGGACACAGGCGAGGACGCGAGTCAAGGTATGACGCAAGACACACAAAAGGGTGCCGACCGGGTTCTGGATGAAGACCCTGATCAGGATGCAGACGATCTTCTGCCGGGCGTCGATGAGGATGTGCTGGAAGAAGACGATCTGGATACGGATCGGGTAACGCGTCTCGATACATCTTGGGATTCCACTCTCGTTCCGGAGATGAATGTGCCTGCAGTGCGAGTTTCGTTGTAATACGTAGCGCGAACCTGTGGATCGAACGCTCTTTGTGAACGCAAAAACGAAAAGGTGCATCTGAACCCTTGCATGCAGGATGTGAGGGGAAACGTGAGCTCAGAACAGAAGAATCAGTTAGACCTTTTAAAGGGATTTGCAGCGGGTGTGGTCGGCGGCCTCCTGGCCACGGCAGCCAAGTCGATGGCAGAAAAGGTGTACCCACCGCGTATCGAGGGCCAACCTGAACCGCCGGCGGTTGTTGCCGAAAAGCTGGCCGGTCATCCACTCGAAGGCGACACAAAAGCGGTCGCCACGGAAACAATCCACTGGGTATTCGGTGCGGCCGCCGGGGGCTTTTATGGTGTGCTCGCCGAACTGTATCCCATCGTGACGGCCAAGAGCGGCGCCACCTTTGGCTTGACCCTGATGGCGCTTACGCATGAGGGTGCGTTGCCTGCCCTTGGCTTGTCCGGGTCGCCCGAGGAACAATCCGCACGCGAACACAGCAGCGAAGCAAGTACGCACATTGTGTATGGCGTGGTGACGGAAAAGGTGCGTGGTTACGTGCGCGGCCTGCTCAACTAAATGCATTTCTGCTGGCCGATAATCGCTGTCGGCCATGTTGAAAACGCGGCTTGTTTCTGTGTCGTGCATCGCCATGGATGAAACGTTTGCTGGCGGCACAGAACGCCCGTTCCCGGGTCCCTTTCTTCCGGGGACCCGGGCTACACTCGACCGGTACGCTACTGGAAATTCAAAAGAATGCCCTACGCTTCCCTTCGGAATCGCTCAAAGAAACGTGTCGTAATCGTGGGTGCCGGTCCTGGCGGATTGGCATCAGCTATGCTGCTGGCTCGTTCCGGCGTAGAGGTCACGGTTGTGGAGAAACATAACCGCGTCGGTGGACGCACCGCCACGCTGGAACAGGAGGGCTACAAATTTGATATCGGCCCGACGTTCTTTCTGTACCCGCGTGTGTTGAAAGAGATCTTCTCGGACGCGGGTTTCGACCTCGACCGTGAAGTGCCGATGAAGCGGCTTGATCCGCAGTATCGGTTGATGTTCGGCTCCGGCGGGCAGATCGATGCGACCTCCGATATCAAGCGGATGGAAAGCCAGATCGCGTCGATTTCACCGCTCGATGCAGAAAAGTTTCGCGGCTTTCTCGACCGGAACCGTTTGAAGCTGGCTAGCTTTTTGCCATTTCTGGAGGCTCCGTTTGAAAGCTGGACGGACCTGATGAAGCCGGAGATGTTGAAGCTGCTGCCATTGCTGAAACCGTGGTTATCGCTTGACGGTGATCTTCGCTCGCACTTTTCCGATGAGCGCATCCGGCTGGGCTTCAGCTTTCAATCGAAGTATCTCGGCATGAGTCCGTTTCGCTGCCCTTCCCTGTTTTCGATTCTTTCGTTTCTGGAGTACGAGCATGGGGTGTTTCATCCGATCGGCGGCTGCGGTGCGGTGACCTCGGCGATGGCGCGATTGGCGGAAAAAATGGGCGTGGAGGTTCTGCTTAACGAGCCTGTGGAAGAGTTGCTGGCCGAAAACGGCGAGGCGCGCGGGGTAAGAACAAGCAAGCGCACGCTGCCGGCCGACTCCGTCATCGTGAACGCCGATTTTGCCGATGCGATGCGCAAGCTGCTGCCCGGCCAACATCGCTCCCGCTGGACCGACAAACGCATTGAAAGTAAAAAGTATTCGTGTTCGACCTTCATGATGTATCTCGGAATCGAAGGCCGGTACGACGATGTGGCGCACCACACAATCTATCTGGCAAAGGACTATAAACAGAACCTGAAGGACATTGAAGGGCTGCATCGGCTTTCAGCTGAACCCAGCTTTTATGTGCAAAATGCCAGCGTGACCGACCCGACGTTGGCGCCCAAGGGCCATTCGACGCTGTATGTGCTGCTGCCGGTGACGCATGAGACCGAAGGCGTGGACTGGACGAAGGAGACGCAGCGCTTCCGAACGTTGGCCTTGCAGCAGCTTGAGAAGATCGGCATCACCGATCTCGAAGCGCGCATCCGCACCGAGCGCGTCTTGACGCCGAGCGGATGGCGCGAGGAGTTTGGGCTGCACAAGGGCGCGACCTTCTCGATGGCCCACTCGCTCGGGCAGATGCTGCACCTACGCCCGCATAACCGCTTTGAAGATGTGAAAGGCATGTACCTTGTCGGCGGGGGCACGCATCCAGGGTCGGGGCTGCCGGTCATCTTTCAGTCCGCGCGGATTTCGTCGAAGCTGTTGCTCGAGGATCTGGGGATCGAGCCGCAGTGGCAGCACTCGGCGGAGACGGCCTTTGACGATCTGGTGCAGGTTGCCTCATGAGAGCGGTCGCGGAGGCGCTGGCAGAGGCTCCGGGTGCTGCAATGTTTGCGGGCGCTTCCGGGGTGCCGGCGATGGTGGGCAGCGCGCTAGCGGCATGCGCGATCCCACAGGATAGCCAGATGGCGGAACCGGTGTGCGCCGCAGCAGTAGATGCGGGCATGCATGCAGCGCTGGACGCGGTACAGGGCCGATGGGCGGCGATGCCGATCGCCCATCGGCTACAAGTGATCCGCGGCGTGCGGCATGCGCTGGCAACACGCAGCCAAGCCGTGGCGGAGGCTATCTCCCCTGCCCTGCAACGGTCGCAGGCGGACACGCTGGTCACGGAACTGCTGCCTTTGCTGGATGCGATGCGGTTTTTAGAGCATCAGGCGACGAAGGTGCTGGCGACTCGGCGGTTGGGTCGCGAAGGACGCCCCATGTGGCTCGCCGGCGTGCAGGCAGAGATCGAGCGCGTGCCGCTAGGGCAGGTGCTGGTGATCGGGCCGGCAAACTTTCCCCTGTTTTTGCCGGGTGTGCAGGTGATGCAGGCGCTTGTGGCCGGCAATGCGGTGACCTGGAAGCCGGGCGTGGGCGGCAAAGGCGTGGCGGATCTCGTGGCCGATGCGCTGCGCGAAGCCGGGCTGCCGCGAGGCGTGCTGCGCATAACGGAAGAAAGCGTCGAAGCGGCTCAAGAAGCGCTGGCGCAATTGCCGGCGAAGGTGATCTTTACCGGATCTTTCGAGAGCGGACGCAAGATTCTGAGCACCTTGGCCGAAACAGCGACACCGGCGGTGATGGAGCTTTCCGGCGCCGATGCGGTGGTGGTGCTGCCCTCCGCGCATCTGCCGCTGGTGGCAAAGGCGGTTGCGTTTGGATTGCGGCTCAATGGCGGCGAAGTGTGCATGTCGCCGCGGCGACTGGTGGGCACGGCAGAAACGCTGCAGGCGCTTCGCCCGCTGCTGCTCGCCGCGTTCGAGCCGGTTGCCCCGGTGCAGTTGAAGCCGCAAACAGCAGAGCGGCTGCGGGAGCTGGTGCGCGATGCCGTGGCCGGCGGCGCGGAGGCGATTGGGACGGTGAACCCCGAAGCGCAGCGGCCGTTGCTGTTGGACAAAGCGGCTTGCTCCATGCGGGTGGTGCAGAGCGATGTGTTTGCGCCGGTGCTGTCGCTGCTGGAAGCACGGAGCGTTTCAGCGATACCGGAGATGGTGAACGCCTGCCCGTACCGGTTGACGGCAGCGGTGTTTGGGACCGAAGGCGAGGCGCGGGCCGTGGGCGCGCGACTGCGGGTGGGCACGGTTTTGATCAACGATCTGATCGCACCGACCGCCGATCCGCGGGTACCCTTCGGGGGTTTGGGGCGCAGCGGCTTTGGGGCAACGCGCGGTGCGGAAGGTTTGCTGGAAATGACCTCGGCCAAGACAGTGCTGGTGCGTCGCAAAGGGCAGACACGGCAGTACGAGGCGACGGGGGCGAAGGAATTCTCGCTGTTTCAAGGATTGATCGGGATGTTGCATGGCGGGTCCTGGCCGCAGCGGTGGCAGGCGATGCGAGCGGTGGCCACGGCGGGACGAGGCCGGTAGCTGGCGTTGCTTTGCGGTAAGTGACCGTTGGGCGAGGGCGAAAAGCTTCCGATGTTGGGCGTTGCGTGAAGAAGATTTGAGGAGTTTGGGATGCGGGTTGGTGTGATCGGTTCAGGGTTGGCGGGGTTGGCCGCGGCGTGCACATTGGCCGCGCGGGGGCACGAAGTTTCCGTTTTTGAGAAGAACGCCTGGTTGGGCGGCAAAGCGGCGCAGTTGAAAGAAGAGGGCTTTCGCTTCGACATGGGGCCGACGATCCTGATTCAGCCGTCGATGCTGCGCAAGATCTTCGCGGAAGCAGGGCGGAATCTGGACGATTACCTTTCGATGGTGCGGCTGGACCCGCAATGGCGCTGCTTCTTCGACAACGGCGCCACCATCGATCTGCTGGACGACGAAAGCAAGATGGCGGCGAACCTGGAAGCGCGTTGGCCGGGCATGGGCAAGGGTTACCAGCGCTTGATGGAGCTTTCCGAGGACTTGCACGAGATTTCAAACAAATTTTTCTTCTGGAAAAGCGTCGGCAACATGAAGGACACCTTTGAAGTGAAGGGTGCATTCGACGTGAAGGTATTGAAGGACGTGATGCGCATGCGTCTGGGCAAGTCGGTGGCGGGCACGATTCGCGAGTTCATTCCGGAGCCCGAAACGGCGCAGATGCTGGACCACATGGTGCAGTATGTGGGCTCATCGCCGGATGCGTCGCCTGCCATTTTGACCGCGATCGGGCATATGCAGATGCAGGAAGGCATCTGGTACCCGAAGGGCGGCACGCGCGCGGTGCCGGAAGCGATGGTGAAGTTGGCCACTGAGCTGGGTGTGGCGTTCCACACCAACTGCGACGTGGCCCGAATCACAACCGCAGGTACGAATGGCCACACGCGGGCCAGCGGCATTGAAACGACCGGGGGCGAGCGGTTTGAGTTCGACGCCGTGCTGAGCAACGAGGACGCCGTACGAACGCACCGTGAGCTGTTGAAGGGCACCAAGGCAGCCAGCAAGTTCGACCATGCACGCAAATATGAGCCGGCCTGTTCGGGGGTGGTGCTGTACCTCGGTTTGAGCAAGCGTTATGAGCACTTGGCGCACCATGACTTTGTGTTTTCGCGCGATCCGCATGAGGAGTTTCATGCGATCTACGATCTCGGCATCCCGGCGCCGGACCCGACCTGCTACCTGGCCTGCACGGCGGCAAGTGATCCGGACAGCGCGCCCGCTGGAGGCGAAGCGATGTACATTCTGGTGCACACCCCGTACCTGCGCCCCGGCCAGGACTGGACGAAGATGTTTCCGCACTACCGCCAGGTGATTCTCGACAAGATGAAGCGTACGGCGGGCTGCCCGGATATTGAAGAGCGCATCGTGTTTGAACGCGCGCTGACGCCGCAGGACATTCATGACCGTTACCGGGTGCTCAATGGCGCGATCTATGGCATTAGCTCCCACGGCAGGTTCCAGGGCGCGTTCAAGCCGGCCAACCGCTCGCGCGAGCTCGACGGGCTGTATCTTGCCGGCGGCGCGGCGCACCCGGGACCGGGCATGCCGATGGTGATGATGTCGGGATGGATTGCGGCAGATTCACTCGATGCGGATGCGAAAAAAGCCGGAGCACGGGAGCCGGCATACGCCTAAGGGCCGGTAAAGACCTGTGAGCCGGGGACCATGCCGTCGGCTTGTGATGAAAACATCAGGGAAGGATCTTCGAGTTTTGACGAGAACGGAGCCGAAGAACCTTCCCAATTTCTTGAGCACGACCTATACCCAGAGTGACGCCGGCAGACGCCTCTATTTCCCACGAGGCTTTCGAGGGTTTGCACAAGCGGCGTAGCATAGCGTTTATGCCGGCTGTTGCCTTTTCCCCACCGATCTCCGATCTGATACTGCGGTTCTTCCGACGCGTGGTCCGGCGCTACTTCCGCAGGCACTTTCGTGCGGTGATGGCGCAGCATGCGGAGCGGCTGCGCGATCTGCGCGGACCGCTGGTGGTGTACGGCAATCATTCGTCGTGGTGGGACCCGATGCTGATTGTGCTGCTTGGACAGCTACTGCTGCCGGAGCGCAAACACTATGCGCCCATTGATGCCGCAGCGCTCGAAAAGTACCCCATTCTGCGCAAGCTTGGCATGTTTCCGGTCGAAATGGCGTCGCCACGCGGGGCGGCGCAGTTTTTACGCACGGCCGAGGCGATTCTGCAGGAGGGCGGTGTGCTTTGGCTGACGCCGCAGGGCCGTTTCGCCGACCCGCGCAAGTTTCCACTTGCGTTTAAGCCGGGACTCGCGGCGTTAGCCGCCCGCATGCCGCATGTGCCCCTGGTGCCCTTGGCGGTTGAGTACGTTTTTTGGGATGAACGGCTGCCGGAAGCGCTGTTGCACTTCGGGGAACCGATACACACAAGCCTGGGCGCGCCCACAGCAAAGGCCACCCGGGAGCTGGAAGATGCCCTGGGGACGGCGATGTATGCCCTGCAGCAGGCTGCGGTAGGCCGCGATGTCGTTGCCTTTGAAACGCTGTTTACCGGATCGCGCGGCACCGGCGGCGTGTACGGGGTGATCCGGCGGGTGCGCGCCCTGCTGGGCGGCCAGCGTCCGGTGCTGGACCACACGCAGCGGGACACGCCGGGGGGCGATGTATGACGGTGGGCATGGCAGATCGTCGGCGCAGGGGTGAAGAGGGCGGATGTTAACTGGCGTTGTCCTAGGGATCATGGTTTTAGGCATGGCTGCCCTGTGTGCGGTGTGGCCGGCACTGCTGTTTTGTGTAAATCTGTGGCGCTATCGGGTGCCGGCGGAGGTGGGCGGCGCTGGCAACGAAGCTGGAGACTACGCGGTTTCAGTGCTCATACCGGCGCGCAATGAGGAAGCCAACATTGGCGAGGCGGTCCGTTGCGTGCTTGCCAGCCACGGGGTTGCGCTTGAGGTGCTGGTGTTGGACGATGATTCCGACGACCGTACCGGTGAGATCGTCCGTACGATTGCGGCGGAGGATGCGCGGGTGCGCTTGGTGCGTGGGCGCGGTTTGCCGCCGGGATGGAACGGCAAACAACATGCTTGCAACGTGCTCGCGGGCGAAGCCACGCTGCCGTTACTGGTGTTTCTGGATGCCGATGTGCGCATTGAACCGGAACTGCTTCGCCGCATGGCCATCTTCCGCGAGCGTACCGGCGCTGCCCTGGTTTCGGGCTTTCCACGGTTGATCACCGTGACCTGGCTGGAGCAGCTTCTCCTGCCGCTGATTCATTTTGTGCTGTTGGGCTTTTTGCCCATGGGCGGCATGCGCAAAAGCACAAAGCCTTCCTTTGCCGCCGGGTGTGGGCAGTTCATGCTGGTGGAACGGGCAGCGTACCGGGCCAGCGGCGGGCATGGGGCGATTCGCGAAACGATGCACGACGGCCTGCTGCTGCCACGGGTGTTGCGACGGGCAGGCTACCGGACCGACATCGCCGACATTACCGGGCTGGCGCGGGTGCGGATGTACGATTCGGCGGCAAAGGTGTGGTCAGGACTGGCGAAAAATGCGACGGAAGGCATCGCGACGGCGGGCAAGATTGTGCCCTTGTCGGCAGTGTTGTTTTTGGGACAAGTGCTTCCACCGCTGTTGGCGGTCCTCGCTGTTGTTCTCACGGCTCTGCTCATCCTTTTGCGAAGTGACGCAGTAAGCGGATTTCTTCTGGCACACTTTTCCAGCCAAACACTTTCTTTTATGGTGATGGCCGCGCATGGAAGCTTGATGTTCAATATTTCCAAGCTTCGGCATTTGGAGTTTGCCGGATTTTTCTGTTTCTTGGTAATCGTTTGTGTGTATCTGCCGCGGCTACTGGCGGTGCGGCGTTTCGAGCAGCCGTTACGCTCGGCGCTATTGCACCCGGTGGGGGTGTTGTTGCTGTTGGGGGTGCAATGGTATGCGCTGGCGCGCAAGGTGTTTGGGAGACCGGTAGGGTGGCGGCAGCGGACGTATTCGAGTGAGACGGGAACGCAGGTAAGTTAAGAGCGATGTGGCGTTGGGAGTTGCTTTTGGGTCGGGCCTTCAGCCCGCAATCAAACTGCAGGTTTCTCCGCTCCGCGCTGTGCGCTCCGGTCGAAATGACACCGTATCGCTATAGGTAAATGGCTTTAGACGCCCTTCTTGCGCGGCTCCCAGATGAACTTATGGATTTGCAGGCTCAGCCGGGCGGGCAAACCGTCAGCCAGCATCCAGTCCACGAGCAGACGGGGGTCCAGAGCCATATTGTCTGCCGTACGCTGGTCTGCGGCATTTTTGAGGAAGGCCGGCGAAAGCAGGATCTGTCCGCAGCGACGGGCGAGGTCGTGGGCGCGGATGAAGTCGCGGGCGAACTCGTAGTCGAGGCGGTCGCTCAGAACGAATTTCACCTCATCGTTGCTGGTAAGGGCATCGAGGTTTTCAAGGCGAACGGTAGAAGCCATGCCCGAGCCGGGACACTTGACATCGACGATCTTGTGAACGGCACGAGGTACGTCGGCCAAAAGGCGCTCGCCGCTGGTTTCAATCATGAGCTGATAGCCACCCTCGAGCAGCTGTTGCATGAGGGGCAGCAGCCGTTGGGCTTGCAACATGGGCTCCCCGCCTGTGAACTCGATGAGTTTGCAGGGCTGCAGGGCTTCGATTTCCGCGACGATCTGGTCGTTCGTGAACGGCTGGCCGCCGGTGAAGGTGTATTCGCTATCGCACCAGGAGCAGCGAAGGTTGCAGCCGGCCAAGCGCACGAAAATACACGGCACGCCGGCAAAAGAGCTTTCGCCCTGCACGGAACGGTACAGCTCGATGAGGCGCAACGCACGCGCGGCGATGGGCGCCGACGGCTCGGGCGCGATGTGGAGATCTTCGACGGGTTGGGGGAGAAGGGTGAACATAGCTGTGCGGAAAAACGCAGATTCCCTGCGGGAACGACAAGGGAAGCGATGGTAGAGAACGCGGATTCCCTGCGGGAATGACAAAGAATCAGGGTGTTGGCAAGCCGGAGGAGTTGCTATTCGTAGTATTTCGCGAAGCTGGTGTCGGTTTCGTAGATTGTGCAATCCTTGACGCGGACGCGGCCTTCCGTTGTGTCCTGCAGACGCTGGGCGGTTTGGTCGAAGAAATATTTTGCGAGATTTTCGGCCGATGGGTTCACGGTGGTAAACGGTTCGCGTTCGTTGATCATGTGGTGATCGAGGTATTCGACCGTGGGCTTGAGGACGCCTTTCAGGAGCTTGAAGTCAAGCAAAAGGCCGTTCGGTTCGAGTTCCGCGCCCACCAGCGTCACCAGCACACGATAGTTGTGGCCGTGCGGGTTTTCGCACTTGCCCTGGTAATCGCGAAGAAAATGGCCGGAAGAAAAGCCGGCCTGCACGGTGATCTCAAACATGATGCGCCAGAACTCCCAACGGTGCTCCATCGAGCGCCAGCTTCCATAGTAACGAAACAGCCGTCCGGAGCGAGAGGATGTCGTCGCGGCGACGCGGGGCCGAAGGGGTGCCCGGCCGATCAGGACTGCGGACGGCCCTTGCGTCGGCTGGTTTGGCGCTGCTGTGCGGCGCGGCGCTCGGCCTGTTCAAACAGCGACGACAGAACACCGGCCAGGGTGACGACGAGCGCAACGACCAGCAACGCAACGCCGGTGGTGCGCCACAAGGACGCATCGTTCGGCGATCCGTTACCGCCGGTGGCGATGGCCGTAAAACTGAGCAGGATGGAAAACAACGCCAAACCGCCCAGTGTGCCGCCGAGAATGTAAAGATTGCGTCCCATGGCCCTTTGCTCCTGACAAACGATCGGCACCTACAGGATAACGCGAGGGAAAGCAGTGGCAGAATCAGGCGATCGCCGGGGAGGACCCGCTTCTGCCGATCCGGTTGTAAGCAGGACGCCTTTTGCGGCTGCTATTGTGGTGGCACGCTTTTAGCGACCATGGAGGTTTAGTGAACTCAATACGATGCATTCTCTCAGCGTTGGCATTTTGCTCTGCTTTCGCCGTTGCGCAAACATCCGTTCCCCCTAATCAAGTAACCCCTTTACGGGATACATCCTCCTTGAGGCCTCCTCCTGGGGTGAAGGTCGCGATTATCGAATACGAAGATTTGGAGTGTCCGTTTTGCGCTCGTGCCTTTCCTGTTGTGCACGCGGCTGCAAAGCACTACCAGATCCCCATCGTGGAGTGTGACTTTCAGATTGACTATCATCACTGGAGCCACGATGCAGCGATCTGCGCCCACTACCTAAAGGCCAAAGTGTCCCCGGCGTTGGCAGAGGAATACCGACGGGAAGTGTTTGCCACTCAGTATCAGATTGCGTCACAGGATGATCTACATCGCTTCACGCAGACCTTTTTACAGCAGCATGGCCAACAGATGCCCTTTGTGATGGACCCGATTGGGAAGTTCAAGCAGGAGATCGATGAAACAACCGCCCAAGGTAAGAAGATCGGGTTACGCGAGACGCCCTCGATCTTTGTAGTCACTGGCGATCACTGGATTGAAGTCAGAGACCCAAACCAGCTTTATCAGGCGATCGACCAAGCGGAAGCGGAGGCCGCGCACAGCGCCCCCGTTCACAAATCCTCTCATCCTGGCGCATAGGGAAACAACGTGATTTGTGGTTAGCTCAGCGACAACACCGGGCTCAGTTGTGCCCCATCACTGCTCGATGACATCGCTGGCATGTAGCTGAACAGAAACTGTTTTTGAGCGCGTTGCCCTTCCCTAGCTGTAGGTTTTGCTTACAACGCTGTAGGTTTCATCAAGCAAAGAAGCGTTCGACATCTGCGATCTCGGTGGTGCGGCGGTAGGCGGGTAGTGAGTCCAGGAAGACCTTGCCGTAGCGCGTTGTGCGGATGCGGGGGTCGAGGAGCATAAGAACGCCGCGATCGGTGAGCGAACGGATGAGGCGGCCGAAGCCCTGTTTGAGCGTGAGGACGGCTTGCGGGATCTGGAGGTCGTTGAAGGCGTTGCCGCCGGCGGCCGCGATGGCATCCGTGCGGGCCTTGGTGATGGGATCGGTGGGGACGGCGAAGGGGAGGCGGTCGATGATGACGCAGCTGAGCTGCTCGCCCTGCACGTCAATGCCCTGCCAGAAGGAACCGGTGCCGAAGAGGACGGCGTTGGGTGTAGCGCGGAACTGCTCCAACAGCACATGGCGCGGCGCGGTACCCTGCAGAAAGAGTGGAAAGGGCAGTTCGCAAAGCAGCCGGTCGTGCATTTCACGCATGGCGGCGTAGCTGGTGAAAAGGCAAAAAGCGCGGCCCTGTGTGATTTCGAGTACACGGCGGATCTTTTCCGTGGCTTGTCGGGTGAACTCGGGGTGGCGCGGATCGGGCATGTTGTCCGGCAGATACAGCAACGCCTGCTTACCGTAGTCAAAATGGCTCGGCACGATGAGTTCCTTGGGAAAAGGGACGCCCAAGCGCTTGCGCAGGTGCTCGAAGCCGGGCGCGCCGTCTTTGCCGGCGACTGTCAGGGTCGCGGACGTAAGAATCACGGAGCCGAAG
>CAXTRN010000115.1:0-11385 GCA_964246645.1 uncultured Acidobacteriaceae bacterium
CTTCCTGGGCAGTGCTGCCGGGTGCGCTGCACAGCGAAGCTTCCGCCGTTCCTGAGGCGATGGGTTTTCATACGCAAAAACTGCATGTGCGGGTGGGGGCCAACCTGGCTCTGACGGTGAGCGATCTTGAAGGTCATGTGCTGCAGCAGGACGCGGCGCCGATTGCGCGACAGGGTAAGGATTTCCGGCTTTATAAGCAGCGCGGTGCCGACGATCATTTTTTTGGACTGGGCGATAAGCCGGGACCGCTCGATCGCTCGGGCGAGGCGTTCACGATGTGGAACTCCGACACCTTCGGCTGGCAGGAATCTACTGATCCAATTTACAAAAGCATCCCGTTTTTCCTGGACATGCGGCAGGGGAGAACGCTGGGTGTCTTCTTCAATAACACCTTTCGCAGCTTCTTTGATTTTGGGCGGGAACACGCGAATCAATACAGCTTCGGTGCGGAAGACGGGCCGTTGGATTATTTTTTACTGTACGGGCCGGAGCCCAAACAGGTGCTTTCCGCTTATGCCTGGCTGACCGGACCGACACCGCTGCCGCCGCTCTGGTCGTTGGGTTTTCAGCAGTCCCGGTACACGTATTCGCCGGAAGCGCAGTTGCTGGATGTAGAGAAGCGTTTGCGCGCGGACCACATTCCGTCCGATGTGCTTTGGCTCGACATTGATTTTCAAAAGAACAACATGCCGTTTACGGTCGATCCGGAACGGTTTCCAGCATTTCCGCAACTGGTGAAGCACCTTGCGGACGATCAGTTCCATCTGGTCGTGATTACCGATCTGCACATTGCCAAGCAGCCCGGGGTTGGGTATGCGCCGTATGACGCGGGCGTGGCGGGCGACCGTTTTGTGAAGCTGCCCGATGGATCGACCTATGTGGGCACGGTGTGGCCGGGGCCGGCTGTGTTTCCGGAGTTTACGCAGGCGCAGACGCGGGCGTGGTGGGGATCGTTGTTCAAGGACTTTATCGCCGATGGCGTCGCGGGCTTTTGGAACGACATGAACGAGCCGGCGGTGTTCGGCGTACCGACCAAAACAATGCCGGACAATGTGCAACACCGGATCGAAGAGCCGGGCTTTCGAACGCGCACAGCGACGCATCGCGAGATCCACAACGTGTACGGGATGCTAAATTCCGAAGGTACGTTCGACGGCATGCTGGCCTTGCGGCCCAACGAGCGGCCGTTTGTGATGACGCGGGCGAGCTTTGCGGGCGGGCAACGCTATGCGGTTACGTGGACGGGCGACAACAGCGCCACGTGGAACCACCTGCGGATGACGATGCCGCAGCTGATGAACCTTGGACTGAGCGGGTTTTCGATGGCCGGCGCGGACGTGGGCGGCTTCGCGGGATCGCCTTCGCCGGAGTTGTTGACGAAGTGGCTGGAGATTGCGGCCTTCCAGCCGATCGATCGCGACCATTCCGCCAAGGGCACACGGATGCACGAGGTGTGGGTTGACGGCCCCGAGCAGGAAGCGATTCGGCGCCGGTTTATCGAGGAGCGCTACCGTTTGCTGCCCTACCTATACACGGTGGCGGAGAAAACCTCGCACGACGGGGTGCCCGTGATGCGTCCGCTATTTGTGGAGTTTCCACACGCGACTGCGGATGAACACCCGATCGATCTGGACGCGGGTGGAAGCGAGTTCCTGGTGGGGCCGGACCTGCTCGTTGCGCCAAATCCTTCGCCTGAGGAGGTTGCAGCCTATGAGGTGCATCTGCCCGCGGGCACATGGTACGACTACTGGACGGGCGAACGATTTGAGCGCGCCAACACCGGGGGACCTCGGGACCTGGAACAGCGTGACGCGCTTCATGCGAGCAAGCCGCTGATGATCGAGCCAAAGCTGGAAACGCTGCCGGTGTATGTGCGCGGCGGCAGCATTGTGCCCATAGAGCCGCTGACGCAAAGCACGGAAGAAAAGCCAAAAGGACCTTTGACCTTGCGTGTGTACCCGGCGACGAACGCGGCGACGCCGTGTGCGGGTGAGGTGTATGCCGATGATGGGCACAGCTTTGGCTATCGCCAGGGAGCGTACGCGCGGGTGCGCTTCACGTGTGCGGTGGCGGGCGATGGTTCCATGCGCGTGAGCATCGCGCCGCAGGAGGGGCAGTTCTCGCCGTGGTGGACGGCCTACCGTCTGGAGGTGTTTGGATGGACGCCGAAGGCAAAGCAGGCCCTGGCCGGATCGGCGAAGATGCCGATCGAAGCAGCGGGCCTGGGCTGGTCGGTAACGGTGCCGGCAGTGGCAGGCGGGCAAGCCGTGACGTTGCGGTAGAGCAGCTGTGGTTCGGGTATGCGCAGCGAGTGCATCGCACCGGCTGCGGTGGGTTGCAGTGGGCGAGGGCACCCGTCGCCGGCAGTCTCTCGGCGCATGCGATGGCGCCTTGCCGGCAACGGTGATTTGCCTGAGCGGGACTTTTTCGTGCTCGCGGATGAGGTGGGCCATGCGCTTCCGGTGCTCTCAACCACGGCAAAGAGTCAAGCGGATACTCGTTGTTCTGCTGCTGTTGTCGGGCTTTGGCCGCACGGGCCAGGCTCTTGCTGCCGAAGGCATACCGCTCAGTCATCAGGCCTGGTCAACCGAAGAAGGGTTGCCGCAGAGTAGTGTGCACCAGGTCTTGCAGGCGCGTGATGGCTTTCTGTGGATGGCGACCGAAGGCGGAGCTGCGCGTTTTGACGGCATCGGCTTCATGGTGCTGCGGCACGCAACCAATGCTGCGTTTACGAGCGACGATGTAAGCGCCCTGGCGCAGGATCAGGCGGGGCATCTGTGGTTCGGCACGGCAGACGGGCTGATCGAGCAGAGCCGGGGGGCGCTGCACCGCTTTGCGGAAGACGATGGCTTGCCGTCGGCGCAAATCGTCTCCCTTGCCGCGGCCGGGGACGGATCGCTGCTTGTGCTGACGACGGGTGGCCTGGTGCGCTTCGCGGCAGGGCAGTTTCGGCCGTTGCCGGGTCCGCAAACAGCGGTGACAGCCTTGGCCACGGCACCGGACGGCGCGGTGTTCCTGGTGTGCGGTCGTGCCGTGTGGCGGTACCGGCGTGGCTCGGTGACGCAGGTGGAGATTCCTGAGGAACCGGAACCGATTTTGGATTTGATTGCGGAGTCCGCACTCGCCCCGGCCTTCAATCCTAACGTCGGCTCGTCAGCGAGCGCGCCGCGCCCGATGTGGCTGCGAACGGCGCACACCGTCACACTCGCAGGCCTGGGAGCGCCTCGGAGTTGGCGTTTGGGGCAGGAGCTGCCTGGGAGCCATCTGGAAACGCTTGCGGTGGACCGACGAGGGACGGCGTGGGTGGGCACCGACAAGGGACTGTTCACGCTGAGGGCGGAAAAGGCAGCGCACGTGACGAGCATCGAAGCCTTGCAGTCCGAAGCCGTGCTTTCCGTTCTGGAAGACCGGGAAGGCAATATGTGGGTCGGCACGGAAACCTCGGGTTTGCATGTTTTGCGGCCGCGCAGTTTCCGCAGCGAGGGCGCGGCATTTCACAACGCGGTGTCGAGCGTGGTCGAGTCAAGCGACGGCGCGATGTGGTTTGGGACACGCGACGATGGGGTACGGCGCATCTCGCACGGCCGGATGGACACGCCTGTACCCGCGGCGGCGTTGACCAGCCCGGTGGTGCTATCGCTTGCGGCCGGGCTTGCGGGTGATGTGTGGGTGGGCACACCGGACGGGCTGAATCACCTTCAGCACGGGGCTGTGCGCAAATACAGCGCAGCGGATGGATTGCCGGATGACTTTGTGCGTTCGGTACTGGTGGACCGGCGTGGCATCGTGTGGGTCGGTACGCGTTCCGGCCTGGCGCGGCTTGAGAACGGCAGGTTTGCGGTGTTGACACAGGCCGATGGCCTGGGCAGCGATGCCGTCGGCTCGCTGCTGCTGCAACGCGGGCCGAGCGCGGCTGAGGACGAACTTTGGGTCGCAACGGCGGCGGGCTTATCGCGGGTTCGCGGCGAAAAGATTGTCACGTTTTCAGAACAACCTGCGCCGGCAAAGAACATCATCACTGCGATGGCAGCGGACGCATCCGGGGCGCTCTGGGTCGGGGTACAGGGCCGGGGCCTGAGCCGGTTCGCGGATGGAAGGTTTACGCGGGTTGGCTCGGACGAACTGCCGCTTGAGATCAGCGCCCTGGCGGTGGATAGCGAAAACCAGCTCTGGCTGCTGGCGAATCACGGGTTGTCGCGCGTGCCCGTGGCAGCGCTCGCGACCTGCGCGACAGGGCACAGCCCGTGCCGCGTGCAAGCGAGGCACTATGGCGTGTTGGATGGCATGCCGACTGACGAGATCCTGCCGCAGGGCTTCCCGCTCATTGCCCAGACCACGCAGAACGAGCTTTGGTTTGCGACGCGAAAGGGAATTGCCGTGGCAGAGCCGGGGCAGCTTGCAAACAATGCAGTGCCGCCGCCCGTTGCCCTGGAGCGGTTTGCCAGCGACGACGTAGCGCAGCCGTTGATGGAGAAGATCCAGGTTGCCGCGAAAGATCAGCGGTACACCTTTGACTACATCGGCCTGAGTTACACGATGCCGTCCCGCACGCGATACCGGTACAGGTTGGAAGGGTTCGATCGGGACTGGATCGACGCGGGAAACCGGCGCACGGCGTATTACACCGGTCTGCCCGCACGCGCGTACAGGTTCCATGTGCTTGCAGCCAATAACGACGGTGTGTGGAATGAACAGGGTGCGGAGATCCGCTTTGCGGTGTTGCCGCCGTTTTATCAACGACTCTGGTTTTATACGCTGCTTGCCCTGATGACGGTCGCCGGTGTTTTTTTGCTGTGGCGCTTGCGGGTGCAACGGATCGAGCATCGTTTCGCCCTGGTGCTGCAGGAGCGCAATCGTGTGGCACGAGAGATCCACGATACGCTGGCGCAGGACTTTGTGAGTGTGTCGCTGCAGCTGCAGTTGATCTCACAGTTCGTGAAAAGTGAGCACCTGCCGCAAGCCGTGCAGCAGTTGGAAGAAACGCGTGTGCTGGTGAAAAAGGGTTTGGAATCGGCACGGCAAAGTATCTGGAACTTGCGTGCCCACACGACGGAAGACGATGTACCGGCGCGTCTGCAGGCGGCGATCAAGCGCTACACCCAGCGCTACACTGAGGGGCAACCGGCACCGATATTGAAGATCAGTGGGGCATTTCGCAAGCTGCCCGCATCGCTCGAGGATGAGGTGGTACGCATTGCCGAGGAAAGCCTGTCGAACATTGACAGGCACGCGGGTGCGGAGCAGGTTGTGGTGGAGCTGCGGTACGATCGCGAAAGCTTATCTTTGACGGTGCAAGATGACGGCCGTGGTTTTGTGTACGACGGCGCGCGGGAACCTGAAGGACACTACGGTCTTCGCGGCATGCGGGAACGCGCGGCGGCCCTGCACGCGGAGCTCACGATCACCAGCAAGCCGGGCGAGGGAACGTGTGTGAAGCTCCTTGTTCCACTTCTGGCGAAGAAAGGTGCGGCGACATGGTGAACAGGATTCGCGTGATGATCGTGGAAGATCATCATCTGGTACGGCAGGGATTGGCGGCTTTGCTGGCCAGTGCGCCCGATATCGAGGTGGTCGGCACGGCGAGCGACGGTGCCGCGGCGTTACCGTTGTTTGCCGAATGCAAGCCGGATGTGACGCTGATGGATCTCCAGATGCCGAAGATGGGCGGCGTGGAGACAATCGCTCGGCTGCGCGCCGGGCAGCCGAATGCTCGCTTTGTGGTGTTGACCACCTTTGACGGTGATGAGGATATTTTCCGCGCGATGCAGGCAGGGGCGAAGGCGTATCTGCTGAAGGGGATGGAGGCGCAGGAGTTGTTCGAAACGATCCGCGCCGTGCATGCGGGCCGGGGGTGCATTCCCGCGGCGATCGCCGAAAAGTTGGCGCAGCGGGTAAGCCGCGAAGAGCTGACGGGCAGGGAGCTTGCTGTTCTGGAACGAATTGTGGCCGGCCGGGCAAACAAAGACATTGCAGCAGATCTGCACATTTCAGAGGCAACCGTGAAGTCGCACATCAACAGCTTGCTTGGCAAATTGGGTGTGGGCGATCGAACACACGCGGCAGTGGTGGCTTTGCAGCGCGGCCTCGTGCGTTTGCCCTGAGGACTGCGATGGCACGACGGAGTTGGATGTTGCACAACGTGTGGAAGTGGATGGTTTGTGTGGTGCTGGCGCTTGGTCTCGGCGCTTCCGTGGCGTCCCCGCAAGGAAAGATGGCGTGGCGGTCAGCGACACCGCGTGAGCTGGAAGAAGCGCTGCCGGCGCGGGCGCCCGTCGGCAAGGAGCGGATCGAAACGGAGATGCGAACCGCTTCCGGCATCGTGGACGGGAAGGGGCGCTTCATCGCTGCGGTGGTGCTCATCACGGCGGGGTATGCGGCGGATGGCAAATACTCGCATTTCCTGCTTGTCCAGGCGCCGATTGTGATGGCAAGCCGTTTGCAGCTTCCCGCAGGAACCTATGTGATCGGTTGGAAGCGAGAAGAAAAAGGACTGCTTGTGCACTTTTTCGATGCGGCCTCCGGTGCCGAGCGCGGCTCCGTTCTGGCCCGGCCGATGGAAGGGGTCGGACGGGTAGAAAGCTTTCGCATTTGGCCGCCGGCGGAACGGTCGATGATTCAGATTGGACGGTTTTCGCTGCCGTACAGCGTGGAGTGACACAACCGATGACAAATTTGACGATGCCGATCGCAGTTGGCCGACATCGAATGCGCAGCAACGCGTGGCAACAAGGGTTGCCGCCGAGGACAGTGTGATGGAAATTGGGATCGACAGCTTTATTGCATCGCATGCCGATGGCCGGCCGGAGGGCGCCGGCACGGCTGCCGACACGATGCGTGAGTTCCTGGATCGCATCGCCTTTGCCGATGAGGTGGGGCTGGATGTGTTCGGTGTAGGCGAACACCATCGACGCGATTTCCTTGATTCCGCACCGGCGGTGGTATTGGCTGCGGCGGCAGCGCGCACGCGACAGATACGTTTGACGAGCGCCGTAACGGTGCTGAGCGCCACGGATCCGGTGCGGGCGTTTCAACAGTTTGCGACCCTGGACTTGATCGCAAATGGGCGTGCCGAGATGGTTGTGGGCCGGGGCTCGTTTACCGAGGCGTTTCCGCTGTTCGGGCTTGCGTTGAAGGACTACGATTCGCTGTTTGCTGAAAATCTCGATCTGCTGCTGAAGCTGCGGGAAACGACGGAGCTGCACTGGTCCGGCAAGCACCGTGCGGCCCTGCATGGCGAAGGCGTGTACCCGCGGCCGGTGCAGGAAAAACTGCCGATCTGGCTTGGGGTGGGCGGCACACCGCAATCGTTTGCAAGGGCGGGCGCGCTTGGCCTGCCGTTGATGATCGCGATCATTGGGGGCGAAACGCATCGTTTCCGGCCGTACGTTGACCTGTACTGGGAGGCGGCCCGCCGAGCGGGGCAGGATTTGGCTCAGATGAAGGTGGGCCTGCACTGCTTTGGGTATGTGGCAAAGACGACGAAGATGGCAGCGGATGCGTTTTATCCAGGCTATGCACGATCGATTCGCAAAATCGGTATGGAGCGCGGCTGGCCGCCGCCTTCGCGCGCGCAGTTCGATGCCCAGATGGGACCGCTGGGGGCATACCTGATCGGCAGCCCACAGGAGGTCGTCGACAAGCTGGCACGACATAGCGAGGCGCTCGGCGGCGTGGCCCGGGTGACGTTCCAGATCGATATGGCGGAGCTTTCGCACGGGCAGCTCATGAACACGATCGAGCTGCTGGGGCGCGAGGTGGCGCCAGCCATGCGGCAGGGGCATGCGGTGTGAGGGAGCGCAGATTCACTTCGGGAGCGACAAGCGCAAGGTAGATGTTCGTGTACCAGGATGGTATATAAGGCCGATTTGGGAAGAAATCGCTTTTAGTTCACGATCGGCAGACTGAAGGTGAATACAGAGCCGTGATCGGGCTGGCTCGTGACGGTTAGTGTACCCTGGTGCGATTCGATGATGGCGCGGCTGATCGCGAGGCCCATACCGGTTCCGGCAACGCTCCCGGCCTGGGAGCGGGAACGGTAGAGGCGATCGAAGATCAGGCTTTGTTCGGAAGGGTCGATACCGATGCCGCGGTCGGCGACGCTGGTCAGCACCTTGCCGTCTTTTTGTTCGGCAGAGACAAAGATCGGCGATGTCGGTTTTGAATACTTTGCCGCGTTTTCGAGCAGGTTGCAGAGCACCTTGCCAATCATCTCAGGATCGGCGGAAACCTTGGGAAGGTCCGGCAGGTTTACCGTGATCGGGTGTGTGCCGGCGATATTGGCACAGCTTTCCTGAGCGCTTTGAACAAGGTCCGGCACCGCAATAGGAACGAAGTTCATGTGGATCTCCTGTGCTTCGAGCTGTGCCATTTCGACCGCTTGGCCCACGAGCCGGTTCAGCCGGTCGGCTTCCTCATCGACGATGGTGAGCAACTCTCGCCGGTCTTCGAGGCTTACCTCGTTGGTACAAAGCAGTGTGGTGGCCGCGCCTTTGATGGAAGTGAGCGGCGTGCGCAGCTCGTGCGTGATGGAATCGAGAATAAGGGTGCGGAGACGCTCGCTTTCTTTGGTGGCTTCCGCCACAGACACGTCTTCCAAGGCCTGCGCACGGTCGAGCGCAATCGAAACGAGACCGCCGATTGCCTGAAAGGTTTCTGTGGACAGCTGCACCCCGGTGAGCACCAGCATGCCGCGTGGACGCACGCCCACGTGTAAGGGAATGCGGCTTTCTCCATCGGGGGTGATCTCTGTTTCCGGCAGACCAAGGGCCAACTGACGCAGGTGGGGCAACTCGACGCGGGTGCGCGCATGCATGCCAGCCTGGTACAGATGGTTGCCGGCGAGCAGGTATAACACCACGGATTGCGCGCGCGAAACGCGGTAGATCATGTCTGGAACGGCATGGACGAGCTCGGCGACGTTTTCAGTTTGTAGAAGTTCACGGCTGAGCTGGAAGAGCAGTTCAACTTCGCGCTGACGCCGGCGGGCCTGTTCGGCTTCGTCGCGGGCCTGCTTGGCGAGCCGGCTGCCGATGACGCTGGTGGCGAGAAAGGCCAACAGCGCAAGCCAGTTCTGCGGGTCCGCGATGACGAAGGTGCCGACCGGCGGCAAAAAGTAGAAGTTGTAACAGGCGGTAGCGACGAGCGAGACGGCGACGGCGTAACGCAGGCTCCAACGAGCGGCGAGGAGCAGGATGTATAAAAGCAGCGTCAGCGCAACAGTAGTCGGGTTCACACGAAGCCAAACGTGATAGGCGACTACAATCGCAGCCAGCGCGCTGAATGCAAAAAGCCACTTTGTGGCAGCAAGCAAGCGCCGCGAGTTCATATGGAGTATCTTACGGCGTGGCCCACGCAAAAGAGCAAAGACGAAAATCACCCGAAGACTGGCTGCTGGCCAGCGATGCGGAAAAACAGCGCGGCCGGTTCAAGCTGTTTTTGGGCTACGCGCCCGGCGTCGGCAAAACCTTCAGCATGCTAAGCGAAGGGCTTCGGCGACGAAGCCGTGGCGAAGATGTCGTTATCGGCATTGTGGAAACGCATGGACGGCGGGGCACGGCAGAGCTGGCAGGGAAGTTGGAGCAGGTGCAACGCCGCGAGGTGGAATACAAAGGCACGCTGTTTTCAGAGATGGATGTGGAGGCCGTGCTGGCGCGTGCGCCGCAGATTGCGTTGATTGACGAGTTGGCGCACACCAACATCGAAGGCAGCCGGTTTCCGAAGCGGTATGAGGACGTTCTGCTGCTGCTCGATAACAAGATCGATGTGCTCAGCACCATCAATATTCAACATGTGGAAAGCCTGGCGCCGCGCGTGCAGGCGTTGACCGGTGTCAGTGTGCGCGAACAGGTGCCGGACTGGGTGCTGGACCGCGCCGACGAGATTGTGATCAGCGATCTGACGCCGGAAGCGTTGGTGACGCGCATGCGGCGCGGCGACATCTACCCGCAGGAGCGCGCAGAACGGTCGTTGTCGAACTTTTTTCGTCGAGGAAATTTAATCGCTCTACGCGAGATGGCGTTGCAGCGGGTAACGCGCGCCGTGGACCGCACGCTCGATGATTATGTAAAGCGAAAGCGGCTTGGATCCCAGTGGACGGTTGCGGAAAAGGTTGCGGTTTGTATCAGTTCCAATGCCCAGGCGCGCGACCTAATTGCTCGCGGGGCACGGCTTGCCGAGGCGTTGAGCGCGGAACTTTATGTGTTGCATGTGACGAGTGAATGCGATAGGGACGCAGAACGAAAGCGTGCCCTGGACGCGAGCCTGCAGCTTGCAGCGAATCTGGGAGCGCAGATCGTTCCGTTGACGGGCAAGGATACGGCCCGTACCACGGCGTCGTACATCCGCGAGCACCGCATTACACAGGCAATTGTGGGGCGCTCGGCGACGCATGGCATGCGCTCGTACCTGTACTATTACGCGCTGCAAAAGTTCATGGCAGAGGCTCCTCACGTGGACCTGCACATTGTGACGCAGGAGCTGGCTTGAAACGTATTTTGGTGGTGGACGACGAGCGGCAGATTACCCGCATGCTGCGCACAGCGCTCCAAAGCAGCGGGTATGAGGTGGTGACGGCGCAGGATGGGATGGAGGCGCTTGAGCGCATTAAGGAGCAGGCGCCCGATCTCATCATCACCGACCTGGCCATGCCTGAACTGAACGGCGTGGAGTTGACACAGAATGTACGCAGATTGTCAGAAACGCCGATCCTTGTGCTGAGCGTTCGTGACGGCGATGCGATGAAGATTCGCGCCTTGGATGCCGGAGCGGACGATTACATCACAAAGCCTTTCAGCATGCCCGAACTGCTGGCGCGTGTGCGCGCGCAACTGCGGCGGGTGCCGGACGGCAAGCAGGCAACGCGTATCGAAGAAGGCGATTTTGTGGTCGACACGGAACTGCATGCGGTGCAGGTGCGAGGGCAACGGGTACATCTGACGCCCAAGGAATTCGATCTGTTGATGATGTTTATGCGCAACCCGCGTCGTGTGCTGACGCACAAGCTGCTGCTGCGCGCGGTGTGGGGTTTGGCGGGGGAAGACCAGCCAGAGTATCTGCGCGTGCTGATCGCACAGCTGCGCAAGAAAATCGAAAGCTCGCCGGCCACCCGCTACCTGCATAGCGAGCCATGGGTGGGGTACCGCTTCGAACCGGACGGCGAACAAACGAGCACGCCGGCACTTACAACTTCTTAACGGCTTCCCAACGGATTTCCTATGGGTGACGGCCTTTCACTAGAGGGGAGGTTGAGTGGCATGTTTTCGAGTTGTTGTACGCGTTTGGCCGGGTTCAGTGTTTTGTTTTCCCTGGCTTCCTGTTCTTCGCTTTGCGCACAGTCGTCTCAAAACACCAGTGGAAGCACAAGCAATAATCCGGCGGCACCGGCAG
>CAXTRN010000116.1:0-11343 GCA_964246645.1 uncultured Acidobacteriaceae bacterium
CCAGGAACATCCAGCTGCGGCGGTCGATGTGGAGCAGGCCGCCATGCGCACCCAGGCTAAGGGCGATCATCCAGGCAAACAGAACAACGACCGTGGTGCGCACCGCCGTCGCCAGATTGGGGTCGACGTGGTTTACGCCGAGCTTGGCCAGCAACGCGGTGGCAGCGGCGAAGAGGGCGGAAAGTAACGACCAGACGATCCAGTTCATCGGAGCACTCCTTTCAAGCGACCGCTCAGGACGGCCAACGCGGAGGTATGACCGCTATTCGAGCGCCGCGTTGACGTCCCGCACCAGATTGCGGATATAGCTGCGGCGGTTGAGCAAGGCCACCATGGCGTCCTTCGCTGCAGCTTTGCCGGCGACGCCGGTAGTGTCTGCCGCGTCCTCACCCGCATCCCAAGCCGCATCCCAGCGCGTCCACAATGTTTCCAGTTGGGCTTGCAGGTCCCGGAGCAGGCCGTTATAGCGTTCCCGGGCGGCTTCGAGATCGCGTTCCGCCGCCTCATCTTTTTCGCCCGCGCCCCGGGCAAACCGCATCTCTTCTAACTGCATGTTCAATTCAAAAGCTTCTTCGAGAAGATCCGGCGGGGCCACCTGCTTTTTTGCCGTTCCGGCAGCGCGGGCCTGGTCTGTGGCTTGCCGCGACTGCTCTTCCAGCTGTACGCCCTCGAGCGACAAAAGGTACTCCGTACGGCCAATGGGATCACGTAATGTCCGGTAGGCATCATTGAGCATGGAGGAATGCCGGAGTGCTTCGGCCTGTTCTGTTGCGGGACGAGCGGCGAAGCGGTCCGGATGAAAGCGTCGCGATTGCGCATAAAAACTTTTTTCCAGCGCCGAAACGTCTAAATGGAGATGCCGCGGCAGGGAAAACAGCATGAAGTAATCCATAGCGCTCATTCTAATGAGCGTTGCACAAAATTCCCTCACAGGTTTTCCGGGGCTCGGGAGATACACTGGTCCGATAAACGCCTCCAATGCATCCGCTGACCCTCCAAAGCTCCAACGCTCTGCGCGCCCTGGTCGTGACCGCGTCCATTCTGGCCGCCTACGCGGCCTTTTTGCTTGCGGAGCGGATGGAGCGGACGGAAACTTTCTGGCTGCGCCGGGCGTGGCTGACGGCAGCGGCCGCGGTGCTCGCGCTGAGTCTGTGGGCAACGCACTTTTTTAACGCGCTGGAAGATCCGGCGCCGGCGGCCGCCGTGTACCAGGGAGGGTGGGTCGTCCTTTGTTTTGTGGTGGCGATGAGTGCTTGTTGGATCGGCCTGCGGCTGGCCGCGGGGCGCTCGGCCCGGCAAGGACGGCTCCTGCTCGGCGGCCTCATCATCACGGGTGGCTTGGCAGCCGTACATCTGCTTGGGGAACGAGCGCTACAGACGGCGGTTCTGGTGCACGTTCGGCCCCTGTCGGCAGCTTTCGCGGCGCTGACGGCGTGGTGGCTGATCACGTTGGCCATGTGGGTGGTTTTCGACAATCGTTCGGGGCCGCGGCGCACCGAGTGGCGCCGCATGGGAGGTGGCGTGCTCCTCGGCTTTGGCGTCACCGTTGCGCACTGGCTGGCGATGCGCGCAACGGTGCTGCGGCCCGTGCCCTTTCCCGATCCGGTATGGGGTGGAGTAAGCGGCAGCGTTGTGGGGGAAACGGCGCTGTTGGTGACGATAGGTCTGGTGTTGCTGGTCACGCTGGGAACAGCGGCTATTGATAAGCAACGCTTTCGGGAACTGAGCCAGCTGCACCATGCGTTGGCTGCCTCGCAACAGGCCCTGCAGCGCAATGAGGCTCAGTTGCGTGAGGCGAACGGCCTTTTGAGCGAGCTTTCCATTCGCGACAGCCTGACGGGCTTATATAACCGCCGGCGCTTCGATGAGGTATTCGATACGGAATGGCGACGATCGCTGCGCAGCCAGCGGCCCTTGGCGCTATTGATGATCGATGTGGACTGCTTTAAATCGTTAAACGATCATCGCGGACATCTGCGCGGCGATGAATGTTTGCGGGAGATCGCCCGCATCCTGGAAGAGCAGCCGCGCCGCAAGCACGACATGGTGGCCCGGTTTGGCGG
This sequence comes from uncultured Acidobacteriaceae bacterium, assembly GCA_964246645.1. Classification (GTDB taxonomy): domain Bacteria; phylum Acidobacteriota; class Terriglobia; order Terriglobales; family Acidobacteriaceae; genus Granulicella. The sequence continues at coordinate 2,064 of CAXTRN010000116.1, forward strand.
AGAAGAGTTCGTTGTGCTGCTGCCCGGCTCCGACGCCACCGGGGCATTCGGCATTGCGGAAGCAATTCGGCGCTCGGTAGAAGAACAGCAGATGGCGCACCCGGCCTCCAAGGTAAGCCCGTGGGTGACGATCTCGGTGGGGGTGTGCAGCCGGACGCCGCGTAGCGGCGAAACTTCGGGCGATATCCTGTATGACGCCGATATGGCGCTGTATCTGGCGAAGCAACTGGGGCGGAATCGGGTGGAAGTGCGGGAATCTGCTGGGGTAGAGGTGTAGCGATCGCCGTGGCGGAACGCCTGTCGCAGGCTTCGAATCAAGCCGTGAACCAGAAGAGCGCTCTCGAAAATGAGCGTGACTTATGCGGAAAAACTGGAACCGCAGCCGCAGCTTTTGGTCGAGTTTGGATTGATGAAGTTGAACCCCTGCCGCATAAGGGTTTCTTCGAAATCAAGCACCATGCCTGCGAGGTACAAAAAGCTTTTGGGGTCGACAAAAAGCCGCACCGGCTTGCTGCCGCTCGGGTCATTGGGTGTTTCGAGGCCTGCGCCGAAGACGAAAACGCGGTCACGCTGGCGCGGTTCCGTGTCGAAGCGGATGTTGTAGCTGAGTCCGGAGCAGCCCCCACCCTGCACGCCCAGCCGCAACCCACCGGCTTCCGGCGAGACGCCTTCCTTGGCCATGGCGACACGGATGCGCTTCAGCGCGTTTTTGGTGATCTCCACGGCAGCTTTGGCGCGCGGCTGCTCCCCTTCGGCGGTAAGCAGCACCATGCCGGCAAGCGGAGCTTTCCGTTCAGCGGATGCCCCGGTTTGAGGAGCGCTTGTGCCGGGCTGGAGCAGCGTGGTGGCCATCGTGGACTCCTAAATCGCCTGTGTATGCCGCAAATACCTGAACCGGATACCTGGGGTCGGTATCTGCAGGCGATACCGGGAGGCGATACCGGCAGACGCGTGAGACCGACAGATCAGACAAGATCCATCGGTCCGAACGTGAGTGAGGCTTAGTGCGCGACCGCGGCGACGCCTGCTTCTGCTGCCACGCCGTTCTTCTGTTTCCAGTCGCCGATGGCGGCGCGGATGGCGTCTTCGGCGAGCACGGAGCAATGAATTTTCACCGGCGGTAGCGCGAGCTCTTTCACGATATCCGTGTTGGAGATGGTCAGCGCTTCGGAGACGGTTTTGCCTTTGACCCATTCGGTGGCAAGCGACGAACTGGCAATGGCCGAGCCGCAGCCGAAGGTCTTGAACTTCGCGTCTTCAATCACCTGGGTTTCGGGATTGACCTTGATCTGCAGGCGCATGACATCGCCGCACTCCGGCGCGCCTACCAGGCCTGTTCCAACTTCGCTGGAGCTTTTGTCAAGGGTGCCGACGTTGCGCGGATTTTCGTAGTGGTCAACGACCTTGTCACTGTATGCCATGGGGAACTCCTTGTATTTTGATGATAACGCGGACCGTTTCGGTGCGAAAGGATCATTTCGGCCATGCCTTGGCGAAACGGTCGGCTCCGTCCACGTTTATTCACGCCTTTGTTCTCCCATCTTTGTTCCGCTTTGGGACCTCGGGTGGTACAGTTTCGGCAAAGAAGAAGAAGCACGTCCCAGGGGCTTTATGCGCTTTTTTCGCCGTTGTTCCTTCGCACTCCTTGCCGCGTTCGTGCTGTTCAGCCAAGCCGCTTCCGCAGGGGCGCAGGCGACTTATTCCACCATCGTGGCCTTTGGGGACTCGCTTTCCGATACCGGCAATATTGCCAATCTCGTGGAAAATGCCACGCTCAATGTCGGACGGGTGCGCTACCCGGCGTTTAACCCGGCGTTCGGGTTCGATTACACGGATGGGCGGTTTACCGACGGCAAGGATACCCAGCCGGCAGCCCAGGCCTATTTCGGCGTTTGGCTTGAACAGCTGGCGGCCTCGTTCCCGGCCAGGCCGGCTGTGGTGGACTCACTCGACGGCGGTACCAACTACGCCTATGGGGACGCAACCACGGCGACGAGCAGCACCACGCTCGCCGAGGGCCCGATCGCGATCACGCTCCACAATATGGGCCGGCAGGTGGCCGATTACCTGGGCAACAGCGCGGCACCCAAGCCCAATGCGCAAACGCTTTACAGCCTGTGGGGCGGGGCCAACGATGTGTACGCCGCGGTGGGAACGGCGAGTACGAACGGAACGGACCTGAATGCCGCCGCCACCGTCGCCGCGACGACCGCGGCGGGTAACGAGATCGCGCTGATGCAGCAGTTGATCAGCGCCGGCGCGACAAACTTTATTGTGCCCAACCTTCCACCGCTGGGCGGGGTGCCCGCCTACGCGAGCGGCGCGGCGACGGTGGCCCTCAACAATGGCGCGGCAGCCTTTGCACAGGCGCTGACGCAGGGCATAACGACTCTTAAAGCGAATTACGCAACACAGGGCATCACCCTGCATGTGTTTCAACCGGATGTGTTCACGCTGTTTGCGAACGTCGTCGCGAACCCGATGTCGGTTGGGCTGGGCAATGTAACCGGGATCGCGCAAAAGCTGACCGTCGGCAGCCCCGATCCTTACCTGATCTGGGACGGCCTGCACCCCACCACCACCGGGCATCACTTCGTCGCGGCAACGGCGGCAAATCTGTTTACGTCGCTAGCGGGCAGCACCACCGCGTTGACAGCGCCGGCTACCGTCATCGCCGGCCAACCTGCCACGTTGAGCGTGCACGTAAGCGCTTCAGGGGCAGGCGCGGCGCCTGGCGGTCTGGTCAGCATTTTCTCGGGAGCCGGCTTTCTTGCATCGACGCCGCTGGTCAATGGAGCAGGCACGGCGGCGGTTCCGGCGAGCGCCCTCGCGGCCGGCACCTACGCGCTCACCGCCGTGTATGCCGGCGATACGACCTATGCCGTGAGTGCTTCCACGGTGCAGCCCTTGACGGTACTACCGGCATTGGTGGGGACGACAACCGCCCTGAGCACAAGCAACGCCAACGTTGGCGCCGGCACCCAGATCACCTTCACCGCGACCGTTATGCCGGCTTCGGCGGGCAACGGCACGCCGACCGGTACCGTGACATTCTTCGATGGCACGACCAGCCTCGGGACGGGCACACTGACGGGTGGTGTGGCCACCTTCAGCACGTCGTCCCTGACCGTCGGCACACACACCATCACGGCCAGCTATGCGGCGGGGGGTGTCTTTGGAGGATCGGTTTCGGGCGCGGTCACGGAAACCATTGTGACGCCAGGCTTCACGGCCGCAGCTTCGCCTACCTCGCTTACCATCAGCGCGGGCAGTTCCGGTACAACGACCTTGACCGCCACGCCGGTCGGCGGCTACACCGGAACGCTCAACCTCGCCTGTGGAACGCTGCCCGCGCATCTGTCGTGCAGCTTTTCGCCGGCGGCGCTGGCCATCACGGGCAGCACGGCCGCTACTGCCACGCTCACCTTCGCCACAAATGCCTCGGCTGCGCTGCGCATCCCTGCTCGTCCGGGCGGATGGAGCGCGCCGGCAACCTTTGCAGCGACATTGTTGTGGCCCGGCTGTGCGGGGCTGTTGTGGCTGGGGCTGCGCAAGCGGCAAATGCCGGGTAAGCTGCGTGGATTGCGACTGGCCATCGTGGTTGGATGGCTGTCGCTAGGGACGATGTTGGGCTTGTCGGGTTGCGGTGGGTCTTCGAATTCGAATCACAATGTGGCGTCGGGCTCTTACCCGGTGGCCGTTACCTTGACGCCCGCTGCCGGTGGTGCCGGCACCGCACAGACCGTTACGGTGACGGTGGTGGTGCCGTGATGCGGCAGAGACGTGAGGAACCATTTGGAGGGTGAAATGCCCTGTTCTGACCCCGCACAACGGCCACATCGTGCGTTTCGTCCCTGTTGAATCCATAGTGAATTGGTAGTGGGATGTGGATAGCCAATAAACGATAGCGAATAATGGAGGAGCAGAAGCGCTGCAGGGCGCTTCGGGTGTGGGGGAAACATCGTGGCAGAACAGCAGCGCGTCGTCGGCATCGATCTGGGAACTACCAACTCGCTTGTGGCTTTTATGCAGGGCGAAACGCCGACGGTCATCCCGGGCGAGGATGGATCGCCGATTGTGCCGTCGGTGGTGGCCTTTGACGGAGACACGGCGCAGGGCTTTGCCGTGGGAAACGCGGCGCGTGCAATGCTGCTGACGGAGCCCGGCCACGCGGTGTATTCCGTGAAGCGGCTGATGGGACGCGACCTTGCCGATGTGGAACCGGAGCTGCAGTTATTTCCATTCAAGCTGGCAGAAGATTTAAAGCCCGGCGAGGTGCTGAAGCTGAACGTCGGCGGGTTGACGCTGACGCCGCCCGAGGTTTCGGCCTACATTCTGCAGCAGTTGAAGCGCAATGCGGAGCGGTTTTTTGGCGCTCCGGTCACCAAGGCCGTCATCACCGTGCCGGCCTACTTCAACGACGCGCAGCGGCAGGCGACCAAGGACGCCGGGCGCATCGCCGGCCTGGAGGTATTGCGCCTGGTGAATGAGCCGACGGCGGCGGCGCTCGCCTATGGGCTCGACAAGCTCCATGGCGGCACGGACGGCGTAATCGCCGTCTACGACTTCGGCGGCGGCACCTTCGATGTGTCGATTTTGAAGTTGCACGAGGGCATCTTCGAGGTGATTGCCACGGGCGGCGACACCCACCTGGGCGGCGACGATATCGATAACCTCCTGCTCGCTGTCGCGGTCGACGACATCAAGGGCGACCTCGGGGTAGATGTTTCCCGTCGGCCGGCGGTGATGCAAGCTCTGCGCAAGGCGGTCATTGAGGCGAAGATCGCGCTTTCGACCGAGGATACGGCGCGGATTCAGTTGGAGATTCCGGCGGGGGAAACGCAGATCCCCTTCGGGGATGACAACCAAAAGGGCAACGGCAACGGCAATGGCTCTGGAAACCGCAACGGCGGTGGTGCTGACAACGGCGGTGGTGCCGACAACGGCGATGGCGGTGGGGTGGGTGCGCCTTTGCAGTACCTGCGGGAGATTTCGCGGGTTCAGTTTGAGGAGCTGATTGCCGGGGTGATCGAGCGGACCGCGGGTCCGGTGCGGCAGGCGCTCGCCGATGCGCAGCTGACGCCTGAAGGCATTGACGAGGTCGTGATGGTGGGTGGATCCACCCGCATTCCGGCGGTACGGGCCCGGGTGGCGAAGCTTTTTGACCTCCAAACGCGCGGGAAAAAGCTACACACGGAGTTGAACCCCGACGAGGTGGTGGCCTTGGGCGCGGCGGTCCAGGCGCAGATCCTGTCCGGTGCCGGCAATGTGGCCACCGACGACCTGCTCCTGCTCGATGTGACGCCACTGTCGCTCGGCATCGAAGCGCTTGGCGGCGTGGTGGCCAAGGTGATTCAGCGGAACTCGACCATCCCGGCGAGTGCCACCGAGCACTTCACCACGGGTGTTGACGGTCAAACCAATGTGGCCATTCATGTCTTGCAGGGCGAGCGCGAGATGGCCAAGGATTGCCGCTCGTTGGCGCGTTTCGACCTGAAAGGCATACCGCCGATGGTGGCGGGTTTGCCGCGCATCGAGGTCAAGTTTTTGATCGACGCCAACGGCATCCTACAGGTCAGTGCGCGGGAACAGCGTTCCGGGCAGGCTGCTGCGGTAGAGGTGAAACCGACCTACGGTCTGACCGACGAACAGGTGGAGGAGATGATCTTGGCGAGCTTCGACAATGCCGAACAGGACATGCACGAGCGCCAGGTCATTGAGGCGCGCAACGAGGGCCAAACCATTCTCGAGGCCGTCGAAAAGGCCGAAAAGCAGCCGATCTGGCAACGGCTCACATCGGTTGAGCACGAAAACATCAAAGCCGCGGTGCTGGAATTGAGTGCGTCTCTGAAGGGAGACGATCACCGCGTCATTCGGCAGGCGATCGAGCAACTGGATAAAAAAACACGCCGCTTGGCCGAGTTGATGATGGACACCGCCGTCACCGGAGCGCTTGGCGGCAAGACGATGCAGGCGGCCGGTGAAGGTTTGGGCGAGGGTTTGGGCGAAGTACCGAGCGCTCCGCACCCTTTTGCCCCGGCGCAGATTACCGAGACGCAGCCGACGGATGTTCTTGCCGCGGCAGAGCAGGATGCGGCAACGCCGGGCGAGTCGAAGGAAGATTAAGCTCGGGCAGTTCTCCTGCTACTGCGGCGTCGGACACTGTTGAAGACGCCAGTTTTCTTGATCAAACTGGCGCCAACGCCCCTATCGTCGCTCGTCACCTTGAGGAGAACTGCGCTGGGCAAATTGCTCCAACGCCTTTTCCAGGCTCGCCGGGTCTTCGAGGCTCGCCGTCACGAGCGCACGGTCGATCTGCCGGTTCAGGCCGGCGAGAACCTTTCCTGGGCCGACTTCGAGGAAGTGCGTAGCGCCTGCACTTTGCAGCTGCTGGATGCACTCCACCCAGCGCACGGCACCTGTGACCTGACGGATCAGGGTGTCGCGGGCATCGGGGCCGCGCCGAATGAGGCGGGCGTCGACGTTGCATACCACCGGAAATAGCGGATCGGCAAAGGAAACCGATTCAAGCTGGCTGGTGAGGCTTTCCTGAGCGGGCTGCATGAGCGCGCAGTGGAAAGGCGCACTGACGGGCAGGTTGACAATCCGTTTGGCGCCGGCTTCCTTGCACAACGCCGCGGCCTGGGCCACCGCTGCGGTTTGGCCGGAGATGACGATCTGCTCGGGGGCGTTGATGTTGGCGGGCGAAACCACCGCCGACACCCGCGATGCGGCTTCGGCGAGCGTCGACGCCGGGTTGAACGGGTCGGACAGGGCGTCGCGCGCTGCAGCGGTCTGTTCGGAAGGGTTGGAGGGATTTTCCGGTGGCGGCGCGGTGAGTTCATCGGAAACCCGGGCGCACAGATCGTTCACCTTCTCGTACGAAAGCCCAAGGATGGCCGCCATGGCGCCCTGGCCGACCGGCACAGCGCTTTGCATGAAGCGCCCGCGTGCGCGCACAGCGCAGACGGCGTCAGCAAAGGTAAAGGTTCCGGCGGCGACATGTGCTGAGTACTCGCCGAGGGAATGACCCGCCGCGAAGCAGACCGAAACGTTGCGTGTGGCGAGTTCCGGTGCGAGTACCCGCCAAAGCGCAGTGGAAACGGTGAGGATGGCGGGTTGTGTGTGCTCGGTGAGCTTGAGATCATCCTCTGGACCTTCGAAGATGAGCTTCGAGAGCGCAAACCCAAGCACCTCGTCTGCTTCTTCGAAGACAGCGCGGGCTGCCGGAGAGCTGTCGAAAACAGCGCGGCCCATGCCGACGGTTTGCGAGCCTTGGCCGGGGAAGAGCAGGGCAAGCTTTACCACGTTGGGGGCGGTGTCGGCGCACGTGTTTTCAGACGAGAGCGGTGAAGTTGTTGCGTCACTCATGAAATTAAAGGGCCCTTCCATGCCGCGGGTACACTGCGCCGGGCGTGAGGCTCGGCGCGCAGGAGCCGCTTCCTGAGTGTACCGAGGAAGGCTTCCGCTCCCGCGCGTCGCTAGTTATTCGCTCGATGCGGTGGTAAAGGTTTGTTCCGCGGTGGCCGCCGTCAAGCGGTAAAGGGCAAACTGCCGGCCCGTGTTCCCGCGAAGTTCGAATAAAAGGCTGGCGCGATGCGAATCGTCCGGATCGACCGCGTCGATCAGCCGAAGGCGGGGACTGCGGTCGAGGTGGAGGCTATCGGTGACGGTCGTGAGCGCGGTCTGGAGCTCACCCGAAGCCAGGCGCTGCGCCACGATCGTCACATACACCACGGAAGGAGCGGCAGCTGCGGCATGGGTGGCGGCTCCGGCATGGGTGGCAGCTACGGAACTACCGCTGGGTTTGGCGACCGCCGCCGCTGCTGCCGCTGTGTACACAAAGGTCGGCAAGCCCCCATAGCTCAGGGTGTACCCGGCAAGATCCTCCCGGCCTAGCGTGAGGGGAGCGCCATGGACCGCCGAATGCGCCCGCGCCCGCGTGTGCGCGCCGGCCGCCGCCGCCTGGTTGGCGGAGATGTGTGCCGGGGCGACAGCAGGGGCGAGGCTCGGGTGCGGTGTGGAAGGGCTGGTGGAGGCCGTAGCCGTAGTGGTCGCCGGTGCCGTGGGAGCGCTTGCGGGCGCGGCCTTTCGGTACGCCTGCGGTACACCCCGTTGCAGCCGCGGCGCCGTGCCTGTTTCTGCGTCGCCTGTTCCTGCGTCGTCGGGCGATGTCGAGGGGGTTGGGGCAGCTGTCGCGACAGCCGACCCTGTTGTCGTTGAGCCTGCGGCGCCTGAGCCCGTTGTGGTTGAACCTGCTGGGCTTGGGCCTGCTGTGGGCTCAAGGATGGGGCCTGCCGCCGCGACCAGGCCGTTGGCGGCAAGGTAAGCCGCCACGCGCGGCCTGGCCATGGCTTCGAGCGCGGCGAGCGTTTCGGCGCGCTCCGCCGCTGTGTCCCAGGTGCGGGCGAAGGCGTGGGTGTCGCGATGGGTCGCATCAGAAACGGCGACTGCCTGATGAAGGTCAGCCGGTATGCCGGTGAGTTCGGGGGTGCCGGTGTTTTCGAGATTGTTGCGCCCGAGCATGGGACGATCCGGATCGTCACCGGGCGAGGGACCGGCGGCGACCACGCCCGAAGTGTTACCTTTGCCGCCCACGCCGCGATGCCGTGCGGCGTCCTGGGCCGGGTCGCGCCGCCGCAGGGTGGGACGATCGGTGTCGTCACTGCTGCCGGTACTTGGGCTGCCGGTGTTCGCGCTGCCGGTATCCGCACTGCCCGTTGTGTTTGACCCGGTTGTGCTGCCGGCTGGGCTTGCACCTGTTGTGCCCGATTTATCTGTGCCCGAAGTGTCCGTGGCCGGTGTTCGCCGTGACATGTGCGGCCGGTTTTCGTCCTTATCGGCAGTTTCCGGGGTTTCCTTCGCCGCCGCCGAAGTGTTCGGTCCGGCGCTGGATTGGATGGAGCTTAAATGGCTGGACGGGTGCAACGGGGCCGCCGGTTTGGGCGCGGCCGCGGGCGTGAACTTGCCGAATCCGTACCATCCACCGGTGGACAGGCCGCCGTTTTCCATAGCGCTCGGCGTTTTCGCAAGCGCCATGCGATGGGCGGTGTCGATATCGAACATGCCCTGTGGGGTGCCCGCGACCTCGAGCGCATACACATCGCCGTATTGCAGCGCGAACGGCACGGGCCGCGGCAGGTACAGGCCGGCGTCTTCGAAATGGCCGTCGATGAATAGCGACACCGGCACAAAGCGTGCGGCGGTCGGTTTGCCGAGTTCGCCGGTCCACTCATACACACCGACAGCGCGGGTAACGCGCTCCGGCGCATCTACATGG
>CAXTRN010000117.1:0-11317 GCA_964246645.1 uncultured Acidobacteriaceae bacterium
CTGGCACACCGTGCAGAAAACAATGCGGGTGACACCGCTCGGGCGCAGGAAGTTCTGCAAACCCTCACCGACCCCACAGCCATGCAGGTCGCCCTACATTTGCCGGCGACGCCGGGTGCCGTTCCAAAGCCGGAAGCGCACGCGGCCTACAGCGCCGAACGCGGCAATCTGGTGTTTATCGCATCGCACCTGAAGCCGATCGGCCCAAACAAGACGTATGAGCTTTGGCTGCTGCCGGCCAGCGGGTCCGCGCCGCTCGCCGCCGGACTGTTCCAGCCGGATGAGAATGGCAATGCTTCGGTGTTACTGCCTTCCTTGCCGAAGAACATCGCCGCCAAGGGCTTTGGCGTCACGGTAGAGAACGAAGGTGGTTCCAAAACACAAGCGCCGACCCCGCCGATCGTGCTTGCAGGTACCTAGCAGCCGGATGTGGGGCGACGCTGTGCCGTTTCGTATAGCAGCCGCTCATCGGCCGTGCCTTGCACGTTCTTAGGCGCGCTTTAAACCTTCCGCTGCCATCCTGAGCGCAGAAGAGCACCTTTCTACGTATTCCCCGCACACAAAGCCACCCTCAGCCAACGAGGTGTCTTTCTCGCAGCCGGAACGAAGGAAACAGGTAAGGTCCCGTTCCGTTACGGAGCCGTGACCAACACCCGAACGCCGGTTCCCTGCAGATTTACATGCGCTACGGTGCTGTCGGTATCGGTCTCCAGCACGGTTAAAAATCGACTGTCGGCTGAGGTGAGGTAGACCTTGCCTGTAGGTGTTCCGGTCGTAGCGGCCACCGTGTTTGGGTGTCCATAGACCGAAGCCGCCGTCGTGGCAACCGTGCTGCTTGGATCGCAGCCCGCGGGAATGGTGGCGCTCACCCTGCCACTAGCGAGGTTGACGACTGTGACGGAGCCCGGAAGATCGGTGGGCAAGGGATTGGAACAACTGCCCGTGCCGCGGTTGACCACGTAGGCCCGGCTACCGTCGGCAAGCACCGAAACCATCTGTGGATTAATGCCCACCGGCACCGTCGCGACCACCTGCCCGAAGCCGACACCATCGACTGGATTCAAAGGGTTGCAAGAGGGATTGCTGGGCTGCGCAACGGAGCTGCACAGGGGAATGTTGATGATGCTCAAAGAACCCGCCGTGGTGCCTGTTCCCTGGTTCAAGACCACCAGTTCATTGGTCGCTGTAACGAGATCGGCCCAGATCGGGCCTGTGCCGAGAGTTCCGGTGGCAGGAATAGTCGGATTCGCATTGTCGATCGCGTTGTTGGTCACATTGACGACAGACACCGTTCCAGAACCGTGGTTCAAGATGAAGGCACGTCGTGCGTCGGTGGTTTCCACGCCGTACACAGGGTCGATACCGACCGCGAGCGTGGCGGAAACGCCGAGGCTTGTAGTGGACGCGCTGGTGCCCTCAATGGCGGCGACCTGCCCGATGCCGGTGCCATCCCCATTGCTGATCACGTACGCGCGCGGCGTGCTATCGACGCCGACGACATAAACCGGGTTGGCCGTGACGCCGATCTCCTGCTGCAGAGCCGGGCTGGCGGTGCTCAACACGGCGACTGCCGATCTTCCCGTTTCGGGCACAAAAACGCGTGCCGTTCCACTGAGAAGAAACGAGGAAAGGCTGGGGTCGCAGGGAGTTGCCGCGGAAAGCGTGCAGGGAGCATTGGCCGGCGGCTGCGGCAAGGTAGTTTGAATCACCGCACTGGTCAGCAGGGTGCTCGGATTGGTGAACGGCACCACGCTTAATGAGTTTTGCGCGTTGAGGGCAAAGGCCTGTGCGGAGTTCCCCAACAGGGTCAGGTAGGTTGGGCTGGTTAAAATCTGAGGCGTCGCCAGCACCGTGTCGCCGCCGAAATCGACGATCGTCATCAAGCCGCTGTTGGAAGCCCCGGGATTTGCTACCGCGATGGCATACTTCGTCGGCTGGGAGGCGGGCCCGACCGGATTCACCGCGCTCACAACGGGACGGTATGTTTGGCCGCAGCCCAATAATGCGAGCGCAAACCCTGTGCCGGCGAGCCCCCAGCCCTTCTTGGTGACAAGTTCCATGGAACGCCGTTGTGTGTCTTGCCGCTGTGCTTCTTTCTGCGCAAACCGGTAGTGCAAACCTGCTCCCACTTGAGCGCTGCGGAAACGCGCCCAATACGTCTTTCATTGTACTTGAACCCGCGCGTCCAGAGGACGGGGTCGCCCTTGCAGCACGACGAGAACCCAGAAACTGGCGTCGTGCGCAAGGCGCAATGCTGTGCCTGCCGCATCGTACCTTGGGGGGAGGGGGGAATGAACTTGTATGAACGAACCGGACATCCTGCGTGACATGCTGGGCTATGCCGTCGGCTCCGCCGCTGTTGCGCCGCGCAGTTTGGCGGTGATCGGCCTTTCGACAGATCCTGGCCGCCCCAGCTATAAGGTTTCCGCCGCCATGCAAGCCGCCGGGTATCGGATACTGCCTGTGAATCCGGGAATCGCGGAAGTTCTCGGCGAGCGGTGCTATCCCTCGTTGCGCGACCTGCCGATCCGGCCGGATGTGGTGAATGTATTCCGTCTGCCTCGCTTTGTGCCGGCCATCGTGGATGAGATGATAGTCCTCGGGCTGCGGGATCTTTGGGTGCAGCTGGGCATCGTGCACCTCGAAGCCGCACAGCGAGCCGAGCGGGCCGGTCTTCGTGTAGTGATGGATCGCTGTATCGTTGTGGAACAACGGCGCTTGCGACGTCACACAGAAGTGCGGCAGGCGGGGTGCGATGTGTCAATTTAGGACACGGCGCGGGGCCGTCTCCGTCCTACAATAAGGCTATGGAGTCTCGTCACCGCCGTAAACAGTCGATGGCTGTTCAGCTGCTCGCGCTGCTGCTGTTTTTGTGCGGCTGCCTGCCGCTGCGCGCGCAGCTGGTGGAGGTGGGCGACGGCGGCCCCGGTCCGGTGAAGGCACAGCACCTGACCGCGGAGATGACAGCATTGCGACCCCAGATCGCTGCGGGTGGCAGTCTTACCGCCGGTCTGGTCCTGACGCTCGAAGAGCATTGGCACGTGTACTGGATCAACGCGGGCGATTCCGGCGAGCCGCCCAAGATCACCTGGACCCTGCCTCCGGGGATCACGGCCGATCCACCCCGGTTTCCGCCGCCGCAACGGTTACCGCTCGGGCCGCTCATGGATTACGGCTACGAAACGCAGGTCGCCTTCCCCATGCAGTTGCATGCAGCCCCGAACCTTCGGCCGGGTAAAGTTCACCTCGATGCGCGGGTGAGTTGGCTGGTGTGCGCGGCGCAGTGCCTGCCCGGCAAGGCGCATCTTGGGCTGGATGTCGATGTGGTGCCCGGTCCGTTACCCGATCCGCCCGTGGTCGGGGCGCTGGGTGCGGCGCTCGCGAGCCTACCCAGGCCGCTGCCCGCGGGCATGACGGTTGTAGCGACTGCGGACGCCAGAGCCGTCGGATTAACGATGCACACCGGCAAAAAAGAAGCCGAAGCACAGTTTTACCCGTTTGACGCCGATCAGATTGAGAACGCGGCAGCGCAAGGTGCCGAACCGCTGAAAGACGGGGTGCGGGTCGTGCTGCAACGTGCAACGGACGCGGCCGCGCCTGCGCCTTTGAAAAACCTGCATGGCTTGGTGGAGCTTGCCGGCAGCCAAAGCTACGATTTCACCGTGCCTGTGAGTCCCGGGACTGTGGCTCCGGCGTCTGCCGCGGTAAAACCAACGTCGTTGGGGGAAAGCGCAGGGTTCGGAGCAACACTGTTAGGCGAGTTGGGCTTGGCTTTCGGCGGCGGCTTGCTGCTGAATCTGATGCCCTGCGTCTTTCCTGTGCTGTTCTTGAAGGGCCTGGCCCTGGTGCACTCTTCCACTGAGGAAAAGCAGCGTCAGCGCCTCCATGGCCTTGTGTACACCGCAGGTATCCTGCTTTCATTCTGGGCGGTGGTGGGCGTTTTGCTGGCGCTGCGCGCCGGGGGACGCTCGGTGGGCTGGGGATTTCAGATGCAATCGCCGGGCTTTGTCGCGGTTCTGGCGTCCCTTGTGTTCTTTCTTGGACTTTCATTGGCAGGGCAGTTTGAAATTGGGCTATCGTTGACCAGCGCGGGCGGCGGGCTGGCGCAAAAGCAGGGGCTTGCGGGAAGCTTCTTCACCGGCGTGCTCGCGACGGTTGTGGCGACTCCCTGCATGGGGCCCTTGCTCGGGGCGGCCGTGGGCTTTGCACTTTCGCAGCCCGTGGGATTGACGTTTCTGGTTTTCACCGCGCTTGCCCTTGGGTTGGCGCTTCCCTATCTGCTGCTCACCCTGCAGCCCCAATGGACCTCTCTGCTGCCCAGGCCGGGTGCCTGGATGGAGATCCTGAAGCAGTTTTCGGCGGTGCCGCTTTTTGCCACAGCAATCTGGCTGGCGTGGGTGTATGGGCAACTGTTCGGCAATGATGGGTTGAACCGTGTGGCGCTTCTGCTCCTGTGCTTTCTTGTCTTGGCAATTGCCGGTTGGGCGCTGGGCCGGTGGCCTGCCCGGTGGGGTTCGGGCATCGCTGCGCTGGTGTTGATGGCGTTGGCCCTCTCGTTACCGCTGCGCCCACAGCCGGTTGAGGCGGCTTCCTGGCAGCCGTGGTCGCCGGAAAGTCTGGCTGCGGCTCGTGCCTCGGGCCAGCCGGTGTTTATCGATTTCACAGCCGCCTGGTGTTTGAGTTGCAAGGTGAATGAAGCGGCGGTGCTGCATTCGGATGAGATCGAGTCCAAGCTGGCCAAAGGGCGTTTCAAGCTGCTGAAAGCCGATTGGACGCAATACGACCCGCGCATTACAGCGGAACTCGCCGGCGTTCATCGCAGCGGCGTTCCCACCTACGTGATCTATCCGGCAGGCAAAGACGCGAACGCGGATGTTTTGCCCGAACTATTGACGCGCGACCTTGTTTCGAAGGCGATCGAAAAGGATCTGCTGCAAGGAACGGCTTCGAATAACTACTGATTTGGATTGCAAGCGCTGTTATTTTCGGCAGATAACTTGCTCGTCGAAGGTATCGACCGCGATGGAGCTTCCAGTCCTAGGCTCCTCTGCGAAGCTTTGCGACCTCTTCCATCCGCTGCGCGAGCAGGCGTTCTCTGCCCTCGTTGGTCGGCTGGTAGTAGCGACGGTCCGCAAGCGAGGGCGGCAAGCATGGCATAGCTGCGACTTTGCCTCGACGTTGTGGGCGTACTGGTAATTCTTGCCGTAATCGAGTTCTTTCATGAGTTTGGTCGGCGCGTTACGCAGGTGTAGCGGCACGGGCTCTGCGGGACCGGCTTCAATATCGGCGAGCACCGCAGCGTAGGCTGTGTAGACCGCATTCGACTTCGGTGCAAGCGCAAGGTAGACAACGGCCTGCGCCAAGGCAAGGTCGCCTTCCGGCGAGCCGAGGAAGTGCATGGCATCGCGCGCGGACAGGCACAGATTTAACGCTTCAGGTGCGGCAAGGCCGATGTCCTCGACCGCCATGCGTACGACGCGCCGAGCAATGTACATCGGGTCTTCGCCGGCGCGCAGCATGCGTCCGAGCCAGTACAGCGAGGCATCGGCGTCGGAGTTGCGCACACTTTTGTGCAACGCGGAGATGAGGTCGTAGTGCTGCTCACCCTTTTTGTCGTATAGCAGCACGCGTTGCTGCAGCGCTTCGGCGGCGAGCTCCCGTGTGAGGACGGTTTCGCCTCGGCTAACGGCCATTTGGGCCGCGATCTCGAGCGCATTGAGGGAAGAACGGGCATCACCATCCGCATAACCGGCGATCGCGGCGAGGGCTTCCGGAACCGCACGTACACACAGTGTGGCCAAGCCCCGTTCCGTATCCGCCAACGCACGTTCGAGCAATGCGAGCACGTCGGCCTCGTCCAGCGCACGCAAGGTGTAGACGCGGCAACGGCTGAGCAGCGCGGCATTGATTTCGAAGGATGGATTTTCGGTAGTAGCGCCGATCAGCCGTATCGAGCCGCGCTCCACGTACGGCAGAAAGGCATCCTGCTGCGCCTTATTGAAGCGATGGATTTCGTCGACAAACAGGACGGTGCGCGAACCGAACTCGGCAGCCTTTTCTGCTTCCGCCATCACTTGTTTGATTTCCTTAATGCCGGAAAGCACGGCGGAAAATTCGACAAAGCTGGCCTCGGTGGAACCCGCAATGATTTTCGCGAGTGTTGTTTTGCCAACACCCGGCGGCCCCCAAAAGATGAGCGAGGCGGGTGCGCTGCCGCCGGGCTCTGCAGAGCGCTCCATCTGCAGGCGCAGCGGCTTACCCGGACCGAGCAGATGTTTTTGCCCAAAAAATTCGTCAAGCGAGCGCGGCCGCATGCGTTCGGCGAGCGGGGCCGCGTGAGAATGCCGATCTCCGGCCACCGGCGCTGTGTCGAAAAGATTCATGGACGCAGACCCCGCTGTCGCGCCCAAACGCGCAGTTCCCTTTGCCGCATCACCTCATACAGGAGCACGGCCCCGGCCACCGCCGCATTCAAGGACTCGACGCATACCGGGATCTGTACCTGCTCGTCTGCGAGTGCGCGCGCGTGTTGCGTCAAACCCGCGCCTTCATTGCCGATGAGGATGGCACAGGGCTCGACGAAATCGGTGTCACACGAAAAGGAGGCCGCGTAGCTTTTTCCACTTTCAGGAAGCACCGGGTCCGGCAAGTCCGGCGGAGCCAGCAGGTCGAATGAGGTCGACGGGTTACAGTGCTGAAACTCCGCGGGAGCTTCCGGATTGTTCAGTCGTCCGGTCAGTACGCCGTGGCGCGCGGCAAGCCGGGCGACACCACCGTAGCGGGGGCCGGAGTGAAAGCCACTCACCGCGGCAAAGACACGCACGCCCTCGGAGTGCAACTGCGCCACGGCGTCGTCCACCGATACACGGGTGATGGCTGTTTGAAACACAGCCCCTGCGGCAGCCCGCACCACCTTCGGATTCCAGTGGTTGGCTGATTCCGGCGTAAGGAAAACCCTTTCCGTGCCGAAAGCTGCGGCCGAGCGGATGAGGGTTCCTAAATTTCCCGGGTCTTGGAGGTTTTCGAGGATGAGCGCGTTGCCCACGCTTTGTTTGCTCAGGCCGCGATTTTCCATGCTTTTGCTATCTTGGCGGGGCGGCAGCGGGGCGCGAATGAGCCAAGTGGCGGCGATCCCCTGCGGCGTTTGCGTGGTGACGGCACTGGCAAAAACATCGTGGCTGAGCACGACCCAGTGTGCCGCGCGCAAATGGCCAGGCCAGCCGACTTCGAGCAAGGCTTCATCCCCTTGCCGGACGTATACAGTGTCGAAGCTGTGCCCTGCATGGTGCAGTTCGCCGATCAGGTGCAGGCCTTCGATGCCCAGCAGATCGCCCGGGCGTGCCGCCTTTCCGCTCAGCGAGGCCCGCAAGGCTTTAACACGCGCATTGGTGCGGCTGGTGATGGGCGGGGGAAGCGAGGGCATCTCCTGTTGAGTGTATCGGCTTGGATGTATCGACCAGGTGTGTCGGCCTGAGTGTATTGACCAGGTGTATCGGCGCGAGTCACCCTGCCGGTCCATTGCCGCTCAGCTCCACGGGGCCGTACCGGAAGCGGTAGAGTTTGAACACAGAGGATTTGAGGGCACGTTGGACGCTGAGCTTTTACGCATACATCCGGACGAACCGGAACCGGAATCCATTCGCCGCGTAGCGCAGTCGCTCGATGCGGGCGAGGTCGTCGCGCTGCCGACGGACACCTTTTACGGGCTCGCGGTCGACCCGGTCAACCTGCGCGCCGTCGACCGGATTTACGATCTGAAGACCCGTGCCCGACATAAACCGCTGTCGCTGCTGATTGCCGACGTGACGCAGGCTTATGAGCTGGCGCGCGGCATCGGCGCCGATTTCGACCGGCTCGCTGAGCGCTTCTGGCCGGGGCCGCTGACCATCATCGTGCGGGCAGGGAGCAAGTTGCCGCTGCGGGTGACGGCCAATACCGGCAATGTCGCGCTACGCGTGCCGGAGGCGACCATCTGCCGTGCTGTGGTGAAGGAGTTGGGTTTGCCGATTACAGCCACCTCGGCCAACCTGCGCGACATGCCCGAGTGCACCTGGGCGGGCTGCGTGCGTGAACAGTTCGGCACGAAGATCCCGCTGATTGTGGACGGCGGCCCGACGGCGCGGGCCGTCCCAACCACGATCGTCGATCTGAGCGGCGGTGAAAACTCATGGATGATTCTGCGCGAAGGCGCCATTCCGACCCACGAGATCGCTTTGGCGATGCAACGCTGAGCTGGATATCAGCTTCATGTCCAATTCGTGTCTAGGTCGTAGCTGAGTTCGCACCGAAGCCTTTGCACCCGGTTTTCGCTTACGCCACTGCGAGTTTTGCACGACGATGATCGTTTCCTGCCACGCCCATGAGTCGAGCCAGCCAACGCCGCCGCTTTCAGATCGCCTCCGAACGCTTCGCCAAGCGTGTGTTCTATACAGTGCTGAGCCTTGTTCTGCTGGGCACGGTGAGCTGGTTTGTATGGCTTTATGGGCAGATCCGCTTTACCGCAGGCATTGACAATGCCGAGCGCGCAGATGCGATTGCGGTCTTTGGGGCGGCGGAATATGGCGGACGGCCTTCGCCAGTGCTCCATGCGCGGCTGGACAAGGCGCTTTCGCTGTATCAGCGCGGCCTGGCGCCCTTGATCATCACGCTCGGCGGTGGGTCGGCCAGGGATGAAGGCAATACCGAGGGCGGTGCGGGCCGCGATTACCTGCTCGCCAATGGCGTTCCGGCTGAACGTATCGTAGCGGAAACCTCGTCGGTCGATACAGAACAGCAGGTCGAGCGGCTCACGGAACTCGCCGAGGAGCACAACCTCCAAACGCTGGATGTGGTGAGCGACGGCACGCATCTATTCCGCATCGCGCTGCTGTGCCGACGTGCCGGGCTGGCGGTGCATACCTCCCCGCGCGCGCCGCTGGGGCATTTAGACGATTTCGGCAGGGTGCAACGCATGGGCCATGAAATGCTGAGCACGACGTCCGTCGCCTTAGATCTGCATATCAGCGCGCTGCATCGCTGGCTCGAGGGCAAAGGCGAGTAGAACTTCCAGCGTAGCTTTACATGCTACGCCAAGCCTATTCTCTGGTGATTTGGCCGCTCCTACACGTCATCCGCGTCGTCCACCGCTGCAGGCACCCCACCTTCGCGGCGCATGCGCAGGAATCCGCGAATAAACGGGTCGAGCCCGCCATCGAGCACGCGATCCACATCGCCGACTTCCACGCGGGTGCGAAGGTCTTTGGCCATGCGATACGGCTGCAACACATAGCTGCGAATTTGCGATCCGAAGTTGATCTCCAGCTTCGAATCTTCGAGCTTTTTGCTCACGGCACGTTTCTTTTCCAGCTCGTGCTCATACAGGCGTGAACGCAGCATTTTCATAGCGCGCTCTTTATTTTTATGTTGCGAGCGCTCATTCTGGCAGCCGGCGACGATCCCGGTGGGCAGATGCGTGATGCGCACAGCGGAGTCGGTCGTGTTCACGTGTTGGCCGCCTTTTCCACCCGAGCGGTAGGTGTCGATGCGCAGCTCGTCGGGCTTGATGTCGATGACGATGGAGTCGTCGATCTCGGGAGATACATAGGCAGAGGCGAAGCTGGTGTGGCGGCGCTTGGCCTGATCGAAAGGCGAGATGCGCACCAGCCGGTGTACGCCGGTTTCGCCCTGCAACAGACCAAAGGCGGAATCGCCTGTAATGGTGAAGGTGGCTGATTTAATGCCGGCCTCATCGCCATCCTGGATCTCGTTGATCTCGGTCTTGAACCCTTCGCGTTCGGCCCAGCGCAGGTACATGCGCATCAGCATCTCGGCCCAGTCCTGCGACTCCGTACCGCCCGCACCCGGGTGCACCGTGACGATGGCGTTGAGCGCATCGTGCTCTTCAGAAAGCATGGTGCGGGCTTCGAGTTGTTCCGTGTAGGCGCTCAGAAGATCGATTTCGCGCCGCAGGTCGTCCTCGACCGAGGCTTCCCCTTCACGCATCAGCTCAAAGTAGGAGTCGATGTCGCCCATCCGGCGGCCCAACTCGACATCGTACGCAAGCTGCTCTTCGAGCCGCTTGCGTTCGCGCATCAGCGGTTGTGATTTCGTGGCATCGGCCCAAACGGCGGGATCGGCGATTTTAGACTCGACCTGTGCGAGTTCTTTCTTCAGGCGAGCCGCGTCAAAGATACTCCCGCAGATCGCGAACCTTCTCGCGAACCGGGGAGTAAGCAAACTCCAAATCATCCAGCATAGGTTTCAGTCTACGCGGCTCGGGCGGGCGTTGCAGAGTACGGGGCTATCTGCACTATTTGGGCTACCTGGGTCTGTGCAGGGTCTCTGCAGGATAGCGGCGCTGCAGATAGCTGCCGCCGAGCACCGCGGCGATCGCGATGGCACACAGCCAGGCGATCCAGTCGCCATATCTGGTGTAGAAGGTCAGTTTCTGGCTGTAACCGAAGGGAACCTCCAGCGCGCCTCGCACGTGGCGCGGCATGGAGGAGACGATGCGCCCGGCGGGGTCGATGGAGGCCGTCAGGCCGGTGTTGGTGTCGCGTAAAAGCCAGCGGTGGTTTTCGATGGCCCGCATGCGTGCCATGTCCAAGTGCTCCCAGGGAGCGCTGGTGTCGCCGTACCAACCGTCGTCGGATAGGTTTACGAGCACCTGCGCGCCACTGGCGGCAAACTCGCGTATTTCATCGCCGAAGATGGATTCGTAACAGATGAAGACCCCATAACGATGGCCGTCGGCGCTGAACAAACGGCGCTGCGTGCCGGGAATGAAATTCAGTCCATCCAACAGGTGACCCGCGAAAAAGAAGAGTTGTTTGTAAGGGGTGTATTCACCGAAGGGCACAAGATGCATCTTGTCGTAGCGCCCGGCAAAGGTGCCGTCCGGCAGAAAAAAGCTGGCGGATACGAACTCATCCATGTGCCCGCTGCGGTTGGGCACGCTGCCTTGGCCAACTGCGTCGACGACCAGCGGCGCTTTGGCCGCACGCGCCACGTTTCCGGCCGCCGCGCGAAACTGCGGGTCGGCGCTCATGAAGGAAGTGGGAGCTTCAGGCCAAAGCACGATGCGGGGAGAAACACCAGCGACGGGTACGTTCGGCGATGCCTTTGGAGTTGTTTGCGATGCCGGCTGCGACGCTGTGCCTGGCGCTAACCCGATGGCCGAAAGCTCCGGAGCCAGCAGGGGGTGGAGGGTGCGGGAGGAAAAGTCGGCCAACATCTGTGTTTGACTTTCGGCTTGACTTTCGGCTTGGGTTTCGGCTTGCGTTTCGCTTTCCGCCGTGCTGCGTGTCTCCGCGCCCACGTGTAGATTTTCCTGCAGAAG
>CAXTRN010000118.1:0-11211 GCA_964246645.1 uncultured Acidobacteriaceae bacterium
AACACCCGCAACGGCCCCACCCAGCCCTGCCGGCCCGGACCAGCCGGGGTCCAAAGCCAAAAGGCATTCACGGCCGCGACCACCAGCGACAAACCCATCACGCCGGTCCACGGCGCCATATGGGTAAGCAAGACGCTGTCTATCTGCGTGTAGCCGAGCAGGTCCCAGGGAAAACCGGTGATACGGGCGCGCGCCAACTCTACGCCCACCCAAAGCAAGGGGCTGAGCGAGATAGCGGCTCGCTCCCCCGCTGCCGAACGAAGGCATGCAAAGCAGAAGCCAAAAAGAGCGAAATACAGCCCCAGGTAGAGGGAAAAAAGAACTAGGATGCCGAAGGCGACCGGTGCCGGCAGACCGCCATAAAAAAACATGGTCTGGTAGATCCAGTAACAGTTACCGCAGAACCAGCAAACGCCACAAACGTAACCAATAAGTGCAGAGCCGAAGGGAGTTAGCGGCCTTTCTTCCGCATCCCTGCTCCGCAATGCGTAGAACAGCGGAAAAAGGCAGAACCAACAGAACAAACGTCGCCACGCGGGCACCGGTCCAGCCAAGGGAAAAGGCAGTAGCTGTAAAAGAGCCGATAACACGGCTAGGCCGTAAGCACGCAAAGGAACAGGTCGCATCGGGAACGAGTCTAGCATTCGCTCCCAGCACCCGCTTCCAGGCACTCGCTCCAAGCCTGCGTTCTCAGGCTTCGTTGTCAGGTTAAGCCGTGACAACGGGCTGCGATGTGAGGCTGCGATACGGATTGGAGTTTCTCCATCGCCGCTTTATTTTTTAAATAACAGTGCCGCGCCCCTTGCAAGGGTATCTCTTCACACGTAGAGTTACAGAAGCTAAGTGGGGGCGCGAGACGTCAACCGGCGGCAACACGAAAAGAGGATGTTACATGGACGTAAGTCAGATACTCTCCGCAATCGATGCGGAGATTGCGCGGTTGCAGGGAGCGCGGCAGGCTGTGGCAGCGTTGGACGGCACAAGTCCGGTTCCAGCACAACCTCGGCGGGGCCGTCCCAAGGGCAGCACCAACGCCGCGCCGGCAGCGGCGGAAACGCCGGCCCGGAAGCGTAAGCGCAACCTGAGCCCGGAAGGCCGCAAACGCATTCAGGAAGCGATGCAGCGCCGCTGGGCCGACCGCCGCAAAGGCACAAAAGAAGCCAGCTAACATCCCGGAAACCCATGCCACAGCAAGGCGAGGCAACTCTCTTCTTTGCTGTGGCATTTTGCTGGGCATCTTCACCCCACCAGCTCTGCTTTTTGCTGCGCCAGAGTTATGTCGGCGGCAGCGGATCGCTCAAGCCTGTGTGGCGATGACTTCGCGCATGTTATCGGCTCCTTGAAAGAAGCGAACCGTGCTGAAGCCCTCCAGATAGCGTTCGATCTGGCGATTCTGGATGATCTGCCGGATTGGCAACGCTTCACTGCCCTGCAGGCGAAGAAGGTCGGTGTCAGTGACTTGGTAACGCGCGTACCCTGTTCCCGGCCCTTCTGTTTTGCCGTGAAAAAAGCCGAGCAAACGGCCGCCGGGGCGCGTAACCGTCCGCAGCCGCGCAAACAAGGCAGGCACCAGGGGCGGCGGAAGGTAGTCTGCCGTGTCCCACAGTAAAACCACGTCGAAATCCCGGCCCGAAAAGTCCAGGTTGGTCGCGGCAAATTGCTCGTCGTCGTAGGTGGGCGGGGTGTTTGGGCGCGATCCAGGCGGCGGCGCGATGAGCCACTCGGGTTTTCCAGCCTCGCTGACGATATTGGCCATATACACGCTGTGCCCCATCGAGGTCAGCAAATTGATGTTGGCCGGCGAAGTGGTGCCGAAATCCAGCACGCGCATGCTCTGCACAGGTTCGGCACGCATGTGCTGCAATACCTCCGCCCAGCCACGGGAGTGGCGTGTGCGTTCGAGGAGGTGACCTTCGCCGGCGGACCCGCCGCGCTTAAACAAATGCATCATAGGAGAGCTTTTCTGGCTCGTTACTCGGTCCAGTGTAAAGCCAGTGTAGAGCCCGCCGGCAGGCCTGGCGTAGCCACTCCCCTGCACATCCGGCGAAACTTGTTTCCGCGCCAGCGCGCTGACGCTGCGATCGCGCTGCGCCAAGCCAGGGTTTTGCTTCGCCAATATTGGAAATTGCTGTGGGACATTGGGCTTTCGCTGCGTTAAGCGGAGGAGGCGCTGCGGTTTTCACGGACAAACTGCACGGGTAAGTTTCACAGCCAAGCTCACAGATACGCTGCATACAGACAATCCATTCAGCCCGGCAAGATCGTCTATTCTTTGAGAAGCGTGTCCCGAACGCATGCCCTGGAGGTCTGCTTGCACCGCTTGCACCGGAGGACGGGCGCGACCCGGGCGCGACTCGGGCTTGGCGGGGTGACGCTGTTTCTCCGGCTTTCGCGGCTTTGCGGCGTTTTGCTATTGGCGGCTGCGAGCGCCGGTTCCTCACCCCGTATCCGCATGCGGGGGTTTACCCCGAAAAAAGCGGCCTTTCAGCAGGCAGCCCCAAGCGTACCCGCGGGACCGCCGCATGCGTGGATTGCGGCCGCGGTTGCCAATCAGGACCGCATCCTCACCGACGATGAGGCCGCGCCCTTGCGCTACCGCGTGCGAAAGATCGACAACAAAGGCGACAGGACGCGCGAAGAGATCGAAAGCCGGGAAGGCAATGTCGCGCGCCTGGTGCAGCGCGACGGCGGTCCCTTAACGGCGGTCGAAGACAGTGCCGAACGTGCGCGCTTGCAGGAAATCCTTGCATCCCCAGGCGACTTTCTGGAGCGCAAACAGCGCAGCCGAGTCGCACGCGGGTATGCGCGAGAGCTGGTCCATGCCCTTCCCCAGGCGATGTTTTGGACCTACGCGCCGGGGCAGCCACAGCCGGGCGGCGGGCATGGTTTGCAGGTGGTCGTTGATTTCGCCCCGGACCCCCGTTACAAGCCGCCGACCGTAGTGACCGAAGCGCTCAAAGGCATAGCCGGCCGTGTCTGGATCGACGCCCAGAGCCATTGCGTGACGCGGATTGAGGGCCGCGTTCTGCATCCGTTGGACTTCGGCTGGGGCGGCCTGCTGGCCCGCATCACTGAAGGCGGCACCGTGACCTTTGAGCAGACGGCGGTGGGCGAGCACCGCTGGCTCGCGTCCCGGCTCAGTGAGCATGTCGCGATTCGCGAGGTGCTGGTCCACACCGTAAAGGAAAATGTCGAAATGACCGCGTGGGATGCGCATCTGCTGCCCAGCCCGCTGTCCTATCAGGACGCCATCCGGGCCCTGCTGGCGATCCCGGTGCCGACGCGCTGACGCCGATCCAGGCCGGCCTGCCTTGTGCGCATTGCCGCGTTTGTCGCGCGAGTGCCCTGGTTATACGTTCTAACGTGGCGACGATTCAGCGGCTTTGCTTCGCGCCCAAAGTCGTTCCTTTTCGGCCAAGGAGACCTGTTCGAAGGCCTCGGTGCCCCCTGCACCCGTTTCCATCGCGCGATACCGGGCGCGAAACTTTGCGTTCGTGCGCCGCAGGGCCGATTCGGGGTCGACGCCGAGATGCCGCGCGAGGTTGACCGCCGTGAACAACAGATCCCCGCATTCCGCTTCGACGGCGTCCTGGTTGCCGCTGAGGATTTCGGCCTGCAGTTCCGCTGTTTCTTCCACAAGTTTGTCGAACAGCCCGGCCGCGTCCGGCCAATCGAAACCGGCTTTGCCGGCTTTTGCGCCGAGCTTGCCCGCTTCAAGCAGCGCCGGCATGGAACGTGGGATCGCGTCCAGCGCCGACTGCGTTCCCAGCCCGTGCGTCTCCGTCCCTGCCTCGGCCGCGAGCGCCGCCACAGCACGTCTTTCTTCCCGTTTGATCGCCTCCCAGTTGCGCAGAACGGCGTCGGTATCGGGCGCGTGCACCTCGCCGAAGATGTGAGGATGGCGGCGAACGAGCTTGGCGCTGAGCGCTTCGGCGACCTGCTCGAGCGTAAAATGACCGGCCTCGCTCGCCATCTGCGCGTAAAAAAGCACCTGCAGCAGCAAGTCGCCGAGCTCGTCGCGCAACTCCGGCCAGGCGCGGCGCTCGATGGCGTCGAAGACCTCATAGGTTTCCTCAAGCGTGTGCCGCTTGATGCTGTCGAAGGTTTGCTCGCGATCCCACGGGCATCCGTCGGGCCCGCGCAGACGCGCCATGATCGCCGCGGCGCCGGCGACCGCGTTTCCTGCACGGCGTTGCGTTTCGTCGAGGTCTGGTGCTGTTTTCTGCGGCATGCTCCATGCTATCGCGTGCGCTGGGCTGCGCCGCCAGCACTCTGCATCGCGGGCGAGGAGAAAACGTCTAATCTGGAAGAGCCGCCTGGCTGTTCTTCATAGCCACTTCCTCATCGCCCTTTGGCTGAGCGGCACTTTCTTTCACATGGATCTGCTACAAAAAATTCGCACCCTGCCCACCGGCCCCGGTTGTTACCTGTACAAAAACGCCGAGGGTGAGGTGATCTACGTTGGCAAGGCAAAAAACCTGCGGGCGCGGGTGCGGTCGTACTTTCTAGCGGCCTCGCAGGCCCACGCGAAGACGGGCTCCCTGATGCGGGAGGCGGTGGATCTTGAATACATCACCGTCGGCAACGAACGGGAAGCCTTGGCGCTTGAAAACAATTTAATCAAACAGCGCAAGCCGCGTTACAACATCCTGCTGCGCGACGATAAAACCTACCCGTATGTGAAGCTCACGCTGGGCGACCGGCACCCCAAGGTGTTTGTCACGCGACGGCTGCGCAAGGATGGCGGCGCGTATTTTGGTCCCTACTTTCCGGGCAATCTGGCGCATCGCATCGTGGATGTCGTGCACCGCAGCTTTTTGATTCCCAGCTGCAAAGTGGATTTGAATCGATACCATCCGCGGCCCTGCCTGCAGTACCACATCAAGCGCTGCCTTGGGCCGTGTGCGGAAGGGTTGATCCCGCAGGAAGAGTATCGCGCGGTGATCAAGGATGTGCAGCTGTTTTTAGAGGGCAAAACCGGGGAACTGGAAGCCCGGCTGATGGCGCGCATGGCAGCCGCCGCCGAAAATATGCACTTCGAACTTGCCGCACGGCTGCGCGACCAGCTTTCTACGGTGCACCAGGCCGGCGAGCGCCAGCGAATGGACACCACCGATACCGATGATGCCGATGTGTTTGGCTTTCATTTTGAAAACGACATGCTCGCGGTGAACCTGTTTCACATGCGTGGCGGCAAGATCGTGGACCGCCGCGATATGTTCTGGGAGGATTTGCCCGAATTCGAAGACGAGGTTTCCGCTTCGCCGGTCGAACGGGAGGAAAATGCGAGCGATCTTGAGGCCGAGTCTCGCCTGGAGCCGAATCCGCAGGTTGCGGCTCCGGAAATCCTTGCCGATACCGAGGTTTCCGAGCAGCATTCAGTGCTGATTTCGCGTTTCGACGCAGGCGATCCGGGCCTGGATGTTGATTGCGCTTTGGAAAAGCCGCTTCCGGAAATGGCGGGAGAGGAAGCGGGCGTTGAAGCGAACGCGGCTTCAGCCGGCACACCGGCGAAACCATGTTTTTCGCCGGCCGCCTTCTTTTCTGCCTTGCTGAAGCAGTTGTATTTGGATCAGAACTACGTTCCCAAACACATTTATGTGCCAGTGGACTTTCCCGATCGCGCACTGCTTGCCGACCTGTTGCGCGAGCGCAGCGGTCACAAGATCGAGATCGCAGCGCCGCAGCGCGGGGACAAGCGCTCGCTGGTCGACCTTGTGTGCCAGAACGCAAAGCAAAGCTACGACCAGCGCTTCCGCGTGCTGCAGCCAAGTGCGAAAGCCATGGCCGAAGCGCTTGGCGATGCGCTCAATTTGCCGGACGCGCCCGAGCGCATCGAGTGCTTCGATATTTCGCACATCCAGGGCGCCGAAACCGTGGCTTCCATGGTGGTGTGGGAAAAGGGTGCGATGAAAAAGGCGGATTATCGCAAGTTCCAGGTAAAAACCGTCTCCGGGGTCGATGATTTTGCGTCAATGGCGGAGATCGTGAGCCGGCGATACAGCAAGTTCGCCAATGGAGCCCAACCGGTGGGCAAAGATGCTACCCTGCCTTCGCTTGTGCTCATCGATGGCGGCCTGGGCCAGCTGCATGCCGCCGCCGCCGCGCTGGAAGAGCTTGGCCTCACCAGCCAGCCGCTGGCGTCCATTGCCAAGCGTGAGGAGATCATCTATCTCCACGGGCAGGAAGACGATCCGGTGGTGCTGGACCGGCGCTCACCGGTGCTGCATGTGATCCAGAAGATTCGCGATGAAAGCCATCGCTTCGCCATCGGCTACCATCGCAAACGACGCGAAATGCGCGACCGCGTGAGCGAGCTGGATGAGATCTCCGGCGTCGGTCCCACGACCCGCCAGCGTCTTCTGGCCCATTTCGGCAGCGTGCGCGCGCTGCGGCAGGCCGCGGAGAAGAACCCTGACGCGCTGCGGGCCGTGGTGAATGCGGCCACGGCGGAGAAGATTTGTGTTTACTTTCAGCGAGAAGCGAAGCCAAGTACAAGTCCGCAACCCGACGTATTGATCTCCTCGCTGTCGTAAGCTCCCAGTAGTTCATCTTTTACTGGGGAGCTTACCCTGGTTGCGACCTCGCGAAAAACGGATGAGTGCTGTATGGCTTCACGCACGCCATCAAGGTTCTCTGAGTAACTCCAGGTTTGGTCGAAATTCGGGACAGTCCTCGTTAATCGCTGAGAAAAATCTCAATCGTGTGAACTCCCTTTAACCCCGCAGCGATTTCAGGCCGATCCTGCTTCACGCCATCCAGTCGAAAGCTTCGGACGCTGTGCCCGGCGCCGCGCAGATGCACCGTGAGCGTCGCGTCCCGGTACCGCACACCCCCAAGCGACACCTCGCCCCACTCCACAGGCAGCATCGTCGCAAACGTGAGCCCATCCACGCCAAACCGCATTCCAAAAAGCCCCGCATACATCGTCCGCAGGTAGCCCGTCGCCGACCAGGTCTGGTCCGGTTGCGCGTCCCACTGATGGCCGACCTGCCAGCCTCCATCCGGGAGACCCGTGGCGGCGTTATAGATCTCCCAGAAATGCCCGCCGCTCCCGTTGGCCAACGCGGCCAAGCCTTCCACCTCACGCGAGAACGCACCGGCGTCTCCCTGCCGCGCTGCGGCTTCCGCCCAAAAGCTCTCGATGGGTGGCCAAAGGATCACGTTATGGCGACCGGGGTGCTCCGTGCTGTATCGCGGGAACGCGGGCGAAACATCCGGCAGACCATGTGCTTCGAGGTGCACCACCTTGAGGATCGAGGCGGCCTCTGTGGGCGTTGCCACGCCCAACAAGATTGAAAACGCCAGCCCCGCGCCCTCCTGCGACGGATCGAGTTTGCCGTCAGGGTAGAGCAGGTACCCGAACCGCCCCGCGGCCGGCATCCAGAACCGTTCGCGAATGCGTGCCGCCAAGGTATCGGCACTCCCCTTCAGCTCCGCCGCCTCCCCGGGTGGCCTGCCCAGCGCCATAGCCATCTCTGCTGCGGCCCGGTACGCGCCGGTGTAGATGCAATTTGTACTCAGCGCCATCACCTTGTCCGCACCGGGGTAGGCCAGCACAAACGAGCCCCGGCTTTCGGACGGGTCGGCGGGCGGCACCGGGTAGCCCGCGATGCCGTCGTTCAAAAATGCCGGACCTTCAAACAAGCCGCTCCCCGCGTTGAAGTGCAGCTGCTTTTCGCGCGCCAAGGTTTCCCCCGCAGCCTCATAGGCCTGCGCTAGAAAGGCACGGTCGCCGGTCACCAGAAAGTGATTCCACGCGGCAACAATCCAGATCGTCTGGTCCCACCATTGATTGTCCTGCTGCACCATTAACTTGCCGTTCGCTTGCCGCTTCACCACAGCCCAAAGCGTGTTACGCGCCACCAGGGGCTCCAGCAGGCTGGCCGCATTCCAGCTATTCACGGAAGCATCGCGCGTCCAGGGCTCGTCATACCCGCCGCCAGCCCGGATGAAGGTATCCGGCGTTGCCGCGAGCAGGCCCGTTTGGTTGAAATCCCGCGCCTTCGGCCCACTCGCGTACGGCACCGTGTTCACACGCAGCAGGTTATCGAGGGCGGAGCGATACGCCGCACCCAACGTCCGATCCTCCTCCGCTCGCGTGAACGTCAGCACGGGCGCATCCTGCCCGTGTGGTGCCGGCCCGTGTGGTGCCGGCCCGTTTGGTGCCGGCCCGTTTGGTGCCGGTTGCGCCCGTAGCGGCGGCGTGAGTGCCGCCATGCCAACCATGGCGCCCAGTAAAGCAGGTATCCCGCAAACATTCCTTTTCACGATCCACTTCCCTTGCGTTCACGTGTTTACCGCAACAAACTTGCCTTACGGTACGCGCCCGCCTCACCTGAGACAATACACTCCAGTTGGAGTCCAAACACGCGTGCCCTTACCATTCCGCCTCGCCCCCCTCGCCCTTCCCCTCGTTCTTGTTCCCGGTTTCGTCGTTTCTGCACAAAACGCCAAGGCTCCCGATAGCAACGTCACCCGTGCCACGTTGAAGAACGGCATGCGCGTGGTCATTGTGCGTGACGCGCTGGCGCCGGTGGTCACAGTGGAAACCAACTTCATGGTGGGCGGCGACGAAACGCCGCAGGGTTTCCCCGGCATGGCGCATGCGGAAGAACACATGGCGTTTCGCGGGTGCACCGGCATGTCCGCTGACCAGACCGCGGCGATCTATGCGCAGCTCGGCGGCAACAACAACGCCGACACGCAGCAGAACATTACGCAGTTTTATGCCACCGTGCCCGCAGCCGATCTCGGCGTGGCGCTCGATGCACAGGCGGCCTGTTTGCGCGGCGTGGACAACACCCAGGCCGAGTGGGACCAGGAACGCGGTGCGATTGAGCAGGAGGTCGCGCGCGATCTTTCCAATCCCACCTACAAATTCATCAATCGCCTGAATGCCGCGATGTTTGCGGGCACACCCTATGCGCATGATCCGCTCGGCACCAAGAGCTCGTTCGACGCCACCACGGCCACCATGCTCGGCGATTTTTACAAGCAGTGGTACACGCCCGCCAATGCCATCCTGGTGGTGGCCGGCGATGTAGACCCCGGGCCGACGTTGACGCAGATCAGGCAGCAGTTTGAGGCCATCCCCAGCCATGCACTGCCGGCGCACCCATCGGTGGACCTGCAGCCTGTGAAAACGGACACGTTCTCGCTCGACAGCAATCTGCCGTATGTGCTCGGCTTTATCGCTTATCGGCTGCCTGGCACCGATTCGCCCGACTACGCTGCCGCGCAGATTCTTTCCGATGTGCTCGGGTCGCAGCGCGCGGACCTGTACGCTCTGGTGCCCGCGGGTAAGGCGTTGGCGGCGCAGTTCGCAGTCGCCGAAAGCTACCCCAAGGCAAGCGTCGGCTTCGGTCTGGTGGCGTTGCCGGCCGGGGCAGACAGCACCGGCGCGGTGAACGAGATGCGGCAGATCCTGACAAAGTATGCCCAGGATGGCGTTCCCGCCGAGCTTGTCGACGCTTCCAAGCGCAGCGAGATTGCGCAAGCCGAATTTCAACGCAACTCTATCCCCGGCCTGGCGACGGTGTGGTCCGATGCGCTCGCTGCGGAAGGCCGTACGTCGCCTGAAGAGGATGTGGCCGCGATCCGCAAAGTGACCGTGGCTGATGTGAACCGGGTCGCCAAGCAGTACCTGCTCAACGTAGGCACCATCACGGCGACCTTGAAGCCCGTGCCGACCGGGCAGGCTGTGGCGTCAAACGGCTTCGGCGGCGGGGAAAAGGTGACCTCCGCGCCCACCAAACCGGTCGTGCTGCCCACGTGGGCGGCGTCGCAGCTGGATCAGCTGAAGGCGCCCACGGAGTTCCTCACACCCAGCGACACGACGCTCAGCAACGGCATTCGGCTAATTGTGCGCACCGATCACACCAGCCCTACGGTCACCCTGGTCGGCGCCGTGAAGCACAATGCGGATCTGCAAACGCCCACTGGCCAGGAGGGTGTTGCGGAAATTCTCGACGGCCTGTATTCCTATGGCACACAATCGCTTGATCGGCTGGCGTTCCAAAAGGCGCTTGACGATATTGCCGCGAATGAAAGCGCCGGCGATCGCTTCAGCTTGACGGTGTTGAAGGAAAATTTCGCACGCGGGGTGCAATTGCTCGCCGACAATGAACTGCGCCCTGCCCTGCCGGCCCAGGCCTTTGAGGTGACGCGGCAACAGACGGCGCAGTTTGTGGCCGGCAATCTCCAAAGCCCCGGGTACCGCACCTCACGGGCGCTGGAGTTGGCGCTGCTGCCGGCAACCGATCCGTCATTGCGTGAAACGACCCCGGGCACCCTGAACAAACTCACCCTGGACGATGTGAAAAAGTACTATGGCGCGACGGTCCGACCCGACCTGACCACGATTGTGGTGATCGGCGACATCACCCCCGAAGAGGCGAAAACGGCGATCGAACAGGGGTTTGGTGCATGGAAAGCCACGGGCCCCAAGCCGAACACGACGCCTGAAGCCGTTCCTGTCAACAAGCCTTCCGCACAGGCGGTTGCCGATGCCGAACAGGTGCAGGATTCAGTCGTCTTGGCCGAACAGCTGGAGGTGAACCGCTTCAGCCCGGATTACTACCCCTTGCAGTTGGGGACGCATGTGCTTGGCGGCGGCTTTTATGCGACGCGGCTCTATCACGATCTGCGCCAAACGGCCGGCCTGGTCTACAGCGTCGATGTGAGCCTGAACGCATCGAAGACGCGCGCTACCTACACGGTCGACTACGGCTGCGATCCAGGCAATGTATCCAAAGCGCGGGCGCTGGTGGAGCGCGACCTGAACCAGATGGCGACCGATGAGGTTTCGCCCGGCGAACTGCATCAGGCCAAGGCGCTGCTATTGCGCCAGTTGCCGTTGGGGGAGTCAAGTGAAGAGGCCGTGGCCGGGGGCATGCTGGCGCGCGCCGAACTCGGGCTGCCGCTCGACGAACCCTTGCGTGCGTCGAAACGGTACATCGAACTGAACGCCGCCGATGTGAAAGCCGCATTTGCCCGGCAAATTCGGACGGCAAACCTGGTGCAGGTGGTGCGCGGACCGGCACCGAAGTAGCGTACTTGAGCACCTGCGCCAAGCAAGCCTTGCAGAGCCGGGGGGAAGCTGCGACGATTTCCACATGAATCGCCGTCGCTTCACCCTGGCTGCTCTTTTTCCCGCGACGTTTCTCACCGGTTGTCACTCCGAAGTGAAGCCCGCGCGCGATGCCACCC
>CAXTRN010000119.1:0-1342 GCA_964246645.1 uncultured Acidobacteriaceae bacterium
CTCCGCTACCGGCAGCGGTGGCGCAAAAGGTAGAACAGGAAATCGGGCAGATCAAGTAAACGCCGGGCGCGGTCCGGGAAATCCTCGATCTTCTGTTTCCTGGTTTTCAGCTTCCTGTTCTTTCGGGGGCGTGGTCCGGCAGTTCGGAACGCGCTCCCTCGCCCTCACCCGCATTTGACGGTATAGATTGTTCGATGGCCGACCCAAACCTTACCTTCGTTCCTTCCTCTCAGGCGACCGGCGCGGCTTCCATGCCTGCTGCGACACCGGGCGTTGCGCCGGCGCCCTCCGAGATTCGGAAGTTTCTGCAAAGCCGCGGCAGCGGCAGTGCGGCCGACAGCTCATTTGGTGCGTTGATGGTGGTGTGCGCCCTCAGTGTGATCGTGATCGTGATGCTGATCGTGTTCGTGCTGACCAGCAACGCCAGGCTGTCGATCCATACCTTTGGCTGGAAGTTCTTCGGCACGAGCCTGTGGGACCCGGTGAACGGCAGCTTCGGCGCCTTGCCGTTCATCTATGGAACGCTGGTTACGTCGCTGTTGGCGACGGCCATTGCGGTGCCGCTTTCGATTGCAGTCGCGATCTTTGTGCTGGACATCTGCCCCATTCCACTGCGCGGACCCATCGCGTTTTTGACAGAGCTGTTGGCGGCGATCCCATCGGTGGTGTATGGCTTGTGGGCGGTATTTGTGCTGGTTCCGATTGTGCGCGATCAGGTAGGGCCGGTGCTGGAAAAGAGCCTGGGATGGACGGGCTTCTTCACGCAGCCGAACTTCGGTGTGGGCATCCTGAGTGCGAGCCTGATCCTGGCGGTCATGATCTTCCCGGTGATTTGTTCGATCAGCCGCGACGTGATGCGGGCGGTGCCGGATTCACAACGGGAAGCGGCGCTGGCCCTGGGCGCGACGCGCTGGGAGATGATCCGCATGGCGGTGCTGCGCAACGCGCGCATCGGCATTGTGGGTGCGGTCATTCTGGGGTTGGGGCGGGCGCTGGGAGAGACGATGGCGGTCACAATGGTGATCGGCAACCACCCGGATATCAGCAAAAACCTGTTCAACCCCGCTTATACGTTGGCCAGTGTGATCGCCAATGAGTTCTCCGAAGCCACGGGCGATTTATACCTGAGCGCCTTGATCGAGATTGGCCTGGCACTGTTTCTGGTCACGATTGTGGTGAATGCCGTTGCGCGCCTGCTGATGTGGGCGGTGACGCGTGGGAACTCCGGGAGGGCGACCGCATGAGTGCGCTGCCGACGAATACACCGCAGCCCCAAACGGTGGTGGCACGGCCGGTTCCCGTCCTGCCGGCCGCGCAGCCATCGGCTGCCGTGCCGCCGGCC
>CAXTRN010000119.1:1352-11129 GCA_964246645.1 uncultured Acidobacteriaceae bacterium
CGCCAACGACCCCCGATGCACCCGGCATGTCCGGCACACCCGATTCGTCCGGTCCGTCACGGCCCGGTTTGGAGGTCGCACGGCCGGTTCCGGTAATGCCCGCCCCGCCCGCATCTGCCGGACCGGCTGCACTGCCCACGCAAGCTTCTCCTCCGCGGCAGCCGCGGCCTGACACTGGCTGGCGCGACCGCCGCCGGCATGCGACAGACGTAGGCGTCACGGTGATTTCCGTGCTGAGCACGCTGCTTGTGCTGGTGCCGCTGGTGGCGATTCTGGGTTACCTGATCTATAAGGGTGCGAGCTCGCTTAATATTGCGTTTTTTACAAAAACACCGGCACCGGTGGGCATGGGCGGCGGCGGCATGGCGAACGCCATCGTCGGATCAGGCGTGGTATTGGGGATGGCGAGCCTGTTCGGGATTCCGCTCGGCATCGGGGCAGGGGTGTATCTGGCGGAGTACGGCCGGGGCGGGGTGTTTGCGAACATCGTGCGTTTTACCGCCGATGTGTTGAACGGTGTGCCGTCGATCGTGATGGGGATGGCGGCGTACGCGTTGATTGTGGCCAAGCAGCAGCATTTTTCGGCGTTTGCGGGCGGGGTGGCGCTGGCGATTATGATGGTGCCGACGATCACCCGCACGACCGAAGAGATGCTCGCGACCGTACCCTCGTCTTTGCGGGAAGCCGCATTCGGCCTGGGGGTGCCCCGCTGGCGGACGGTGTTGTCCATCAGCCTGCGCACGGCCTCGCCCGGCATCATTACAGGCTGTATGCTGGCCTTTGCGCGGGTGGCGGGGGAAACGGCGCCGCTGCTGTTTACCGCCTTCGGCAACCAGTTCTGGAGCTTCAAAGTTCAGCAGCCCATTGCGGCGCTTCCTTTGCAGATTTATACGTATGCCATCTCGCCCTATGACGAGTGGCACCGCTTGGCCTGGGCGGGTGCGCTGGTGCTGATTTTGTTGATCATGCTTTCGGTGACGCTGGTGCGCATCTTTGCCAATCGCGGCACGCTCAAGGGAGGACGGTAAGTGGGAGTCGATATACGGGTCGAAGGATTGAACGCTTGGTACGGACCCGTGCACACGCTGCATGATGTGAGCCTCCACATTCCGGCCAACAACGCGACGGCGCTGATTGGGCCTTCGGGCTGCGGGAAATCGACATTTGTGCGCTGCTTAAATCGCATGCATGAAACCACGCCCGGCGCACGTGCCGAGGGTACCGTGATGATGGGGCCGCTGAATATCTACAAGGATTCGGCGCCGGTGGAGATTCGGCGGCGGGTGGGTATGGTGTTTCAACGCCCCAATCCATTTCCGACCATGTCGATTTATGACAATGTGGCGAGCGGTTTGAAGCTGAATGGCTTCAGCAAGCGCCGCATGATGGATGAGGTAGTGGAGCGTTCGCTGAAGCAGGCCGCGCTTTGGGATGAGGTGAAGGACGATTTGAAAAAGAAGTCGGGCGCGAGCCTTTCCGGCGGCCAGCAGCAGCGATTGTGCATCGCGCGCGCCATTGCGGTCGACCCGGAGGTGCTGCTGATGGATGAACCCGCGAGCGCACTCGATCCCGTGTCGACCTCGAAGATCGAGGATTTGATCTTCCATTTGAAAACGCAATACACCATTGTGATCGTGACCCACAACATGCAGCAGGCCGCGCGCGTTGCGGAGCAGACGGGCTTCTTTTTGACCGGCAAGCTGGTGGAGTTCGACTCCACCCACAAAATCTTTACA
This sequence comes from uncultured Acidobacteriaceae bacterium, assembly GCA_964246645.1. Lineage (GTDB taxonomy): Bacteria > Acidobacteriota > Terriglobia > Terriglobales > Acidobacteriaceae > Granulicella. The sequence continues at coordinate 3,089 of CAXTRN010000119.1, forward strand.
AGCCCGTCGGATAAGCGGACGGAAGATTACATTACCGGGAGATTCGGTTGATGCGCACGAGATTTCATCAGGCCCTGGACGGGTTGAAGGAACGCCTGCTGGTGATGGCCGGGCTTGTGGAACAGGCCATCACGCGCGCCACAGGGGCATACGCGGACCGCGACACGGAACTGTGCGATCTGGTGCTGCTGGCGGAGCCGGCGATCAACCGGATGGAGCGCGAGATCGATCAACTGGCGCTGGATCTGCTCGCGATGGAGCAGCCGATGGCGGTCGATTTGCGATTCATCCTGGCGGTGATCCGGATCAATGCGGACCTGGAACGCGTCGGCGATCAAGCGGTCAACATCGCCAATCGCGTGAAGGAACTAGGCACGCTGCAGTCGACGGATATGCCGGTCGATATCCCGCGGCTCGCGCAGCTTTCGTCCGCAATGGTCCGCAAGGCGCTGCAGGCCTTTATCGAAGCCGATGCGGAGATGGCTCGTTCGGTGCTGACGCTGGACGATCAGGTGGACGACATAAACCGCAATGCCTATCACTCCCTGGGCCGATACATCCAGGAGCATCCCGAGTGCGCATCGCAGGCACTGAATGCGCTGGTGATCTCGCGCAATCTGGAGCGCGTGGGCGACCATGCGACCAATATCGCCGAAGATGTGATTTTTTGGGTGCGTGGCGATGATGTGCGGCACGGAGGCGCGTAAGGAGCGCCGGTATCCGGGGGTAAACAGGCCAGCGAGGGGGCTTTTCCGAGCCGCCTCGCTGCTTATCCATCTCGCCAAAGCAGGCGAACGTCGTTACTTTGTCTCTGCCGCTTGTTCCTCCAGATAGGCGCGAAGCGTGCGGGGTTCACGTTCGAGGATGCTGCGCAACACCAGCGCATTGCCGCCCGGAAAGCCAAACTGGTCGTAGTCGGCGTACATGCGACGCATGCCGTCGCGGAAGGGTCCTTCCGGCAAATGGGCTACGGCCGCCCAGTCCTCAAAGCGGACCTCCTGCGGCTGAATCGTGCGCCCAAGAACGTCGGACATGAGTGCCGTGAGTTCGATGCGATTGAACATGCCCGGTGCGGAAAGCTCGAAGGTTCCGTAATCGAGCCTGTTGGTCGTCAGTGCGATCGCAGCGGCTTCGGCCACATCGCGATAGTCCACATAGCTCGCGCATTTGGTATTTGAATACGGCAGAGAAAACGTGCTCTTGGCTGCGATTTCCTTCCAGCTGCTAGCCAGGGTTTGCATAAACATCGTCGGTTGCAACACGGTAAAGACAAGGCCGGACTCGTAGAGCGCTTCTTCTACCGGGCGCTTCCCTGCATGATTGGTCATCTTGGAGATGGAAGGATGAATTACACCCGAAAACGTGATTTTCTTCACGCCGGCCGCCATCGCGGCTTTTACCATGGCGACGCCCTGTTCCGCTTCGTTCGGCGCGAACGCCGGGTTCAGAAAGAAGACTCCATCCACATCCTGGGTCGCTTTCAGCAAGCTTTGATCATCGTTCAGATTTCCGACGACGGACTCATCGGCACCGTTCGTCATCGCCTCCGCCTTTTTGGCTTCATCCGTGACCAAAGCTCGAACAACAACGCCCCGCGTCTTCAAAGCCGGCAAGACGTAGCGCGCATACGCGCCGGTTGCACCCATCATGAGAACTTTCATCGAGAACCCTCTCCTGCGTCGTGTTCTTGCGACCCGCGGACGCAAAGCCCGCGTACGTCATATTGGATGCGGTTGAGCACCCTGTTCGCATAACAACTCAAAAAGCGGCTTTCGTGAGAGAGCTAAGAGACGCCGTGACGCTTTGATTGACGGCCGGCGCATCCAACCACACCTAGTCGTATCGTGCACACGTTCCTTTGCTGCACTTTGTCACGCAAGGGTGCAAGGACGTGGCCGGTGTTCGGGGAAGCGAAGTTAGGTCGCGCTGCCTGACAAGTTCTGAATTTCCGTCAACGGCGTTTTGGTACTGATCTTGGCGGCAGTCTAGAGCAACCAGCGCTTTCGTGTTAGACCTTCGGGTGTCCTTGCTTGACTGATCAGCTTGCAGATCCCTGCGACGCCTGAAACGATGGTCGGGTGAAAGTGATCCTGCTTATCATCCGGTTGCTCGTGGAGACGACGTTTGGCTTCGCCTCTATACTCGCGCTATCGCAACCATTTTCGTTGCTTGTTCTTGGCTTTTTGGGCATGCCAAGCTGGTATAAACCGGGAGATCTACAGCGTCTTCACGCCGTGCTCTTAGGTGCAGATGTTCTTTCGATGGGGATCTTTCTTGCAATCGGCACTTTCTGCTTCATTGATGTTTTCAGGATAGTTGGGACGCTGAGAAACATTCATTCCGTAGCCTAGCCTCTTAGGCCTCCGAGACTCGAACGGTTTTGTCGTACATTCCGCTGCTGCCCGACGCAGATAAGTAGAGCGATATTGGATTGCTTTCAGCAATATAACTTCGCGACTCGTCTGGGCCGCGACCCGGCCCAACGTCCGCTACTGACGCTTGTGGGATTGATGCGGCGGAAGTCAACTCACGGTTGCTTGGTTGCGTGCTGAAGAGGAGCAGACTCGATCAGGGATGTGATGGAGGCATCGAAGCTGCGACTGGAAGCAGTTCTCTCCCGTCTTTGCAGCCTTGGTACTTCCACATGCAGCTTAGATTATAGGCAGTGTAGCGCCGTCGATCCTGTGCCGATACTCCAGGGATCATCGTCACCCTGAAATTCCAGTACGGATAAAGATCAGTGCTCACCCAACCTGCCTCTACTACCGGTCTTGGTCTATCTTGGCGTCCCCAGTTCTGCCGCTCTTCCAGCCCGACCGAAGACGGGAAGAAGTTGTTGGCCAAGGTTCCTACTCCATAACTGAAAATCTTCCGCACGACCTTCGAATTTTTTGCGGTGAATCCCACCGCAAAGGATTCCCCTGTCCCCCTCCACCAATGCGGAATCCTTGCATTGTCCATTCGGAGTGTCCATTCACATTCGACCGGGCTACACGGACCGTACGGAGTCGCACCGATCTTTCCAGCTAGAGCCTCCGCTTGCTCGTAGGTAGAACGCCCCAGCTGGAGACTTTCGACCTGATTGAAGAGATACCGGGCACGAGCTGCTGGGTACACCAAATAGGATAAACAGAGCACCATTAGTGCAGCGGCAATGATGACTCCCGCGGCTATGACACGAAGGCGCAACATACGTTCCCTAACCATCGATGCAGAATCTCCGCTTCCATGAGTTCTAGCTGTCCCAGATCAGTCCTGACAAGTCGCGTTCTCGTCAATAATCCGGCCGCAAGCCGCTCCAGGACGGAATCAGGGGCCAGCTATCGCTAACGGTGTTTATCAGGACAAAGCTTGCGAACATTCCGTTGGCACGACCTGCCGTCGTGAGAAAGATTCACCTCGTGACTAGGGAGTGAACCTGGGCCTGTTCCTGCCATCGTTCCTTACTTAGACCGAACAATCGGGAGGCAGCAGGAGCCGAAGAATGTAAAGTCGGTCATGTGCCATGGAGGGTAGGCGTTTTCGTGCCGGGTAAGCGGCAGCCAACAGCCGAGCAGGCTCACGATCGCCGCAACTGTTGAGAGTCACGCACTGACGGGACGCAAAAGTCGCCATAGCCGTAGCGTGACGGCTGTGTAGAGAACCGAAGCTACGAGGGTCGTCCGATCACCCGCAGCTTTGCTGCTTATGGCCGATCAGAACGATAGCAGCGACGCCCGTCAGCAGGTTCAATAAGTAAAACACCCCTGTGATGCGCGCTTCCAATCGCGGTGACCTCATCACGGGTGCTCTCCTGTTGATCGGCACTTACGTATACGACGGCCTGCGGAGAACCGTCCCCTGAATTGTGTAAACGATTTCGAATTACTTCGTTTATTCTGCCAAGCCGCATTGCCGGAGCGATCCGGTCACGGTCGTCTCGAAGAATCGTTTGCGACGGCAAGCGCAGTACCTTTCGACAGCGGCGTTTGTCGGTAAGAGAGCATCGAATCCGGGCCGATGCACGCCCTTCCTCGTCGAAACGCCTCGTGCGTCAGTACAGCGTACTGGAGCTTACCACTACTGTGGATGTGTCTTTGCGTACACATTGAACTCGCCGAGGGTCAGATGTTTAAGAATCCTGCCGTTGATCGGCTGCACTAGGTACGCTTCTGTGTGGCCCAAATCTTTGCCACAATCGCCTGTCGGATAGACGGAAGTAACAAGGACCAGGGCTCCGGTTTTCTTATTCCAGCCATAAGCCTGCACGTTGTCCCCTCGTGATCTGCACTAATGTCTGCTTCGAAAGTCAGCATATGCAGGACCCACCGAGTCAACCTCATTCACATCATTACCTGCGATGTGGAAGACACGCGTGTGGAAATTGCCGATTGCGCCACCATTGCTCCACGTGACCGCGAACCAATCGTTTTTTTCCGACCACGTGACCAGAACGCTGGCGCTCAAATTTCTCAGGCGCGTTGACAAGATCGTTTTGCCGTCTCGAATCAGAGTGAAGCCGCCGTTTTCTTTTACTGTGTAGCTCATGTCCCCCTGGCGATATAAGCTCGGGTGCTCATCATCGGGAGCGAAAAGACAGGAGCCCCGGGAGCAAGAGCTATAACCAGACTCGCGGATGGCTGTCGGTGCAGCCAGTTGGCACGTGCCCGGGAAACAAGCCATCAACAATGAAAAGACTGTAAGCACTTTGCGCATCAGACTGAAAGCATAGCAAGCCGCTGAAAAGCGAACATGCGCCGCGTCTCAACACCGCTTGTCTTATCGGACCTTCCTGCCTGCCTCTGCAACCCGCCGCACATGCTGCATGTACGCATGCGAGGCGCTACTTCGTCACAAGCGCCTCCTGGTAAACAGCTCGTGCGATTCGGGCGATGATTGCCTCGCGAGTGTCATTATCGGCTCGGCTGTCAGTAACGAATACAGCGATGGCCAGCCTCCGTCCATCCGGCAAGGTGATCAGGCCTATGTCGTTGGTGGCCGCCGCTATGCGACCATGCGTCCCGGATGATCCGGATAATCCCGATGATCCACTCTTGTGAGCAAGAGGGGTTCCGGGAGGAAGTCCGGCGCGGAGTCTGCCCGGAGTAATCGGCGAGTCCATCGTTTTCAGCAGAAACACGTTCGCAACCGTCGAGACCGGAGGTTTGTTCAATAGGAGTTCAAGCAGTTGAATCGCTGCTGCCGGCTCAATCCAGTCTTGGTATTGGAGATCCTCATTGCGGTCTAGATCACGCTCGCTGTAACGGACCTGGATTGCAGAAATGCCAAGCGAATGCATGTAGTGCTCTACGGCGAGAGGACCACCCACCAAACGGACCAGGACTTCTTCGGCGCCGTTATCGCTTTGCCCAACGGCAAGGCTGATGATGTCGCGCAGCTTCACGTCTACGTTGGCTTTGGGATATCGATCCGTCAGCGGGCTGAACGAACCTGGAATGATATCGGTCGGCAGGAACTGTACCGCCCTGTCCAAGGTGACATCTATAGGCTCCCCGGTTCGCTGTGTGGGCAACAGGGTTCCCAGGTCCACCATGTGCAGCGCTGTGAGCGCGAGCGGGAGCTTGTACACCGACTGCATCGGCGCATGATTAGGTGGGTGCAGGTCGCAATGGAGCGCGGTCCCTGGAAGCATGCAGGACACATTCACAGTTCCTTTGGCGTCGTTTGCGATTGCAGCGACCTTGGACTGAAGCGAGCTCTGAGCGATGCAGGCCAAAGGCGTAAGGGCCAGGAGTAGAGCAAGGGAACGCATAACCCGGATTCTATGCACGCGCTCTGGGTGTAGCCGTCTGCAAATCGCATAGATGGGGATGACTCGACTGGTACGAAGCACGAATAGGGTCCATGTGGGGAGCCAGGAGGCACATTGCGGGAAGTGGTCCGGTCACGTTGTCTCAAAGAACCGTCTGCGAAGGCAAGTGCAGCCAGCTTCCCACAATGGCATTTAGCAGGACGAGTCTGGGACAGTGCGCCGAAACAGCACTCTGGAGTTCTTCACCTCGCGGTCGGCAAGGCCTATTTCTCCTTTGTTGCATCTCGCATTGCCTGTCGTAACCAGAGATGGCGGACATCCAGATCCTGACGGGTATGCCAGATCATCAGGTAGCGAAAGCTCACAAGCTCAACTGGGGCCAACACCAATCTTGTTTGCGTAGGGTTGACGAGACTCTCTGCTAGTTTCCGGGGCAGGGTTGCGATGAGCGAGGTTCCTGCAACCATGTTCAGACCCACGCTGAAATAGGGAAGAGTAAAGGCGCATCGCCGTGCCGCACCAACTTTGGTTAGGGCAAGATCAGGAATAGCCTGCTGGTTTTCCAACACGCTGATGCAGACGTGCTCCGCGGCGAGGTATTGAGCAAGCGAAAGCTGCTTGCTGTATGGACTCTCCTTTGCAACTGCACAGACCAACTCTTCTTCAAACAACACTTCACTCTTCAGCGTGGCCGGCAGCGCCCTGAATTCCGCATCGAGCAGCAGGTCGAAACGATTCGCTTCCAGATCGCTGAATCGATCATCGGTGTAGGCCTGGAACAGGAAGTCGAGATTGTGGCGCTCGGCGTGTCGTTTCGCAAGCGCAGGTCCATACAGTTGCGCCAGGCTGTCACTCGCGGCAAGCCGGAAGGTAGCCTGCTCTGTCGAAGGATCGAACTCCTTGCCGGAGATCAATCGTTCGAGTTGGGGAAGAATGACGGCCAGTTCCTGAAGCAATGCCTGCCCTCGCGGCGTGGGCTCATACTGCCTCGTCCTGCGAACGAGTAGATCGTCGTGGAACAACTCTCGCAATCGCTGTAAGGATCGGCTAACGGCGGGCTGGCTCAACCGCAATCGCTTCGCCGCCCGTGAGATTGTTTTCTCTTCCACCAAGGCAATGAAGTAAACGAGCAGGTTCAGGTCTGCCTGACGAAGTTGCGTAAGACGCATAGTCATTCTGCACATTATGCATGATTCTTACTTATGCCCCAGCTCGTCTAGGAAACGTAGCTCATTTGAAAAGGAGAAACTATGACAGGAACGGCAATCGTGACCGGCGCGTCCGGCGGCATTGGTAGAGGCATTGCGAAACGTCTGGCCGCAGATGGATTTTCAGTGGTCCTCACCTATTCCGGCAACGCAGAGAAAGCGGAAGACGCGCTCAAGAGCATCCAGGCCGCTGGAGGAAAGGCGATCACCGTCGCTGCGGACATTTCCAAGGCAGACGAGGTAAAGCACATTTTTGAGGCTGCCCAGTCCAGCTTCGGGCAGGTCACGGCGGTGGTCAACAGCGCAGGGATCATGCCGCTCGCTCCGATCCAGAAGGGCGATCTTGACGCCTTCGACAAGGTAATTGCGACCAATCTACGCGGCAGTTTTCTGGTGATGAGCGAGGCTGCCAACCATGTCGCCGATGGTGGCCGCATCATCACTTTCTCAAGCAGCGTACTCGGAAAGAACTTTCCGGCTTACGGCGCATACATTGCTTCCAAAGCTGGGGTTGAAGGCCTGACCAAAGTCCTGGCGAATGAACTCGGCTCGCGCAAGATCACCGTCAATGCAGTCGCTCCTGGACCCGTGGCCACGGAACTGTTTCTTAAAGGCAAGAGTGAGGAACAGATTGCGGGCATCGGCAAATTGGCACCGCTCGGCCGAATCGGCGAGGTTGCGGACATCGTCGGAATCGTTTCCTTTCTTGTCGGTCCCGAGGGTGGCTGGGTTAATGGCCAGGTGCTGCGCGTCAACGGCGGGTTTGCATAAATGAAGGGTGTTTGCTGAATCTACCCCCTTCCTTCTGAGTCGCCGCCATGAGGGCGGCGACTCAGAACACGCCAGCCAGCAGTTACAAATGCGATTGAATGAGGAACTATGTCCAAATACGTAGTCGTAATTACGGGTGCATCCTCCGGCTTTGGAGCCCTGTCAGCCCGAGCAATCAGCAGGGCGGGTCACACCGTGTATGCCGGGATGCGGTGGACCACAGGTGAAAACGCGAAGGAGGTCCAAGCGGTACGGCCGTTCGCGGTCGACGAGAAAGTCGATCTTCGTTCGGTCGAGATGGATGTTCAGG
>CAXTRN010000120.1:0-11121 GCA_964246645.1 uncultured Acidobacteriaceae bacterium
GGCGCCGAGTTTGGCAATGGCTTCAGAAAGGTAGTTGCGCACGGTGCCTTCGCTAAGGCGCAGGTCGGCGGCGATCTCGGCGGAGGAGCGGCCTTCGCCGGCACGTTGCAGGATCTGGCGCTCGCGGTCGGAAAGTGGATCGGCATCCACGGTCCAGGCCTCAGCGGCGAGTTCGGGGTCGATGGCGCGCAGGCCGCCGTGGACGCGGCGGACGGCTTCGGCGAGTTCACTCGCGGGGCGGTCTTTAAGCAGATAGCCGCGGGCACCGGCGTCGAGCGCGCGGCGCAGGTAACCGGGCCGGGCGAAGGTGGTCAGGATCACCACGCGTGTTTTTGATTCGGCCTCTTTCAGCTGTGCGGCAAGCGCCAAACCGGTCATTTCGGGCATTTCGATATCGGTGACGAGGACATGGGGTTGCAGGGACTGAACCAGGCGGTGCGCTTCACGGCCGTTGGCGGCCTGGCCGGCGACGCGGATATCCGGTTCGAGTTCAAGCAGGGCGGCGAGCGCGCCGCGGACCATGGTCTGGTCTTCGGCGAGCACGACGGCGATGGTGGGCTTGGCGGTTGCGGACATAGCAGAAAGTTACAAGGAATATCAGGGAGTTCTCATATCAGGGAGTTGGAAGGAAAGCGTGTAGATCAGGCCGTGCGGACCGGAAGTTCGATCTGCAACTGTGTGCCGGCGCGGCGAGTGAGCGAGAACTGACCGCCGAGCGCTTCAACCCGTTCGCGCATACCGCGCAGACCGTTGCCTTCGGCGGCAGCGGTTGGGTGGCGGCCGTTGTCTTCGATGGAAAGCCGATGGCGGCCATTCTCTTCAACCAGGCGGAGGCTGCAGGTGGAGGCTTCGGCGTGGCGAACGATATTGGTAACGGCTTCGCGCAGCGCCAGGGCGAGGACGGTTTCTTCGGCGGCGGAAAGAGCCGCGGGCCGAAGTTCGCCTTCAGTGGTGAGCCTGACGCCCGCGGTGGCGAGCGTTTGCCGTGCGGCTTCGATTTCGGCACCCAGGGCGCGGGCGCGGTAGCCGCCGATGGCTTCGCGCACCTCGGCAAGCGCAGTGCGGGCGGTTCGTTCGACATCGGCGATCTCGGTGCAGGCGCGGCGAAGCGTTTCCGGGTCGAGCTGTTCCAGGCTCAGTTGCCGCTCCGGTTGCCGAGCCAAGTGTTGCTCTGACTGCCGTTCTAAATGCCGTTCCAAAAGGCGATGGGCGAGTTCGCTCTTCAGCACAATCACTGAAAGCGTGTGGCCGAGCACATCGTGGAGGTCGCGGGCAATGCGTTCGCGTTCGGCGACCGCGGCCAGGGCTTCGATCTCTTCCTGTTTGCGCTGCAATTTGCAGTTGGTGCGCTCTTTTTCGGCAAAGAAAAGGTTGGTGCCCCCGCCGACCACGGCAAAGAACAGCGTGAAGGAGATGGCTGAAAGCGGAAAGTGCTGCCAGCGCTCGAGCCCATACATCAGAACAAGATCGGCGCCGATCAAGCCAAGTTGCCACGGCAGGACGGAAAAGGCGTACGGGATGAGCGAGGCAACATAGATGAGAAAACATGCGCCCCCGGCGTTGTTTCTCGGTATGACCGCGCCACCGAGCAGAGCGAGCACCGCGATGATGCTGCGCTTCTGTAAGGAGGACCGGCTGTAGATGAAGCCGAACCAAAGGGCAAGGAAGGTACAAAGGATGCCGAGCGATTCAAGCCAGAAGCTTGCTGAACGCCGGGCGAGCGGCTCCAGAAAGAAGAAAACCAGATAGGCGAGTGCAACAAAATCGCCAAAATCGAGGCGTTTGCGTCGCGAAATGGCGTTGTTGCTCATGCAGGGTGCTCCGTGCGCGTTTGTAACGGATCGAAACGGTGTCTTGCCGAACCATGTTGCCAAATCTGGAGCAAGTCTCGTCAGTGGAGCATTCGATCTCGGCATGATTCTAAGCGTCGGCATCGGCGCGGCGAAAGGCGAGAGCGGCGGCACCGAGGAAGAGCAGCGCGAAGCCGAGCAACGCGCCGGCATGGCGCAGTATCGAGTCCCCTGCGGGCGCATAGCCGATGGCGTGCAACATGAGCAGTGAAAGGTGGAAGGACGGCAGAAAGGGAGCGACATGTTGCAGCCAGTGTGGAAGAAGGGCGAGGGGCACCCAGAGCCCCGAGCAGTAACTCATCGGCAGGTAGATCATGTTGACCACGCCGGGCGCACCGTTGGGCGGCAACACCATGGCGAGCAAAAGGCCCATACCCGCGAACGGAATGGAGCCGGCGATGGTGACCAGGAGCATGCGCCCGTATTCGACGGTCGAAAGGTGAACGCCGGCAAGGCCGATCCCGAGCCCGCAAAGGATCGTAACAATGACGAGCGAAAAGACGACGGCCATGGCACAGCGAGCGGCGAGATAGGCGAAGGGCGGCATGGGGCTGGCTCGCTTGAGCTCGAGCCAGCCGGAGCTGCGCTCGAGCGCCAAACCGACGCCGATACCGAAGAGCGCCGCCCCGACCATGCCAAAGGCTGCGTAGCTGCTGAGCAGGTACTTGGCGACGTTGGCCCCGCCGCGGAGCGTGGCGTCCTTGTTGACCACGCCGAAGAGCAGATAAAACAAGGCGGGAAAACCGATGGTGGACAGCGCGAAAGCTTTATTGCGAAAAGCGCGGCGCAATTCTAAGCGAAATTCCCGGAGATACAGGTGAAAGGAGCGAGCGCGCAATGGGGCGGGGGTGACGCGAAAGGGAAAGGCGGTGGTGGCCATGGTGTTCTCCGGATGTTGAAGGGTGTTGCTGTGGAGGGAAGAAGTCGGGAGCTTGGCTTCGAGAACTCGGCTTCGAGGGCTCGGCTGCGACAGGTTCGACTTCAGGTGAGCAGGCGTTGGCGTCCGGTTAGATCTCGTGGGTCGTGAGGGCGAGAAAAGCGTCTTCCAAAGCGGGATGAGTGACTTCGAGCTCGGACAGGGTGGGGTCGAGCGCGAGCAGCGTGCGCAAAGTCAACTCAGGGGCGGTGGTGGTGAGGCTTGCCCGGCCGCCGGCGCATTCGAGCTTGCAGACTTGCGGCAAGCTGCGCAGCTGCTCAGCGGTAAGCGTGGTGCGGCAACGAATCAATTTGCCGGGACCGGTGAAGTCAGCGCCTTCGGGCATCGATATGGCTGTGCCCGATGCGGCTGGTGGCAATGTAGCGGGGCCCGATGTGGCTGGTGTCGATGTGGCTGGCTGGGCATGCAGAGTGCGGGCCGCGCCCTGTGTCCTGATTTCGTCGGGAGTTCCTTCGCAGACCACGCGGCCATGCGCCATCACGACGATGCGGCTGGCCAGGGCATCGGCTTCTTCGAGGTAATGCGTGGTGAGCAGGACGGTTTTGCCGCGAGCGGCGAGGAAGCGAATCTGCGTCCACAGGCTGCGGCGCGCTTCGATATCGAGCCCGACGGTGGGTTCGTCGAGGACGACGAGATCGGGGTCGCCGGCAAGGGCCAAGGCGAAGAGAACACGCTGCTTTTGCCCGCCGGAAAGCGCGCCGAAAAGGCGGTCCTCGAGTCCGTGCAGCCCTGCGGCTTCCACCAGGTCCGCCGTGGGGAGCGGATGTGGGTAGTAGCCGCGAAAGAGCTCGAGGTGTTCGGAAACTTTGAGGGTTTCGGGCGCACGGCCCACCTGCAACATCGCGCCTGTGCGCAGGCGATGCGCGGCCATGCGAGGGTCACGGCCGAAGATGGCGATGGTACCGGCGGAAGGCGCGGTGAGCCCGAGTATCAGCTTGACGGCGGTGGATTTGCCGGCACCATTGGGGCCGAGCAGGGCAACGATTTCACCCGGGCGCAGCGTGAGCGAAATGCCGTCAAGGGCGATGACCCCGTTGCGGTAGCGCTTGGTGACGCGATCGAGAAAAGCGATCGGTGCGCTGACGGCGGGGCAGAATGCCGGTGCCGTCTGATCGAGAACGTTGGGAAGGTCGAGAACAATGCTCAAGGGTTCACTCCTGTCGGCTACAGAAGTGAGTATGGAAGGCGCGTGGGAGCGTTGGGAGTGCCGGGAGTCAGGGAAGTGAGATGACGTTTGTCATGGATTCGCTAAACGAAGAGCACCCCCACCCTTTGCCGTAGAGTCGCGAAGGGTGGGCACCCGTACAAGTGCAGGTATCGCCGCTCCGGTCGAGATGACAAGGCGTTGTAGATTGGCGGATACGCCTTTGTGCCTGGCGGCGACATGTTTAGTGCTTTTTGGGTTTGGTTGAGGGTTTTAGGACGCCGACGATGGCTGTGCCTCGGGGGCTGCCGAGCCCCGTGCAGGCATCCCATCCGGGGCCGGCTTGAAAGGCACCGTTGTTGCCGGACACGATATCGCGAAAGGCGGTGCTTTCCTTGCTTGCGTAGAAGGACGGGTTGAGGAAACCGGCGCGTGTGCCATTGGCCGCATTGGCGACGGTGATGAGCCCCGCCCATAAAGGGGCAACGGCGCTGGTGCCGCCGATGACCGTGTTTTGGCCGTCGACCAGGATCTTGTATCCCGTGGACGGGTCGGCATTGCCGGCGACATCGGGTAGCCCACGCCCGCCGGTGCCGCCGGTTGGTGCGGGAACGCCGGTGCCGCTTTGCCAGGTGGGCAAGGCGAAGACGGCCGAAACGCCGCCACCGGTGGCGCCTTCGTGGTTGGCGAGCTCATTCCAAACGGTTTCGCTGGTGATGGTTGTCTTGGTGCCGACCAGTTTGGTGCCGCCGCAGGCCAGCACGTGGGGGCTGGAGGCGGGGAAATCGACGTGGTTGGCGCCGTCGGAAACACCATCGGTGGAGCCGTTATCACCGCAGGCGACGGTGATTGTGATGCCGAGCGCGGCTGCGGCCTGGCAGGCCTCGTCCATGGCAGTGAGCGCCTGGCCGGTCCAGCTGGACTCCGGTCCGCCCCAGCTGATGGAAAGGACGCCGGGCTTGCGCGCTGTGTCGTGGATGGCGGTGGTAATGGCATCGAGGAAGCCCCGGTCGGTGTTTGGGGCGAAGTAAACGGCGATGGTGGCTCCGGGGGCAACCGCTCCGGCGACTTCGATATCGAGCATCACTTCACCGTCAGCGCCGTTGGGATTGCCGGGCTTGCTTTTGCCTTTATCGACGGAAACAGCGGTAACCACCGGAGGGTTCTGGCCGATACCGCGAAAGTAAGTAGCGATATCAGCCGTTTTGAAGCCGCCGCCGAGCTCGATGAGTGCGATGGTCTGGCCGGCCCCGCCGGTCGTTGGAAAACCATACAGCCCCGCCACGCCGACCGGGGTGTAGGAGATGTTATTGCTATGCGGGATGGCGGTGCGCGAATGAGGCTTTGCCTGGGGGCGATTGTCGAGTCCGAGCACGGCGGTGATCTTGCCCTCGAGTTCCTCGGGGATCGTCAGCGCGCCTTCGCGGACGCGCAGGGTGCCATGCGCTGTTTTGCGCTGGTCGATTTTGGTGCCGAAGGCGTTCTGGAAGGCCGAAACGGAGCCGGTGAGCTCCACGGTCCGCCGGCCGGGGTGTAGATCGGGTTCCACCTGCAGGCCGTACTCTTCGGCGAAGGCTTTGACGAGCGCCACAGCGGCGGGATCGGCCCCGTGCCGATCGGCGAACTGCTCGTGCGTGAGCACGGTTTGCCCCAGGGTGGCGGGGTCAAGCGGGCTTTTGGCGCGGACGACAACGGAAATCGTCAGGTGCTCATATTGCGGTTGAACCTGGGATGACACCACCTCCGGCGTAGCGAAGGGCAAACGCGGATTGTTTTCCGTGATGAAGGGTTTGCGTTCACTGCCGGAAAGGGGAACTCGGCGTTGCTCTGCGAAATGAGTGCTGGGCATGATGTCAGGCCTCCTTGAATGACCTGAACGTAGGATGCCTGCGCCTTCACATTTTTTGTGCAACGTGCGTTTCCGGAGCCGAAACGAAAGCCTTGCTGTTTTCAGCACGGAATCCGGACTGGAGTTGTCGTATATTCAGAGAAGATCGTTCCAAGCAGGACAGGCCCCCACCTCAACCTTGGCCGGTCGATGGGAGCCCGTCACAGAAACGCAGCCATGACGCCGCGCTAGCCTCATTCTAGGCGGACGGTCTCGTGCTGTCACGAGGTACTATGTTCTCCCGTTCCACGCTCTTATGCTCGCTTTTGCTGCTACTCACCCAGACCCACAAAATAGCGGCGCAGGCACAGGATGCCGCTCAAAGCCCGGCGTACACAACAGCGCTTCTTTCTCTCTCCGTGCAGGTGCTCGATCCGCAGAACGCGCCCATCGCGGGTGCGGCTTTGCAACTCCAGTCCCCGGCACATCTTCAGGAGGGACCGCTACAGGGTACGACCGATGATGAGGGAGTGTTTCGCTTTCCGGTGCACGCGGGCGAACACCTCGTGCTCGTTGTAGAGAAGGCCGGATTCAAAACATTGACCCTACCTATCGTCGGCGGTCAGATATTAGCCCCAGTACACCTTTCGTTGGCCGAAGTTGCCGAACAGGTAGACGTGAACGATGCCGCCGGTGCCGGGCAGGTGGATGCGCAAGAGACCGAGGCCGGGCTCACGCTTGGCCGGGAGCAGATGGCGGCAGTGCCGCTGAACGGACGCAGCTTTACGGATTTGCTGGCAATTGCGCCAGGCGTGGTGCCGGTGAACTCGGCGCAGCCCGGGGCTGTGGTGATGAGCGGCGTGGCGAGTACGCCGCCGTCGGGCAATCTGAATTTTGGAGGACTTTCAGTCAGCGGACAGCGCGAAACGGCGAACACCTTTCGCGTGAACGGCAGCGACGTGCAGGAAGACGTGAATATGGGCATTGCCATCGTGCCCACCTTGGATTCCATCGCCGAGTTGAAGGTGCTCACGGGAAGCTTCGACGCGCGGCTCGGCAATGGGAGCGGCGGCCAGATCCAGGTGACGACACGTTCCGGCACCGACAGCCTGCACGGCAGCGTGTATGACTACTTCCGGAACACGGCGCTCGATGCGCGGAGTTACTTTTCGCTGACCCGCGCAGCCTTTCACCAGAATCAGTTTGGGGGCACGCTGGGCGGCCCGGTGCCGCACAGCGGATTGAAGTTCTTCGTGGATTACCAGGGAACGCGGCAAACGCAGGGAATCGACACCGGCCAGATTGCTGTTCCATCGCTTTCAAATCGCACGGGAAACCTGAGCGACAGCCTCGGGGCCCTTACCGGCTCCGTGCATGGGGACAGTTGGGCGCAATCGTTGAGTTCGCGCCTCGGCTATGCCGTGCAAAGCGGCGAGCCCTACCACAGCGCCGGTTGTGCTACCACGCAATACAGTGCGACGCTGGGGACCGGATGCGTCTTTCCGACGGGCTTTGTGCCGCAGAGCGCGTGGTCGGCGCCGGCCAAAGCGCTGCTTGGCTACATTCCGCTGCCCAACACGGGCGCGGGCACCTTCAGCACGAGCAGCGAAACGGAACGTGTGCGGGACGACAAAGGGGCGCTGCGGCTGGACGCGCGCACGCGGTTCGGTCAACTGAGCGGATATGGTTTTCTCGATGAGTACAACCTGTTAAACCCATATCCGACCTCGCAGGGCGGAGCCAACGTACCAGGGTTCAGCGGACGCAATGAGGGCCGGGCGCAGCTGTACGCCGCCAACCTCAGCACACCGCTCGGGGCGCAAACCGTGAACACCGCGCACCTGAGCTTTATGCGCAATGCGGCGACCGTGGGGCAGCCAGTCGGCGGGCAGAATATTTCCCTTGCAGCGCAAGGTTTTGTCACGGGCGCCGGTACAGCAGGCATCGTGCCGCAGGCACCGGGGATCGAGGGCGTGGAAAATCTGGTCTTCAACAGCTTTACCCTGGGCACAACCGTGACAGGCTTGGCGCAGGCGGAAAACCTTTTCGAAGCCAATGACGACGCGACCCGTGCCTTTGGTCGGCATCTCGTTTCCTTCGGCGCCGGCTTTCATGCCGATCAGATCAACACCCACCCCAACGTGTATGACAATGGAAGCTTTTCTTTTACGGGCAGTGAAACGGGGCTGGATTTTGCAGATTTTCTACTCGGCGTCGATACCAGCTATACGCAGGGCGATGGTCAAAACTTCTACAACCGCAATCACTACCTCGGCCTGTATGCCCAGGACAGCTGGCGTGCGACCGGAAGCTTCACGTTGAACTACGGTCTGCGCTGGGATGTGCTGCCGCCCTGGTCGGAAAAGTACAACCAGCTGCTTAGCTTGAATCCAGAGGTGCAGTCGGTTGTGTTTCCAAATGCCCCGAAGGGCATCCTGTTTCCGGGCGATCCGGGTATCGCAACGACGATTGCGCCGACACGGTACAACAACTTCGCTCCCAGGCTGGCGGGTTCCTGGGCACCGGCTCGTTTGCGGGGCAAAACCGTCGTCAAAGCCGGATACGGCCTGTACTACAGCGCCTTCGAAGGGCTTTCTGCCGGCATCATGAGCGGCAACCCGCCGTACGGCTTCACCGACACCACGCCCGCGCCGACATTGTTCGCAGAACCTTTCCGCGAAGCCGACAACGGGCAAAGCCTCGGGCAGCGCTTTCCGCTGCAAAGCGTGCCGTTTGGGGCAACGCCCACACATCCGGTAACGACGGTGAACTGGGCGAATCTCGAGCCCTTAACAGGCATTCCCGCGTTTGCAGCCAATAATGTCACGCCCTACAGCGAAAACTACACCTTCTCCCTGGAACAGCAGATCGGGCCCAAGACGACAGTGGGGGTCAGTTATGTGGGCACGCAGGCGCATCATCTGCTCGTCATCCAGGAAGTAAACCCCGGCGACCCGGCGCTTTGCCTCGCCCTGAGTCAGTCCGCAGCGCTGGCTGCCGGGTCGGCTCAGTGCGGTCCCTTTCGGGAAAGCAGCACGTTTACGACAGCCAATGGAACGATGTACCAGGGTACCCGTTCTGCATTTTCGGGTGCATTCGGCAGCGTCAATTTGCAGAAAACCATCGCAAACGCGCATGATCATGCGCTGGAAGCTCAGTTGCAGCATGCAAGCCACGATGTGTTTATGCAGTTTTCGTATACCTGGAGCAAATCTCTCGATCAGTCCTCGAGTCTGGCGGAGGCAGTCTATCCGGACACCTCAGTCAGCAATGCCGGCATGAGCCGTGCGCTTTCGGCCTTCGATATGCGACACAACTTCAGTGCGGTCTACCGTTATGCGTTGCCGTTCGGACGGCTCGCCCCGAATCGGCCGCGGCTCACTTATGGCTGGGAACTGTCGGGGCTGACGCGTTTCGGGAGCGGTCTGCCGGTGACCCTGGTGAACAACAACGATACGTCCCTGCTGGGGACCGCGCCCAACGGCATTAACAACAACGGCATCGACGAGCCTGCCTTCACGCCTGGGAAGCTGCAGATGCAACATCGTCCCGGTGCTCCCGCTTTCAACACGGGGCTGTTCGCGATGCCGGCGCTGGGAACGCTCGGCAACGCGCGACGGCGCTTCTTTGCCGGACCAGGCGTCGACAATACAGACATTGCCGTTGCAAAAAGCACACCGCTACGGGAGCAAACCCGTTTGGAACTGCGCATCGAAGCTTTCAACGTCTTCAACCACGGGCAGTTCTTCGGGCCGGGAGCGGTTCAGGGCAACATTTCGGCGGGCAACTTCGGCCAGATTCAAACGGCATCGGCCCCGAGGCTCATGCAAGTTTCCGCGCGGATCGCCTTTTGAGGCAGAAAAGGCGGGTCGCCCGCCCGGAAATCGAGGCTGGGAATGGAGGAGAGGCTGAGGGAGCAAACGTGCGGTCGCTACATGTACTCCACGCCGTACTGCACAGGGATTTGTGTAAATGCGATGCGCGTCGGAGCGGAGTCGCGCGCCGGCAGCATGCCCGCAAAGTGGACAGTGGTATGACCGAACTTCAGATTCAGCTTGTCCATGGTGGCGGAAAGTTCATTGCGGTGCCCGGGTTCTTCGAAGAGCCGCTGCGGCAGCTCGGTTTCCGGCAACAGATTGCGCAGGGTAATGCCGACAAAGAAGGGCTTCTGGTGCTCCTCGCTTACGGGTCGTTGCGCCCAGATACCACGTAACGCTTCCAGCAATGAAAGCGTGTCCTGACAGGGGCGAAAGCGGGCTTCCATGGCCCAGGCTGTTTGCGTGATGCCGCTGGTGTGCTTTTTCACCTTGCCCGAGCGTGCCGCGTCTGCAGCTTGCTGCCGGGTAAGGGAGTACTTGATGGTGACGGCAAGCGTGCCCGCATGAAACTGCTCCATGCGCAGGCGCATCGCCGCCTTGTGCAGCAGTTTGTGCGCAACGGCCCATGCGCCCTCATGCGAGCGGTGGTCGGGGCCGAGCACGTGGGAGTGCCCGAGCGACTTTTGTGCCTCATTCGGAACGGGCGCACCGTCGTCGCCGGTGGCCTGGCCGCGCAGCCAGTGGTAGAGCCGGTCGCCCCAGACCGAATCCCAAAGGGCGTGCATGCCGGGCCGGTCGAGCGCGAGCAACTCGGGCATGGTGTGAATGCCTTTTTTGTGCAACCGCTGTTCTGTTTTGGCACCCACGCCGGGCAAATCGCGAAGTTCCAAATGGGCGATGGCGCGTGGGAGCTGGGAGGGCAGCAGACCGATCAAGCCATCCGGCTTTTGCATATCGCTGGCGATTTTGGCGAGATACCGGTTCGGCGCCATGCCGATGGAGCAGCGCAGGGTGCTGCCCACATCGTCGCGGATGGCCTGCTTGATTGCAAGCGCCAGCGCGCGGGCCCGGGGCGGTTCCTGTTCGCGGCCAATCAGTTCGCAAACCATTTCATCGATGGAAGGAGTATGCGCGACCGGGCAAATGCGTTCGATCGCGTCGGCGATGCTGTGCGAGTACCTGGCATAGACCGTATGCGATCCGTTAACAAAGATGATCTCCGGGCAGAGTGCCTTGGCCTCGCCGACCTTGGTGCCGGTCTTGATCTTGAGCGCTTTGGCCTCGTAACTCGCGGCGATGATGGTGCCGGTATCGGCCATGGTGCCGACCACGGCAGTCGGTTTGCCACGAAACTCCGGATGGAGCTCTTGCTCGACAGAAGCAAAAAAGCTGTTCAGGTCAATGTGGAGGAAATGAAAGCGATCGGCTGGCCCGGGTACAAACTTAAGTAAGGAGTTGACATGGGGTGGCGTACTCATGGCACCGCCCCAGTTTATTCGCCCTCTCTCCGCTTCACCAAGCTAATCGAATCCAAAGTTTAATAG
>CAXTRN010000121.1:0-11081 GCA_964246645.1 uncultured Acidobacteriaceae bacterium
TGGGTGGGTATCGCCGCGGGGCTGGGCCGCGCGCAGCTGGTCGCGTGGCTGATCGCTTTTGCGCTGTTTTATTCGCCGATGGCGGTGGCGGTTTACTTTTTGAACCGCGTGATGCCGCTCGAAGGTGGGCTGTACATTTGGGCGCGGCGAGCCTTTGGCGACACCGCAGGGTTTATGACGGCATGGAATGTTTGGGCGTATGGCCTCGTCGTCATTGCCCTGCTCTTGTTTCAGATACCCAGTGAGCTGAGCTATATGCTGGGACCGCAGGCGGCGGGGTTGCCGGAAAATAAAGCGGCAGTTTTTGCGCTTTTGACGGCGTGTCTGCTGCTGCTGGCATGGACGGCGCGGCGCGGGCTGGTATTGGGAAAATGGATTCACAATAGCAGCAGCGTAGCGATCATGGGAGCTTTTTGCCTGCTGATTCTGGCACCGGTCTGGGCAATCCTCCATGGGGTGCCGCTGCATTACGCGCCGCTGCAACTGCACTGGCCTGCCCATGATGCGACCTCGCTGAGTTTGCTGGGGCAAACGCTGTTTGCCGCGTCGGGTTTGGAATACATCGCCATCATGGCGGGTGAAACGCACAGCGCCGGGCGCGATATCGGAAGGTCGGTGGTGATCGCATCGCCGATTGTGTTCCTGATGTTTGTGCTCGGCACAGCGTCTGTGGTCAGCTTTCATGAGCTGCACCGGGCGATCCCGATCAACTATGTGGCTCCCATTCCGCAAACCCTGAGCCTGGCCTTCGGTGAACGTGGATGGAACAGCGTGATCGCGAAACTGGCGATCTTGTTGTTGCAGATTCGCATCTTGGGCGCGGCGAGCTTTATCTTCACCGGCGTGGTCCGGTTGCCGATGGCGGCTGGATGGGACCACCTGGTGCCCGCGTGGTTCGCTCGCCTCCACCCGCGCTTCCGCACACCGGGCAATTCGATTCTTGTGACGACAGTCAGCGTGGCGGCGCTGTTGGTGCTTGGCTCGGCAGGGGTGCATGCGGCGGAAGCCTTTGCCGTGCTGAATGACACATCTTCGGAGTTGTATGCGCTGGCCTACCTTTCCATGTTTCTGATTCCCCTTATCGGCAAGAACTCGATTCGCATGAGTGTGCCTCGTTTTGTGACAGCCATCTGTGGGTTGGGGGTCGGAACGGTCCTGTTCATTCTGCTTTTCAATGCGTACCCGTTTCTGGATGTGCGGAGCCCGGGTGTTTTTGCGGCAAAAATCGTGGGTACGACCATCTTGCTGAATGCGCTGGGGTATGGCTTTTATCGAGCGCGGCGCCGCGCGGCACAGTGAAGCCTGTGTGGGAGGTGCAGGTCTCTCCACTGCGCGGACGATGAAGCCGTCCACTTCGGTCGAGATGACAGGGCGGAAGGCGTGAAGGGCGAAGCGCCGGCAGGACCTCCTTCATCTAATGCTCGTGCCTGAGTTGCCCGAGGTCGAAACTGTTGCCAATGGCGTACATGCGCGTGTGGCCGGGCAGCGGATTGTACGGGTTTGGACCAGTGGCAAACCGCAGACATTCAAAACGCCGGAAGAAGCAATCGCTGAGGCGCTCACCGGCGCTCGCATCGCCCGTGTACGGCGGGTGGGTAAGACGGTGGTGCTGGATCTTGGGCGGGTGTCCGCCGTAGAGATGCAGATCCCCTCCGGGGATGACAGACAAAGAAGCAACAGTGATGACACTAAAGGGCAGCCGCAGCTTTCAGTCCAGCTTCTTGTGCATCTGGGGATGACGGGGCGGCTACTCGTGTCTGCGCCGGAGGTGCCCTGGCCGCCGCACACGCATGCGGTGCTGACGCTTGCGGACGGGCGGGAGGTACGCTTTATCGACCCGCGCCGATTTGGGCGGTTGAGTCTGGTTCACCCGACGTCTGAAGCGGCGAAAGGCTACGACGGGCCCGGCGCGGAGCCGACAACCATCTCTGCCGACGACTTCGCGGCGCTGTTTCGCGGGCGCAAGCTGGCGATTAAAGCGGCGTTGTTGAACCAGTCGCTCGTGCATGGGGTGGGCAACATTTATGCCGATGAAAGCCTGTTTCGCGCCGGCATCCGGCCACGTCGGGCAGCGGGACGGCTGCGGCGGGCCGAGGTCGACCGTCTGCACCGGGCCCTCCAGGAGGTGCTGGCGCGGGCCATCGAGCTGGGCGGCTCATCGGTGTCGGATTATGTGGATGCGACGGGGATGCGTGGGTTCTTCCAGCTGGAGCACAAGGTGTATGGCCGGGCCGGGGAAGCCTGCCGGGAGTGCGCGGCGGTGTTGAAAAAGATCGTGGTTGGAGGACGAACGACAGTGTATTGTTCGCGGTGTCAGCGGTAATTTGCGGAAATCTATCCGGGTTGGTGAGACGATGTGGCGGGCTTTCAGCCCTTGAATCCTTCGTGGCACGTTTACCTGGGCCTTCGGCCCTGGCTGTGATGGGGACGCGCCTTCGACGCTGAGACCACTGCTACTTGACTAGACTTCGGCGCTGACTGCTGTTACATGACGAGACTTTGGGCCTGATGCAACAGCCGGTGGCGCGGTTTTGTAAGAAAGCGCGGGCCGATGCGACGATGTTCTCGCCTAGCAGCGAGCGCCTATCTGTTCGGCAGTGATGGCAGCGCCAATGACACGGACTTTTTGGTCGTCGTCAACGATTTCAAGTTGATAGCTTTGCAGCGGGCTCATTTTGACCATGTCGTGCAGGTACTCGCGAAGCAGATTCAGGTCGAGGAAGCGGACGTTGTAGCCGGTGAAAAAGAAGCGACCGGCCCCGCTGACGTGGATGCTGGTAGCGGTGGCGGCGGCGAGGGCGCGGTGCCAAAGGTTGCGGAACTCGGCGCAGCGAGGGTCGGGGTTGAGCTTGCGGCAAGCGGCGGCGAAGACCTCTTCGGGCTCCATATCGAGAAAACGGAGACGCATGGCGCGGTGGCCCATGATGCCTTCCAGGTGACCGCGGCCGCCGCAACCGCAGTAGTTCTCACGCTCGTCGAGGGTAACCACCGTGTGGCCGCCCTCCCAAACGCCTTCGGTGAAGGGATAGGTGCCGTAACCGATGCCGGTGCCGAGCGTCCAAACACGGATCCGCTGGTCGAGCTTGCCGTGTTTGGCGGCTAGCCCGGCGGCCATGGCGTCGGCGTCATTCGACACGATGACCGAAGCGGAGATACCGTGGCCGGCGAGCTTTTGCGTCAGCATTTCGCCGATGCGCGCACCCTTGATCTGGGGCAGGTTGGGAGCCTCCTCCACCACGCCGTTCCGGACCAGGCCGGGAAGGGCGAGCCCGACACCGGTGATGCCGTCCCCATATTGACCGGCGACGCTGAGGGTGAGTTCGCAGATCGCCTTCACCAGCGCGTCGGTGTGCAACTCCAACAGCGAACTGTCTTCATCCGGGTCGGGAGTATGGTCGGAGGGAGGAAAGCTCGCGATGGGGGTGATGAGCTTGTCGGCTTCCCAAAGGCCGGCGTAGAGCCGTTCCGCCACGACGATCCCGATGGTACGGCCTGGCTGGCGCGCTCCCCGTTTTTCTTGCTCTAAAACTCCGCTGGCGATCATCGAGCCTCCGTAGCGCAGACTTTTTGGACAACAAAGCGTGCAGGTGGACGCGGCTGCGTACTTGGGCGCGGCAACGCGACGTGGAGTGACGGTAGCCTGCCCGCCCTACTGTCGTCAACCGAAGGCGTAAAGAGAATGTAAAAAGATGTTTCGCATTGGCGGCGGTGAAGTGTGGGGAGTTTGCGGAAGGAACGGAAGAGCACCCCATTCCTTGCGATAAAGCTGCGATGAATGAGGTGCTCGGGTTTTCGGACGGACACTGCAGGTCTCTCCGCTGCGTGGACGATGAAGCCGTCCACTTCGGTCGAGATGACGATTACTTGTCAGACCGAGGCTATTGTGAGCCGGCAGCGGTTGTGAGCCGGCAGCGGGGCTCGAATTATTCGAACTTGGCCAACCGGTTCAGGCCATTGAAGGCGGCTACTTTGTAGCACTCGGCGAGGGTGGGATAGTTAAAGACGGTTTCGACGAAATAATCGAGCCGGCCGCCGAGCGTCATCACGGCCTGGCCGATGTGGACCAGCTCGCTGGCACCTTCGCCAATGATGTGGACGCCGAGCAGCGCATGGGTTTCGCGGTGGAAGATCAGCTTGAGCCGGCCGGTGGTGTCGCCGCGGATCTGCCCACGAGCGATTTCACGGTAATACGCCACGCCGACCTCGTAGGGAACATCTTCCTCGGTGAGTTGTTCTTCTGTTTTACCGAGAAAGCTGATCTCCGGGATCGTCCAGATGCCGTAGGGATAGAAGCTGGGATTGGAAACGATGCTTTCGTCGCCGAAAGAACGGGCAGCGGCGATGCGGCCCTGCTCCATGGAGACCGAGGCGAGTGAGGGAAAGCCGATGACGTCGCCCACGGCAAAGACGGTCGGGCATTTGGTGCGGAAGTCTTTATCGACCGGGATACGGCCGCGGGAGTCCGCTTCGAGACCGATGGCGGGCAGATTCAGTTCGTCGACATTGCCCTGCCGACCGACCGCGTAAAGCAACGCATCGCCCTGCACCTTTTTCTTTGATTCCAGATGCGCGACAACGGTGCCGTCGACTTCTTCGACGGATTCGACCTCTTCATTCAGGCGCATGGTGACGCGCGCATCGCGAAGGTGGTAGCTGAGCGCTTCGACGATCTCCTGGTCGGCGAACTCGAGCAAACGCGGACGACGTTCAATGAGGGTGACGCGCACGCCCAGGGCGGCAAACATGCAACAGTATTCAACGCCGATGACGCCGCCGCCGACGATGATCATGGTTTTGGGCAGGGTCGTGAGGTTGAGCACCAAATCGGAGTTGATGATGGTGGTGCCGTTGATGGGTACCTTGGGCGAGCTGGCGGGTTTGGTGCCGGTACCGATGAGGATGTTTTTTCCCTCATACACGGTGGAACCTTTGGAATTGGTGACCCGGACGTGGGTCGGATCTTCGAAGCTGGCGATACCGGTAAGCATTTCGACGTTGTTGCGCGAAAGCTGGGCGTCTGTAACGTCGATCTCGGTTTTGATGACGTGCTGCACGCGAAAAGCAAGGTCGGCCATGGTGATCCGTTCCTTGACGCGGTAGTTCATGCCGTAAATGGACTTGTAGTTATAGCCGGAAAGATGCAACACGGCTTCCCGCATGGTCTTCGACGGGATGGTGCCGGTGTTGATGCAAGCTCCACCGACGACTTCGCGCATTTCGATGAGCGCGACGCGTTTGCCGTGCTTGGCGCCATAGATGGCGGCACGTTGCCCTGCGGGGCCGGAGCCGATGACAATCAGGTCGTACGTAGTGCCCATAAAAGTGGAGTTAACTCTTCTCAGGTTCAAAACGGGCCGTCAGGGTCCGTGGTAAGGGGTCGCGAGGTTGCGGCGTTCCGATTTGCTGGAAGTTTGTTGAGAGTTTGTGAGTTTTCTGGTGCGCCGCTCCCTATCATAGACCTCAACGGCGCGTATGCCGGGGTCAGGAAGGGAGTTTCCGCTAACAGAATGGTTGTAGACACCGGGCGAGCGCTGCGTTACGCCATTACCGATCTCGCCGCCTATCCATTGGACTGCGAAGCGGAGCGACGGTTGCGGCTCCTGCGACTGGTGCGCCACTGGACTTTTGATGGGGTCGATATTGTGCAGCTTCGCGAGAAAGAGATGGAAATCGGCACACTCCTCTCACTCGCCGAAGCGGCGATGGAGGCTTTGCGCGAGGTTGACCGCGGCATGGGGACGAAAGGAAGCCGGCGCAAAACGCGGCTGCTGGTAAATGCGCGCGCGGATGTGGCCGCGGCGGCCGGGGCCGATGGGGTCCATTTGACAAGCCGGACAGGAGAACTGACGCCGGCGCAGGTGCGTCGGGTATTTGCCTCGACAGGACTTTCTGAGTGCCTTGTCAGCGTGAGCTGCCACACGGCGGAAGACGTGGTACGGGCACGTGACGGCGGGGCCGATCTTTTGCTATGGGGGCCGGTCTTTGAGAAACGGTTCGGGGAAAAACGGTTCGGCGGAAAAAGGTGGGGCGAAGGGCGTGTAGCCCCAGGACAAGGGCTCGCCATGCTGCAGGAGGTCTGCCGCCTTGCTGCCGGGACGCCCGTATTGGCGCTGGGCGGCGTCACGGTCGAGCAGGCACCGGCGTGCCTAGCAGCGGGGGCGGCCGGGATCGCGGGCATCCGGCTGTTCGCGGCGCCCGATGCCCCCTAAAGATGACCCGTGCGCGACAAGCGGTGCAGTCGAGCTTGGCGAAATTCCAGCTGCTCAACCGATTTATCAATACAAGTGTCGCAACCGGCGTTGCGTTCCGCCACAAGAAAGGGGCGAGTGGTGCTTTGGTATGCGTTACCGCTACATGAGAAAATATAGGCATGGTGATCAAACCGGCACAGCTTGTTGATGAACCGCTTTCCCTCGATCTGGAGATTGCTGAAGGTGCGATCAGCTATGCCACCGACATCCGGCAGGTCGGGGCGGTGGCCGTGCGTGGGCGTGCCGAGCTGCTGGTAGAGCACAGGGGTCCCCGGGAGACGGTGGAAGATATCCGGATACGCGCGGAGCTGGCCGGCACATTCGAACTGCTATGCGCGCGCTGCTTGACGGCGGTGCCAATGCCGCTGGCTGCGAGTTTCGATCTGATCTTTCGGCCGGGCGGCGTGGATGCCGAGACCGGCGAACACGCCATCACGGAAGACGAGACAGAAATCGGGTATTATGAAAAAAGCGGTCTGCCGCTGGAGGATGTCGTGCGCGAGCAGGTGTTGCTGACCTTGCCCGGACGAGCCCTCTGCCGGGAGGATTGCAAAGGGCTTTGCCCGCACTGCGGGGCAGATCGCAATGCAGGTGATTGTGCTTGTGGCGAAACGGCGGGAGATTCCCGCTGGCGCGCGCTGGCAGGCATTGCCGTCGTAAAGGCCTGAGTTGTCAATAGGCTCCGCTAAAGTGTTCGTTCCAGGTTTTGGTTCCAAGCGTATTTCAAGTGTAAAGGCTTCCCGATGCGCGATTTGTGTGCGCTGGGCAGTGATTCCGAGTGTTGAAAGGTTCCCCATGCCGAATCCGAAACGGCGCCACAGTAAGCAGCGCACCGCCAAGCGTCGCTCCCATGATTTCCTTACGCCGGTTGGCGTTTCTGCCTGCCCCAACTGCGGCGAGCGCAAGCTGCCGCACCGTGCGTGCAAAAAATGCGGTGAATACAAAGGCCGCGCCGTTCTTCCAGTGAAGGAAGCGGCATAACGCTGTCATGCCCTGTTCATCCGCCCGGTGTAGATTTACGCCGGGCCGGCTTTGTTTTTCTGCTTTTCTCAAGTCTGCCCAAGCAAGCGCATGCCGATTGATATCGTTCTGGATGCGATGGGGTCCGACAAGGCCCCTGAGCCTGAGATCCGCGGTGCCATTCTGGCCTGTCGCGAGTTGGATGTACGTGTCCACCTTGCCGGGCCGGAAGAGGTGTTGCGGCCCCGTTTGCGCGAGTGCTTAAAAGCGGCGGAGCGCAAACAGGGTCTTCAACTGCCCGGCACCAAGCCCGACCGCTTGCCGATCTTTATTCTGCAGGCTTCGGAATGGATCAGCATGGAAGACAAGGCCGCGCAGGCGGTACGGTCCAAGCGTGATTCCTCCATGCGTGTGGGGCTGAAGCGGGTGCGCGAAGGACAGGCGGGCGGCTTTGTCACGGCCGGCAATACGGGCGCTGCCATGGCGACGGCGAAGATGGTATTGGGATCACTGGCCGGCGTGGACCGCCCTGCCCTGGCGATGGTGTTGCCAACCACCGCCGGCACGCCCTGCGTTTTTCTGGACGTAGGGGCAAACGTGGACTGCGACCCAAACAATCTGCTGCAATTTGCCGTAATGGGCCACATGTACTCCAAACATGTGTTGCGCGTGGCCAGGCCGCGGGTAGGGCTGCTCTCGATCGGTGAGGAAGAATCCAAAGGCAACGCTCTGATCCACGAGGCTTTGCCGCTGCTGCGGGCGCTGGGCGGACAGGCAGGATTGAACTTTATCGGCAATGTCGAAGGGCGCGATTTATACAATGGGCGCGCGGATGTGGTCGTCACGGATGGCTTTGTCGGCAATGTGGCGCTGAAGACCACCGAAGGCATCATCAAGCTCGTGAGCTCGACACTACGCGAAAGCCTCAAATCCACGGTGACGGCCCAGGTAGGCGCGCTGTTGAGCCGGAAGGCTTTCGCGATGTTTAAGAAACGGTTCGACTACTCCGAATACGGCGGCGCGCCGCTGCTGGGCGTGCGCGGGGTATGCATCGTGGGGCATGGCTCATCCGATGAGCGGGCCATTATGAACGGCATCCGGGTAGCGGCTGAGTTTGCGGCCAACGAGGTCAATCCGGCCATCGAAGCGATGCTGGCTGCGCGGACAAGCGCCGGGCCGGCGGCTTGACGGGCTGAAGCGGCTTGCGTCCGATGCAGGCTTGCTCCCGGTGCAGGATTGCTCCCGGTCTAGGATTGCTTCCGGTGCAGGATTGCTTCCGGTGCAAAGGATATGCAGGGTCCGTTCAGAAGTGGGCATCGCCGCATGCACGGATGCCATCCGAATTGCTTGACAGATTTCAACATTTCGCCAAGCGAAATGTTGGAACAAGCCAGCCGGAGGGCTCACCCCCAATGCCAGAAGTTCTCGATACCACGCATTTACCCACCTTTCCCGCTGGGGAAGGCAAGGGCGCGCACTTTACCCCGCTGCCGCAGGACGTGAAAGACGGCGTGATGCGGGCACATACCCTGCAAACCATTCGCGCCGATCGCCACACACTGTATAAGTTGTGGCGCGACGTGACCATGGCGCCGAAGTTCCAGGAATATGTGGTTTCGGTGGTGCCGAAAACGGCAACCCGCAGCACATGGACCTTTGGTGACCCGGAAGATTCAAAGGCCAAACGCCTCAGCTATGACACCGAAGTGTACGAAGACATTCCGGGTGAAAAGATTGCGTGGCGAGCGGTCGACAGCGGGTTTGAGGAGCAGGGCGAGGTGCATTTCGAGGATGCGCCGGGCGGCCGTGGCACCCGGGTCACGCTGATCGAGAACATGATGACGCCGGGCGGGCGTCTCACCCTGGCCGCGGCTGCCCTGGCACGGCGTTCGCCACGGCAGGTGGTCATCGAGGACCTGCGGCACTTCAAGGAACTGGTGGAGTCCGGGGAAATCCCGACAGTGGTCGAAAACTCACACGGACCGCGGAGCTTTTCGGGCTCGTTGAAGGCTCGGCTTTATGGGGAAAACAACCCCACGCCTCCAGGTACGAGCGTCTTGGGTAAAGCAAAGTCGGCGATCAGCGATCCATCCTGACTGCTTGAAAGCTTGTCCTTTTCTGCAAGAAATCTATGTTCCGGTTCGAGCGCTTCACGGCGGCAGAGCCCTTTACTGAATCTGGAGAATTCCGATGAAAGCTGTTTGCTGGATGGGCAAGTCGAATATACAAACACTGACGGTGCCCGATCCCAAGATCGTGAACCCTCACGACGCAATTTTGCGCGTAACCCGCACCGCGATCTGTGGTTCCGATCTGCATCTGTATGACGGCTACATTCCGACCATGGAGTCAGGCGACATTCTCGGCCATGAGTTCATGGGCATCGTCGAGGAGGTGGGTCCGGAGGTCAAAAATCTAAAGCGCGGCGATCGCGTGGTGGTTCCCTTCACCATTGCGTGCGGCAACTGTTTCTTCTGCAAGGGCGACCTTTGGAGCCTGTGCGACAACACCAACCCGAACGCGCAGGTGGCCGAAACCATGTACGGCTATTCCGGCTCGGCGCTTTACGGGTATTCGCACATTTACGGCGGCTATGCGGGCGGGCAGGCGCAGTATGTGCGCGTGCCGCATGCGGATGTGGGGCCGATCAAGATCGAAAGCGATCTTGCGGATGAGAAGGTGCTGTTTCTTTCCGACATCTTCCCGACCGGCTACATGGGTGCAGAGAATGGCAACATCAAGCCGGGCGACACGGTGGCAGTCTGGGGCTGTGGACCGGTGGGGCTGTTTGCCATCGCGAGCGCCTACATGCTGGGCGCCGAGCGCGTGATTGCGATTGACCGTTTTCCGGAGCGGTTGCGGTTGGCGCGGGAATACTGCGGCGCGACGACGATCAATTACAGCGACGATGACGTCATCATCGTGGAAGCGCTGCGGGACCTCACCGGCGGCATCGGTCCGGATGTGTGCATCGACGCCGTGGGCCTGGAAGCGCACTCCAATACCCTGGTCGGCATGTACGACAAAATCAAGCAAACACTGATGCTCGAAACCGACCGCCCGTTTGTGCTGCGGCAGGCGTTCCAGTCGATTCGCAAAGGGGGAACGCTTTCCATCCCCGGCGTGTACGGCGGCATTTTGGATTCGGTGAACTTCGGCGCGGCCTTCGGCAAGGGCATCCACATGGCGATGGGCCAAACGCACATGCAGAAATACTTGAAACCGCTTTTGAAGCGCATCGAAAATAAGGAAATCGATCCCAGCTTCATGATTTCGCACCGTTGCGGGATTGAGGAAGCGGGCGATATGTACAAGATCTGGCGGGATAAACAGGATCAGGTCACGAAGATTGTGATCGATCCGTGGCAGGACCGCTTGGGGCAACCGTTGCACAGCTAGGGCCGTTCGCCTCCGATACCCCGCGCATCACGACGGCAGCAGGATGGTTTCACGTTCTGCTGCCGTCGAAGTAGCGCACCGTCGCCGAAGAAAAGTAAGCTGCAGAACGCGTTTATTTCGGCGCTGCCGGTTGCCCCTTGCCTTCCGGCTTTTCTCCGGGTGCCAGTAACGTCGGCGCCTTGCGCGGCGCATCGGGCCCGGCGGCGGTATCGCCAGCTGACGCCGCATTTGCTCTCGTAGAGTCCGCCGTCGCTTTTATAGGCTCTACGGGGCCGCTGTCCGGAATGGGGGCGGCCACCGGAGTTGTGCTGGTTTCTGAGGGTGCCGCGGTTTCTTCGCGGGTGACGGATTGTTCCGCCACCCCGGGCCGCGTGATCCGCCGCCACACCACGGGTCCTTCTGACACCGGGGGCGCCCTGGTCTGCACCTCGGCGAGGTCTTTGCGATCGCGGGCAGTCAGGCCGGGCAAGC
>CAXTRN010000122.1:0-11022 GCA_964246645.1 uncultured Acidobacteriaceae bacterium
CTCCGGTACCTGCGTTGTAGAGCAGTTCCGGCACACCGAAGTCTTCGTATTTCGTCGGCCAGATCGCACTTGGAATGGGCCGCACCATGACCTGCGCCAGGTACCGGCGCATCCAGAAATAGTGATCCCGTCTTTGCGCGCTCAAAACTGTTCCGGTTCCGTAGATGAACTCGTTGCCGGTATCTGGCGTATTCACAATTTGGCCGACATCCTGCTTCATCTCGAAGCTCGATCCGAGATACAGGTTGCTGCGGTTGGTGACAAGAAAAAGCACAAGCCAACCTAGACAGGCTCCCCCGACCGCTACAGCAAACAGCGGAGGACGTTTTGTACGATTGAAGTACCAGCCCATCAAGAGCACGATGGAAAGCGCGAACGTCGGTCCGCGCCGACCCATCAACACGGCGCTCGCCAGCCAAGGAACACCGAAAATGAGCAACTCAAGGATGGCGAACAGGCGGGGACCGCCCGCCGACAGCACGGTGACCGGGAACAGGACGCCCACGAGCAACAACAAGCTGCCATCGCGGACATAGCCGCTAGGATCCCATCCGCCCGTGTACGAGGTGCTAAACGCCTGGCGGAAACCGCCGACGTTGATGATCGTGACTAACCAGCAGCTCAGCCCCAGACTGCCAACGATTGCACCGCCCGTCAGCAAACGTCCCGCAGTGCGCAGGTTCAGCGTGTTGCGTACCTGAACCGGCCGCTTCACCCGTGCGCCGACGGCGAGGCATGCACCGGTAAACGCCATCACACCGAGAAGATTGAGCCCCTGCACAAAGCGCAATTGGTCAACATCAAAAAATCGCGACAAACCATCCTGTTGCAGGAGCTTCCAAGGCATCCAGCCGTACAGAAAAGCAAACATCGGACCGATAAAGATCAATGGATGAAAAACATCCCGGCTCCCATCGAAAGCGGCGACGGTGGCCAGCACGGCGATACCGATGACGGCAAAAAGCATCAACTCAAACACCGGCACCTCCCCACGGCAGCCATGCGGGCAGCCGCGTGGCGAGGCGTTCAAACAGGGATCGGGGCGGCAACCAGGCATACCGCTCGCCGAGGCGGTACAGCCCGACGGTCGTGCCGCCCAACAGCAGAAACATCAAGGCAGTCACAGCCCCGGTGTTTCCGTGCGCGCCGCGCCACAGCGACAAGCCGGAAAGAAGGGCGATCATGCTCGCTGAAAAGCAAAACAGCAGCAACAGACCGTGTGGCAGGTGATCCTGGCGTCGCAGCGTGAGCAACACCAGCACAGACGACAAAACATGCGCTGCAAAGTAAATCGCCATGGCGCACCACGCACTTCCTCCCTGAAACAGGAGCAGCGTCGCGGCTGTGGCGACAAAGATCGCCCACACGGTATTGATGATTGCCGTCGCCCGGATGGACACAATGCTCAATCGTGCAGCCGCTGGTGCCGTGCCCATGTGCGCCACCGAGGTTCCCAGGGCGACCGCAACGGCAGCTCCGGCCGCGGCATAGGTCTTGCCGTACAACAGCGTTAAACCCCACGGCAGAACAATGATGCCGAGCGCTCCAAGAAGGACCGACACGCTGAGCGCCGCAAAGCAACAAAGCGCCATCACGCGCTGCGGCGTTTGGGTGCCTTCATGAGTCGGGTCCGCCATGACAGCATAGCTGCCTTCGGTGAGCAAACTCGGCGGCAGGCTGACGAGATTGCGCATCTGGCTCGCAATCGTGAGGAAACTCATCTGCACGAGTGTGGTGTCACTGCGCGCTACCAGGGCAGTCGTCCACCAACCTGCCAGATTGGACCCCACCAAACCCACCAGCTGAATAAAACCGAAGGCCCACACCTCTCGCAAGATGCCGCCGAGCGGTTGCTGCGCGCCGCTTTGGGGCTGGCGCCAGCCAAATCGCTTTCCCAGCAACCAGCAAAGTGCGACTGCGGCGAGAGCAATGCCTCCTTGTAGTTCGATCATCAATGCCGGCGCGTGCCGATGAGCGGCGTAAGGAAGAAGGAAGACCATCCCGGCGCCCACGAACAGCGACATACTTAGCAGCGCGGCCACAAATCGCTGCCCCACGAAAAATCCGCGTGCACACTCAAGCAGGACCACACCCGCTGCTGAAATCCAGGCACAACGCAGCAGGGCAATGAAGCTGTCTTTTCCTAAAAGGCGCGCGATGGGGCCAGCGCCCAGCCACAAGCCTGCCGACGCAATCAGCGCCGAAGTCAACGACACGATCGCCAAGGCTCGCAGGAGACTTGGGTAACCGGTAGAGCCTTTGGGGTATTTGCCTGAGAATCGCGCCGCCGTGGCGCCGATACCGCCGGCCGCGTAGGTGGAAATGTTTGTCGCCGTTCCGATCGCGAGGGAGTAGGCGCCAAAGGTCTGCGCGCCGCCCAGGCGCGCGGCCAGAATGTTGGCAACAAAGCCCGCACCGCGCTCGACGGCCACGCTGGCTCCGTACGCCGAAGTTCCGTGCAGCACATGCCTCGCGACCTGCCCTGGCAGTGCCCTCACGGTTGCGGGCTCCGGCGTCAGACTCACTACCGGCGCCGCCTCATGTGCGTTCGGATCGCCGGAGGGCAACACCTCCGGTGTTGCTTCGGCTGTTCCTGCTGCGACGCTGTTCATGCCGCGTTGACCGCCTTGCCGGAGCCGGACTGCGGTTTTTGGTACTGCTCATAGGCTTTGTAGTAGCGCCGAAAGCCCTGTGCGTGCGGATCGAAGTCATTCAGTATTGTCCCGACAAGATGCACCCCATCGCGATCAAAAAGATCGCGCGCGTTAGCGGCTTCATCCAGAGTCGTGACCGACGCCCGGACCACCAGGATGAGCCCATCGCAGGCGCGGGCAATGATCCGCGTATCCACCATATGCAAAGCAGGTGGCGTATCGATCAGCACCACATCGAAGCTCTTGGCCAGGGTGGCAAGGAGTTCCGGCAGCCGGTCGGAGTTCAGCAGTTGCACACTGTCTTCTTCTCCGGACCCCGCCGCGATCAAGGAAAGATTCGGAAACGCTGTTTCGCGCAGAATGCCGACCTTGGCCAGATGCTCAGCCGTGCCCTCCATTTTCCCGCGCAGCACATCACGTAGACCAATGCTGCGGGGCAGGCCGAAGGCTTTATGCAAGCTGGGACGACGAAGATCTCCATCAATGAGAAGCACACGAAGCTTTGATTTGCTCAATGCCACGCCAAGGTTAGACGTAATCGTGGTTTTGCCTTCACCCACCTTGGGGCTTGAAACGGCATACGCGCGGGAAGCACGTCCCGCTTCCGCCTGCAGGATCGAAAAGGTAGCGTTCGAATAGGCTTCCGCAGCCAGTGAAAACTTTTCATCCCATTGGGTCACAAGTGCTGTTTGCGCTTCCAGTTCGCTGGTTCCATTCGTATCGATACGCAAAGGTCCTTTGGTGCCCGCCGCGGATCCGATCAACCTCATCTGCGTCGTGTTTGCCGGGATGACGCCCAGTTCCTGTACGTCGAGCATGCGAAGGATCTCGCCGGGCATGCGGAAGACGTTTTGTGTGCGTTCGCGATAAAAGGCAAACACGACCCCAAAAATCGTACCGAGAAGTAGACCGACAGCGGCCTCGGTCGAGCGGCGGGGCGCAGCCGCAAAGCGGGGAACCTGCGCCGGATCGATCACACGAATCGTCGAGGCCTGGAGGGCAGAAGCGAAGCCGGCCTCGCGAGCGCGCTGCAGAAGCGTTTGGTACAGCTGTTGTTCGGAATCGAGCTCACTGCGCAACAGGCTGACTTTCGCCGCTTCCTGGAGGTCTGCTGAAACATTTGCCAGCTGCGCGTTGTAGGTCAACGTCAACAACTGCTCGCGATGCCGGGCTGCATCCAGTTCATTGCGGCTTCTTGTCACCGTGGTGGTCTCTGTGGACCGCAACCCAGCCTCTGCGTCATGGATCTGTGAACGAAGCTGCTTGATCTTTGGATTTTCCTCGGTGAGCGGCGGCTCCAGTGCCGAAATTTTTCCTTGCAGCTCTTCCAATCGCGCCGCGTAAGCGCGATGAGCCGGGCTGTCGAGCACATCGGGCTGCGTACCCGGTGTGGCGGTGCGGTCCTCGTCAGCAGCAGCTTCTTTGGCGATCCGGTCGGCCTGCGCTTTCACGACCTCCCCTTGCAGTGCCTGCAATCTTTCTTCCCCGATGCTGGTATTGGCCTGACTGAGCCGAAGTCCATTGCCACCCACGGCTGCTTCCAGCTGTGCCTGGGTCTGCTGGACCCGTTGCCGGATGTCGGCAACCTGGCGCGTTAACCAACCGCTTACATTGGTGGCTTCCGAGCTGCGTACCTGAAGATCCTGTTCCTTGTAGGTTGTGATCAAATCATTGCAAAAAGCTGCCGCGAGTTGCGGGCTCCAGGAGGTGCAGCTAAGCTCCACCAGGCGGGTCAGCCCCAAAGGTTTCACCTTGAGCCGTTGTGCCGCATCAGCGAGTGCATCCTGGTACGAGATCGGGGCTGGATGCCCGAGGTGCAATGCACGCCGTAGCCGCGAGAGGCTGTCCTGCCGATCCAAGTTCGCGGGATGCGACCCGGAAAGCATGTGCTCGATGGTTGCATTCAGCAACGTGTCGCTTTGCAGAAGCCGGATCTGGGTTTGCAGATTGGTGTCTGCTTCCGCCGGTGTGTTGTCACCGGTCGGAGCCACGGAACGCATATTCAAAAAGTCGCCATTCAAGCTGCGGATGTCGAGCGAAGTGCGGGTCTGGTACACCGGAAGGGTCAGAACCCCGGACAGCAGGCCCAGCAGCACACCGGCTAACGCCGAAAGCAAAAGAAGGCCGCGGTGCCGCTTCAGGGTCAACAAGTACTCCTCTACGAGGCTCCCCCCTGCTTCGGGCTGAGGCGCTACGGGCTGCATCTGCCGAAAACTCCGCAAAGGCCGGCCGGCCGGCCGCACTTCCCGTACCTTGATCACTGCTTTGGACACGTGTGTTCCTGCTCCCTTTTTACTTGAGCCGCTGTTAATCTCAGCGGTAAATCAAAAGACCCGATGTAACGCCGATGGCGGCCTCGATGGCCCGCCGCGAACCGGTTTTGAAACCGCTGTGCGGCACAAAAAGAACGTCGTTGGCGAACAGTTGGATGTCTGGCGCCTTGCCGGCAAATATTTTGGGAATATCGATCGGGATCTCCGACATGGTTCCATCTCCGTTCGGCGCCGGTCGCAGAATGCGTGCACGCGCGGCGGCATTGTCCGGAGCCAGCCCTTCCGCCAAGGTGACTGCGTGCGTGACAGAGGATGTTTTATGCGCCGTGAGTTCGAATCCACCGGCCTTGTGCACGTCCCCCACAACATAGATCAGCTCTGCCCGCGGTACAGATACCGTGTCGCCGGGCTCCATGACGATGTTGTCCTCGGGACTTTTAAGCGCCAAAAGAGAATCCAACGGAAGACTGGTGGAACTGGTGCCGGTTGCCGCATCAGCAATCACAGGACCGACATCGAGCTTGCCCCATTGTCCTTGCCGCGTTACCACCACCATCGGACCGGCATCCGGCTTCAACCCACCCGACATCGAGATCACATCCAGAAGTCGCTTGGGTCCAATCATCTGGTGCATGCCGGGATTGCTGACTTCGCCCACGACCGAAACCGGCCGGCTTTCGCTTTCGGCCAGATTGATCGTGATGTCGGGCGCTGCGAGATATTTGCTGAGCTTGCCGACCAGCTCCTGACGGAGTTGGTCGATGGTCAAGCCGCTGGCCTGCACCTGGCCGATCAGGGGAAATTCCAAGGTTCCATTCGGTCCGATACGCATAGGCGCAGTCGGCATGTCGTCCAGATCCGCCACATGCACAGCAATGCTGTCCCCTACGCCCAAGGTGAACTCCGGCACAGAAACGGGCGGCCGCCGCTGCATAGTCTGTGCAGCAGAACCAAACGGCAGGCATAGAAGCAATACGGAGCGTGTAAGCCAATGCGTCGATTTGATCTTTATCGTCCTCATCGGATTCATCCTCATCGGCTTCATCTAAAATTCCCACTCCTCTTACTTCTCAGAGGTACGATGCGGACGAGTCGTCTTTCGACGACCTTTATGTCCTTTGTTGAGACACAAAATCCGCTACTTTGTTCTTCTAATATGACGTGCATACGACGATGAAGGATTTATCGGAATTCAACCGAAACGCCCAATAAATCGACAACTTCAGCTTACAACACGGGTTACAGTACTAGTGTGTAGTCAGGAGTAACCTGCGACATGCCCGGCATTCTCATAACAGGTCAAAACTAGGCACACGCGACAAATCGCCTTATGATCGCTAAAGGAATTTAGCGAGCGATCATGCAGGAAAAAACGGCAGGGGCCGCGAAGATGCTTGTACTAGAAGCCGACGTGACGAGCCACGGCACGCACGATGGTGTCATCGTTGTGCCCTCCAAAAAACAGCGGCAAGCCGTTCTGGTGCATGCCGGCGCCCGTGATGCGTACCAGCTGGCGTTGGCTCTTGCCGAAGCCGGGCTTCTGGGTAGGCTCTTTACCGACCTGTTTTGGCCTGCCGAAAAACGGTGGCTGAACGCAGTCGCCCGACGGTTCCAACACTTTCACAGGCAAGCCCTGCAACGCAGCAAAAAGGGTGTTCCTTTTGCCTTTGTGAAGATGAACTGGTGGCGAGGACTTCTTTGTCTCGCCGCGGAACGCATCCGAAGTGTGCCGCCCAGCCTGCGCCGGCGCGCCTATCGCACCGCCGACGCCGCCCTGGGTCGGGCTGCCGGCCGATGGGCGGCACGCACCGGCGCGGGCCTTCTCAGCTACAGCTACTACGGTTTCGATGCCATGCGGCAGTACCGCGGTCCGGCCATGCTGTTTCAGGTGCACCCGCATCCAGCGACGGTGCGGCGGCTTTTGCAGCAGGAGTTGGCAGAGCATCCTGAGTGCGCCGAGTCGCTGGAGCAGGAGTGGGAACTCGCCCTGCCTGAAGAAGATTTCGCGCACCTTGTCGCGGAAACGCAGATGGCGTCCTGCTTTCTAGCCGCCTCCAGCTTCACCCGAAACAGTCTGATTGAGCACGGCGCCAATCCGGCTTCGATCACCGTGATTCCCTACGGGGTAGACCTTGAACGCTTCCGGCCCGCCGCTGTGCCGCCCGTCCCGGGCCCCAAGCTCAAGCTGCTCTTCGTGGGCCGGATTAATCAGCGAAAAGGGGTCAAATATCTGCTCGAAGCGTTAAAGGCTTTCTCGCCAGAAGACGTCCACCTCACCATCTGTGGACGCGTGGTGGACTCTTTGAGCCTGTTTCGCGACGCGAAGATCCCTCTCGACCTCCGCTCTTCGGTCAGTGCCGAAGAACTTGTGCTCGCCTACCAAAGCGCCGACCTGTTCATCTTTCCTTCGGTCGCGGAAGGGTTTGCGCAGGTGTTACTGGAGTCGCTCGCCTGCGGTCTGCCGATTCTTGCAACGACCCATACGGCGGCTCCCGATCTGATCACCGAAGGCAAGGAGGGCTTTATTGTCGAGCCCCGCCGAACGGATCTGCTCGTGGAACGCATCGCCTGGTGCTTAAACCATCGCGAAGCACTGCAAGCCATGCGGCAGCATGCGCGCGCCACAGCGGAAACTTTCACCTGGGCGCGCTTCCGTGCACAGGCAGCGGCGACGGTTGGAGCCTACCTGGAGTCACTGGATTGATCCTTATACACGGAACAGCGATGCGAAGAAGAATAACGGCGGGCTCCCCGCACCGTTGGCTTGCTTTTTTCGTTGTTGCCCTGCTCTTTGCTTCGCGGCTCACCGCCCAAAGCAAGCTTCAAGTCAGTTTCGGCGCGGCAGGGCTCGACCGGCTGAGCTACAACGGCCTTGTGCTCGCCGATAAACAGAAATTTCCCGAAGATACCTTTCATATCTGGCACATGAAAGCCACCGACCTGCAAGGCAAGGTGTTGACCACTGGCGACTATGGTTGGGGTGAAAGCGCGAAGACGCGGCACTGGGATGCAGCAACGACTTCCTGGCTATACACCTTTACCTGGGGGTCGATCAGCGCGCACTACGCTCAAGGGGCCGAATCGCTGGACGTGATCGTGACGGTCACCAACCACCCAAACTCAGGCATCATCTTTGATGGCGCAAGCCTGTACCCGCTGACCTTGCATTTCCCTACGCTGCCGGCCGGCTTCAGCAATGCTGCTTACCCGCAGCTTGCCTACAATACGACGGGGCCGAGCGTTACGGTGGCCGACTACGGCCAAGGCGAGGTCGTGGCCGTAGCGCCCGAGGCGAGTCGACCCTTGTACAGCGGCTTCTTCCCGGTGGATGGCAACACCGCCTACACCGCCTCGCTCAGCAGCACCACACCCGATGGCCTCGCCACCTTTCAGCCGCATAACGATCGCCCGTTGCGCCCGGGACAAACCGACCAGTACCGCCTGTCCCTTCGCTTTCAACCCTCCGGAACTTCCACTTACCCCGTCGCGGCAGACGCTTACGCAAGCTGGGCGCATGCTTATCCGCCGCAGCTGCATTGGACCGACCGGCGCGCCATCGGCACCGTGTTTCTCGGCAGTTCACCAAGTGGCGACGCGCACCATGCGGGTGGGTATCCCAACAATCCGCGGCGCTACTTCAACGATCCGAATCCCACGGATTTCGACGTCACCAAGCCTTCCGGCCTGCTTGCCTTTCAGCAGCGGGTTCTTGAGCAGGCGAAGACGAATGTCGCCAATCTCACAGCCCTTGGGGCTCAGGGCTCCGTCACATGGGATATCGAAGGGGAACAGTTTCCACAAGAAACGAGCTATGTTTGTGCGCCGGATGAGATCGCGAAGATCGCCCCTGAAATGGAAAGCACCATCACGGACCGGAGTTCCCCTTTTGCCGGCATGAAGCTCGACGATGCTTACTTCAAGATCATGCGAAACGCCGGCTTCCGCGTCGGTGTTTGCATTCGTCCTCAACACTTCTCCATCAATGCAGATGGGACGGCGCAGCAGGCCTTTCTACCCACAAATAAGGTTGCGGAAGAGCTCATCCGTAAAATTCGTTTCGCACACGACCGTTGGGGAGCGACGCTGTTTTACATCGATTCCACCGTGGATGCCGACCGCGCCACCCTGCCCGCTTCGATCTTCAAACAGGTGGCCGCCGCTTTTCCGGATTCGTTGCTCATTCCTGAAGAATCGACGCCGCTCTTTTACGCCTACACCGCGCCCTTCAAAAGCTTCATCTATCTTCAGGCTACCGGCACAGAGCCGGCCATCGCCCATACCTATCCCGACGCTTTCAGCGCTGTTCTGCTTAACAATGTAGCTCCGGCGAAGTTGGCTGGGGCGCAGACTTCCCTGGCGGAGCACGTAGCGCACGGCGACATTCTGATGGGGCAGGTGGATTACCGCGAACCCAACAATGTAACCATCGCCTCAATTTACCGACAAGCCGCCCGTAAAACAGCGGGAAAGCGTTCCGGCCACCCATCGCCGTCCGGTGATCGTGAGCACTGAAGCCAGCGCTCCGGGGCATGACGCCGACAGCCGTGAGCACTGATGCTGGCGCGCCTAGAGCAGCTGCCGAAAGGCGGTAACGAGCTGCTCGGTCGACCGTGCCCAGGTAAATTGGTGCGCGTGCGCACGGCCACGGGCTATCGCTCTGGCGCGGGCACCGGAATCCCGCAGCAGACCCGCTATGGCGTCGACGTGATCCCCGGGACGATCGGGCGAGACCAGCGCGGCTGCCGCGCCTCCCGCCACCTCGGGTAGTGCGGTGGTGTCGCTGGTAATCACTGGAACGCCACAAGCCATGGCTTCGAGTACCGGCATGCCAAACCCTTCATAGCGGGAAGGAAACCAGACAGCAGACGCGCCATGATAAAGCGCCACCAGCGGCGCTTCTTCCTGAAAGCCCGCAAGAACTACGCCCGGCAAAGCCTTCGCGCGCTCGGTGTATATCGGTGCGTTGTGACCGGCGACAACCAGTTTCAGCTCCGGGCAGCGGTGATGCAGTTCCGGCCAGGCGTCCAGAATGACCATCGCATTTTTGCGAAAATGCAAGCCGCCAGGCACCAGGATATATGGGGCCCCATGCAAACCCAGGCTTTCATAGATCGCTGTGCCGTCCGGGGAGGGAGGTTCGAAGAACGCCTGGGACACCGCATTGGGAACAACGCGAATGCGCGTACCGATCTCCGGAAAGTAGTGCGCCATGCGCTCGGCCGAAAAGTTTGAAATCGCGTGAAACAGGTGTGCCCGGTCGGCGAGAACCCGAAACAGCAGCCACCATTTCAGGCGCTGCTGTAGCAGCCATCGGCTCATGGCGTGGGCGCCGGGCTCAAACAATTGCATGTCATGGCTAGTAACGACCAGGCGGGCGCGGGCAGTGGGCACGTACGATTCCGCGGTGCAATACACGATATCCGCCTCGGGCCAATAGTGCTCCGCCCTGGGCGCATCGTTTAAAACCCACCACAGCTGCTGTTGCGAGGTGTCCCCGCGAAAGTATGCGTACTCGAAACCAGTCCAGGGCGGACCGACCTTGTGCACCACCTTGGTGTGATCCTGGCGGTCGGCAAGCACCCGCAAACGCACATCGGACCGCTGCGCGAGGTGCTCTGCCAGTTCCCGGGAAACACGGCCCACCCCCGTTGAACGGTAGATATTGCGGAGGTGCACATAGGCAAGGACGTTCATCCCTGGCACTCAGGCGAAGCGAGATGTGCAGCTGAAAAAGGAGGGCGCGTGGCTCCCGCGCGTGTACAGAAGCTCAGCGAGGCAGAGAGCTGATCTGCGGTGAGGCCATTCACATCCATTTCGTTGGATAGAATAACAGGCCAGCCCGGGCGGACGTATGCGCCATTTGTTGTAGACGAGAATATGGGATGAGGCAAGATTGGTGGAGCTGAGCGGGATCGAACCGCTGACCTCCTCGTTGCGAACGAGGCGCTCTCCCAGCTGAGCTACAGCCCCACACCAAAAGCAGAGTCAACCGCCGTTCCGCGATCGCGCCTCCACCCGTTGCACAGTTTAGCAGCATTTCTTTGCACAAACAAAACTCCCAACGAGCCCTCGCCTGCCTACGCAAACGCATCGTA
>CAXTRN010000123.1:0-10977 GCA_964246645.1 uncultured Acidobacteriaceae bacterium
ACGCTCTCAAGAACGCGATCAGGACGCTACCACAAACCTTCGTTTGTGCTGACGGTCGGATTACTTCCTACAATGCGACTCGTGCGGACTGATGGTTTTGCTCGCCCAAATAAGGTTTGGCACACGATGCTACGGCTTCAACCATTTGCCTATGACAACTCGTGGGCAGACTCGATGCCCAGGTTGGGGGCAAATCACAGATCAACTCCGGCTTTCGATTCAGTCGTGAAAACTTCCCCACCCTTTGTGTTTCCTTATTGAAAGCATGATGCGCACCACGATGTCAAGCTTTTTTGTCTACAGCGTCGTGATCTCCTTCGTTGCGAATGCCCTCTGATAGTGCCCGTACTCTGTTCAACAACAGCGAAAGCAGGCCGATACGCACCCTCCAAAACCTTTGTAAGGTAATCTGAGTTTTGTAAGGCAAAACAAGGGGAGCACGCGGAATTGGACGAATCTGTATAGATTGCCGGGAGCCGCAAAGAATCCAGTAGTTTGTCGAAAATGGGAGATAAACGAAGAAAGCGCCCATTGCGGGCGCTTTTCGTGTTCTCTAAAATGTCTTGGCGGAGAGTGAGGGATTCGAACCCCCGATAGCCTTGCGACTATGTCTGATTTCGAGTCAGGTGCATTCAACCGGGCTCTGCCAACTCTCCATGATGCCTAGTCTAACCGCCATTGGGTTGCGGTGCCAATCCGTAAGCACCGGCTGGCCAAAGCGTTAGACCTTCCGAGAACAGCCTATGACCTACAGGAGGAGCCCTAGTTCCGCCGTGCGCGGACCGTTTCCGTGGCTTGAGCGACGGCATTCAACGGAACGGTCGGAAGTTCCGTGTCGTCTGTAGGTTTGAGCCCAAGCTTTTTGCGCAGTTCCGCATCGATACGGGCAAAAATATCCTTGTTGTCCTTGAGGTAGTTGCGAACGTTTTCGCGACCTTGGCCGATGCGTTCCCCGGAAAAGCTGTACCAGGCACCCGATTTTTCCACAATATTGTGCAGCACGGCAAGATCCAGGGTGTCGCCCTCACGCGAGATGCCTTCCCCGTACAAAATGTCGAACTCTGCGTCGCGGAACGGAGCCGCCACTTTGTTCTTCACGATCTTCACCTTCGTGCGCGAGCCCACAACGACATCGCCATCCTTTACGGCACCGATACGACGAATATCGATGCGTACGGAGGAATAAAACTTCAACGCCCGCCCACCGGTGGTGGTTTCCGGATTACCGAACATCACCCCGATCTTTTCGCGAATCTGGTTGATGAAAATCAGGCAGGTACGCGACTTTGCTACGGTTCCGGTCAATTTCCGCAGGGCTTGCGACATCAAACGCGCCTGCAATCCGACGTGGGAATCGCCCATTTCGCCATCAAGTTCCGCTTTTGGAACCAGAGCCGCCACGGAGTCAACCACCAAGATGTCCACCGCGTTCGATCGCACCAGAGCTTCGGTGATCTCGAGGGCTTGTTCGCGGTAATCCTGATGCGAAATCTTCAGGTTATCTGTGTCTACACCCAGTTTCTTCGCATAAATCGGATCAAGCGCGTGCTCGGCATCTACAAAGGCTGCAAGGCCGCCCAGTTTCTGGGCTTCGGCGATGATTTGCAGGGTGATCGTCGTTTTACCGGAGCTTTCCGGCCCGAAAATCTCGATAACCCGCCCGCGCGGCACGCCGCCTACCCCAAGTGCAGCGTCAAATGAGATCGAGCCGGTGCCGATGACGGAAATCGGCACGATCGCCTCTTTGGCGCCGAGCCGCATCACTGACCCCTTGCCAAATTGCTTTTCCAACTGCGAAAGGGCGGACTCGATAGCCTTGTTGCGATCCTCTGCCACGGCACTCTCCTTGGGCGCTTTACCCAGGTTTGAGTTTAGCATCGAACCTCCGGCGGAGGCAAAAGAAAGGCGAAGATCCGGATGATACTTTCGGGCTATGCGCCACGTGCTTTGCACGGTGCGAAAGACTCTTTTCCCCTGCCTGTCAGCGCTTCAGGAGATCCACAGGCTCGTTCACATCCTGTATGCGAAACAGGCTCGCGAGCGCCGGATGGCGGGCGACCATGGCGCGGTACATCTCCCAGGCCACCAACCGGTAGCTGAAGTGACCT
The DNA here is from genome assembly GCA_964246645.1 of uncultured Acidobacteriaceae bacterium. GTDB lineage: Bacteria > Acidobacteriota > Terriglobia > Terriglobales > Acidobacteriaceae > Granulicella. The sequence goes on from CAXTRN010000123.1 coordinate 2,109, forward strand.
GCGATGCCGGAACGCAGCTCCGAAATATATAGAGCCTCGGCAAAATCCATCTTAAACATCGCACGACAGCGGGTTCCGAGGGGCAAAAGATATTGTGCGCTTTCCGCGGCCTCCGCTACACCGCTTGAGCGTACCTGCTCGTAAGCTACAAAAGCGTTGCCCATCGCCTGGCGATACACGCCATCCAGACCCGCCTCCGCCAATGTCGGCTGGCCGGGACACACCGGCTCCTCAAAGCCGTGCAGATTGCTGAACTGCTGAATCAGCTGCACGCAGCGGCGATGCCGGTGCATGTCACGAAAACCGCCGATATCCATCAGGATGTCGAACCGAAACCCATCGCCGCTTTTGAAGCCACGCAACAGTTCATCGTGCCGGCCGCGGTGCCGGGTGCCGAGTGCAATGAGCTCGTTTCGTCGCGCCTCTGTGAGCGCCGCGACCGCGCCGCGCAACTGCCGATACGAGTAGTGGCAGTGCGGGTACAACAGCGAGGTCGCAATCTCCACTTCGAGATCTTCGTCGTCATCGAGCATATCCACCAACGGGGCGGGATAAATCGGCGTCGAGCCCATCAGCTCACGGGCAGCCTGGTCCAGCTCCGTGCAGCTGCGCTGCAGGTACTCGCTCGGCTCAGCGTATTTAACCAGCGTAGGCGCGGTTCGTACCTCCGGCAAAAGGCCGCTGAGCAATGCCGCTGTGGCTTCGGGGTCCGCCACGCCTTCGCCTGCAAGTTCTTCCAGCCGGTCGCGCTGCAGGTTCCAGGCAGGACTCCGCGCCGCCTCACGCAGCTTCATCCCAAGGGCGCGGATCTCACCAAAAGAACTGGAAAGCAGGCGCGAAATCTGGTTTTCCAGCGTCCGCGCATTCACGATCTGACCTAGCGACGTGTTCGTGGCCAGCGGCAACAAATAACGCGCAGCGTCAAAGGCACGTGCCCGCAAGGTGCGCTCGTACGCTTCGGCCTTCATGCCTTCCGGCCGAGTCAGCGTCCCGCGCAGAGCCTCCGTCATGCCCTCGCCTATTTGGTCGTAACTATTCAGCAGCGCAGCCACGGCGCCATCAAAGCCTTGTCGAAGCGCGCCTTCGAGGACAGGCGTATACCAGCCGGAGCGCCGAAAGTTCTGATAGCGTGTCGAGCGCTCCTGCCCATCCCAGCGCGTTTCATCCACCAGACTGATGGCGGCCAACAGGCTCAAGCGCTCGATAGCCATGGGCACATGCGCCAAGTCGGCGATGGACCGGTGCCCATATTGGAAGTAGAAGGTATCCAGAAACTGTTCGGCCCGCTGGGTGCTGATTTCGGCCAGCGACTCCCGCAGGGTCAAAGCGGAGCGCGAATATTTCGCCATCGCATAGGCCAACACCTCAGGCTCAGCGCCATGGATGGCGTACACCTCGGTGTCCGGCGTACTTGCCTCGCTGCCCGGCAGCTGTGACGCCGGTCGGGCGGGGCTGGCCGGCGTTGTCGGGGCATCCGCCACGGCAGCAACATTCTCTTCTGTGGCAAGTGAACGCATAGAGCCTTGAGTATAGCTGCCTGGGTGAGCAGCCGTGATGCGGATACCTTGGAACCCGCCCGCTATACTGCGCTTAGTTCAAACACAGGAGTTCTGAGGAAATGTCTACACCGGAAACCCGCACTGCCCTTGTGACCGGAGCGTCGCAGGGGATCGGCCGCGCTGTCGCATTGCTGCTGGCACAGAGCGGGTACCAGGTGGCGCTGGCGGCCCGCAATGCGAACAATCTGGCCGAGGTGCAGGCACAAATCGAAGCGGCCGGGGGCGTCGCCGAAAGCTTCGTCCTCGATGTCGCCGACGAAACAGCCGTCAAAACCGGGGCCAAAGCCGTGCTGGCCCGCTTCGGCACTGTACATGCGCTTGTCAACAATGCGGGCATCACACGCGACACGCTCGTGTTGCGCATGAAAACGGCTGACTTTGAAGATGTGCTCCGCGCCAACCTGACCGGGGCGTTTTGGCTCACGCAGGCCCTGTTGCCGGCCATGATGAAGGCCCGGTGGGGACGCATCATCAATATCACTTCCGTGGTCGGCGAAACAGGTGCAGCCGGCCAGGCCAACTATGCCGCGTCCAAAGCCGGCCTGATCGGCTTAACCAAGGCGCTGGCCCGGGAGGTCGCCTCGCGCGGGATCACCGTCAACGCCGTCGCTCCGGGATTCATTCAAACCGCCATGACGGATGCGCTCACCGACGACCAGAAGGCCGGCATCCTCGCCCAGATTCCCCTGAACCGCTACGGCTCGGTTGCCGATATCGCCCATGCCGTTCGTTATCTCAGCTCCGCAGAGGCCGGCTACCTTACCGGGCACACGCTCGATGTCAACGGTGGCCTGTATATGGGCTGATTTATTTCTGCCATGCCCGATCCTCCACAAACTTCGGGAGTTACCGGCTTTTGCCCGCGTAGCACTGATGTTTGCCGGGGCTGCCGGAAAGCAAGACTCTTCGCTGGTACAACCATTTACCCGAACGGCACGTTTCCCACTTGCAGCGCACACGCGGGCTCGTTACTCTCCGGTCAATGGCCAATATGCATACAGCACTGCCGATTCATCCGACTGTTCTGCCGCAGGCGGCCCCTATCAACATCGGGGTCACCATTCGCGAGTTCCGTCTTCAGCGCAGTATGTCCCAGGGCGACATCGAGAAACGAACTGGCCTGCTTCGCTGCTACCTGTCCCGCGTGGAAAACGGACATACCGTTCCGTCCCTTGAAACGCTGCAAAAAATTGCCGGCGCGCTCGATCTGCCGTTAAGCCAGTTTTTCGCCGACGAACCGATTCGCGAGATGCCCGGCATCAGCTTGAATGAAAACGAGATCCACTTCCTCACCGAGGTGCAGCGGTATTCTGCCAACCTTGGCGAAAACGATCGCCGGCTGCTGCTCGCCATGGTACGCAAGTTTGCCGCAACCGCGGAGGGTCTTCCCGCTTAGCCGGATTGCGCCTTCACGCTGCGGTCCGTCTCTTGGCGTCCGATGCCAGTCCGCATCCGTTCGTTCCCTTTCTGACGCTCCAGTCCGGTGCCCGGTCTACCGCGAAAGCACGGACTGGGCATAGGTTTGGACGGCGTGCCCCAACAGGCAAAGAACAACAGCTGCGGCTAGAAAAACCAAGGCTTGTCGAGCCCGGTAGCTGGACCGACCTGAGGTCATGCGCGGAAAAAGCGGTACGCCCAGAGCCAGCCCATACAAGAAGCCCCCCACATGGGCGCTGTTATCGATGTGCGGCAACAGATCGGGGTCCAGGTGCACCAGGCGGAGGTGCTCGGGGGAAAACGCCGGCAAGGCCTGCGGTGCGACCCCGATCGCCAGGTTGGCAAACGCAAAAAAGACGACCTGCCGGCGCAAGCTGCGTAGCTCTTCCCACGGCAGTGCCAGCTTGCGATTGGACAGGAGGACAATCAAAATGCCTGCGATGCCGAATACCGAGCCCGACGCACCCGCGACGACATTCCAGTGCCCGGTCAACACGCTGAAGGCGAGTGAAAGCAGCATGCCCGCCGATCCGGTCAACAGGTACGTGGCCACCAGCCCCGGCCGGCCCAGCAGTGGCTCGCCAAAGAGTCCCAGATTCCACAGGCACCACATATTCAGCGCGAGGTGCAGCACCGTGACGTGCACAAAGGTGGAGGTCAGGAGACGCCACCACTCCCCAAAGCCCAAAATGCGGTCCGGTGCGCTGCTGCCAAAATAGATCAGGACTTCCTGGCTGAACGGGGCTGTCAGCAGCGAGGCATAATCATGCTGCTGCAGCAGTGCCGGCAAGGGCCCAAAGCGGGACATCGCGAAAAACACCAGAAGATTGATTGCGATCAGGAAGTAGGTTGCCGGATAGGCCAGCAGCGAGGGGGGGCGCTCACGGCGTACCGTCTGCTCGATCGCCTCAACCGCTTGGGCGGCAGGGGTGAGCGACGGGGTTGAGGCGAGGCTAGTGTGGACAGTGTCCATGAATAGGCTGCAGGCTCAGGCTTGCAGGCTTGGGACCCGCGCTAGGCAGCCTGCTTGCCGTAGCGATCCCGTGTTTCAGGGGAAACACGCTCTCGCAGCATACCAGAGACCATCCCGGGCACGGGCGTCGCAATAGCCACCAACACCCAAAGCAGCATCGACACCAGCACACCCAGTCCGGCAACCGCTTGCAGGCTCAAGGTGATGCCCGCCGGGATATGCGCGTGCGCCAAACCGGCCTCAGGCAGCAGGTGCACGTGCACGGTCGAGATGTGCCCAAAGGCGCGCAGCCGGTGCAGTACCACAGCCGCCAGCAAAAAGGCGGCAAACGAGAGAGTCGTGGCGGCAAACAAGAGCAGATCCACCGTCCGATGCAGCCGCTGCCGACCCCGGCAGTGCTCGCAATGCTGAAGGTGGTCCTCGTAATCCAGCCGCAGGTCAGGCGAGATTCCCGAGATGTCATACCGCCAACCCGAAAGAATGGCCCCAATCACGTGGTCATTGCAGGTGGTGTGGCGCGGTCGCGAAGAACGGATAGGGTAAGTGGCCATCAGTGCTGTAACAGTCCTTTGATTCTAGCGCATGGCCCAGGGATGCGAACTTTTCCGGACCTCCTCCATGAAAGGGAGTGCCGGTGGCGCCAAGCTGCTGCCGAGCGCGCCCGCACTGAATCCATCCGTCGCCGGTGACGTTCATTCGAGCACCGGTTGAGTACCGGTGCTGCACAGGTTTGCATAAACCGGGAAGAAGAAGCGCCTTAAAGCGTGATCGGCGCGAGCGGCGCTTCCTGCGTCGCCAGCACCACCCGATTGCCCAAGAGCGAAAGCCGGTCGCCGATCGCCCCTTCCGCCGCGTAGCGGGCCAGGTCGGGAAGGTTGTTCTGCTCTGATAAATGTCCCAGAACGATGGTGTGCGCGCCGCCGTCGTAGTCGCGCGTCAGAAACTCCGCTACGGCGGCATTCGACAGATGTCCGACCCGCGACATCACCCGCTGTTTGACCGACCACGGATAGGGTCCGTCCTTGAGCATTTCCAAATCGTGGTTTGATTCCAGCAACAATACATCCACCTCGCGCAAAGCGAGCTTCACATTCGGCGGCACGTACCCCAGATCAGTCGCAACGGCCATGCGCAGACTTTCCCGGTGGGCATGGAAGACAAAACCGCAAGGGTCGGCCGCGTCGTGCGGAATGGTGAACGGGTTGACATCGATCTCGCCGATGGCGAACTTTTGCCCGGCCTGAAAATATTCCACGGCCGGCAAAAAGGTCGGGTTCACCCGGGCAGCCTCGCGGGTGTCGGCCGGCTCACACGGCTCAGCCGCTTCCGGCATACTCACATCCGGCGTACTCACGTCCGGCGTATGGAGCAAAGGCTCCGGCACGGTGTGGACCACGTCCGCCGTTGCCGCCGCAACCTCGCTCAACACAGCTATTCCGGCACCGGGTACAGCGATCGCGGGGCTCGCCGCCGCATGGCGACCCCGCACCGTATGGGCGGGCAGGTGGTTGGTGGCCGTAACGACCGTTTGCCCGTTGCGCTCTGCCTGTTCCCGCTGCACGCCTTCCAGCCACTGCGCATAGGTCATCGTCTTGCGGGGGGTCAGCATGCGGACCCAGGCGCGATGCGTCGGTTCCGTCATATACACCGGGATACCCAACCGCCGCGCCAGAACGCCCAGTCCAGCCACGTGGTCCAGGTGCTCATGCGTAATCAAAATCGCGGTCAAGTCTTCCGGCACTTCCCCGGTCAGCGCCATGCGCCGCAGCAGCTCCCGGCAGGAAAGCCCCGCATCGACCAGAAGGCGCGTTTTGCCGGCTGACACAATGGTGGCATTGCCCTTGGAACCCGAAGCCAGTACCGTCATCTGCACCTTTTCAGCATACGCCCGCACGGACAAAACCCGCACAAACCCCGAAAGGCTCCACGTCAGGTCCATAAATCCCCGGCTTCCCGGCAGCCCATCGTCTTCTGGGAAGCAGCGCTTCTTCGGGGGAAAGCACGCTAAGGCGCAGGACGCAGTGGCGCCAGAAAATTCACCACCGAACGCATCACCACTTCGTCCTTTTGGTTAAACACCGTTGTGCGCGATTGCACTACCCCGAAGGAGGGCCGCGATTGCGACAAGCGTACCGACAGGACTTCCGCTTCGGTTCGCAAAGCATCACCCGGCCGTACCGGTTGCGTCCAGCGCATTTCTTCCACCCCGGCGCCGATGATGCCACCCGCAATGTGCAGCGATTCCACCCGCAACCGCATCACAATGGCCGCGGTCAACCAGCCGGAAGCCGCCAAACCCTGAAAGAACGAGCTTTCCCCTGCTGCCTCATCCAGGTGAAAGGGCTGCGGATCGTACCGTTCCGCAAACTCCTTGATCTCTTCCGCGGTCACCCGGTAACTCCGCTCGGAAGGAAAGCGCATCCCCGGGCGCAGATCTTCAAAATACAGCTCGGTCGGCAAACCACTCCTCCTCACCGGCACACGTTGCGTGGTCACACCCACAACCATCGCGCGTAAGCATCGCGTACAAACATGCCCGGTCGTTTTGAGTGTACCCCTTGGGACTTCCTGGATTTTTGGGTTCTCGGGGTTCGTGTGGACTTGCTGAGCCACTTCGAACCTGCATGAAGTGTCAAACCCGCGGCAACGCACCCGGCACCACGTTTATCTTGTGCGTATGGCTCGTCTTTCATACTTCCTTCTTGGCGCAGGTTGCATTTCAGGACTTCGGTTGCCCGCGCAAACCGCTACCCCTGCCCAGGCGCCTGAAGCCGCCATGCACCACGAGCACGCCGCTCCTCAGCCGGCGCAGCGCTCCACCATGCTGACCGTGCGCGTCGGCGAGGCTGTGCTTGCCCTGTCGCTCGCCGATCTCGAAGCCCTGCCCCAGACCACGGTCACTGTGTTGAACGGGCACAACCAGCAGAATGAAACCTTTGCCGGCCCCTTGCTGGCCGACGTGCTGGCCAAAGCAGGTCTCGCGCTCAGCCAAACAACGCAGCGGGCGGTGCTCGATTCCTACGTCGTGGCCACCGGCACGGACGGCTATTTCGTCGTTTTTTCCGGCGCCGAGGTGCAGCCCGGCCTCCACAAAGCGCAGACCCTGGTGGCGATCGCACAGAACGGCGCGCCGCTCACGCGCACCGGCGCCTTCCAGCTCATCGACTCTGTTGACAGCAAGCCGGCGCGCTGGGTCCGCAACCTTGCCGGCCTGACCGTCGTGCCCGTTCCCGCCGGCCATTAGCAAGCAGGCGTTAGCGATGGGCGAAAGCCGTTAGCGACTGACAAAAAGCCGTGAGCGATCCGCGAAAAGCCGTTACCGACCGGCCCCATACCAACCCAGCCCGGCCCGCAAGGTGCCGAAACTCCCCATCCAGTGGCTCAGGCCTTCGACCAGGCTTCCGCTCGGTGCTGAAGTTCGCGGCCCGATCTGCGACCGGACTTGAAGCCGGACTTGAAGCCGGGTTTGCAAGACCGGTCCCGTGCCTTGCACCCCTTCTACCGTGGTGCGCAGCTTGCGCGCCAACGGCAGGGCAAAGCCTTCGCTCACCCACACCCGCGTTCCTTCGCGCCGTAGGAGGATATCCCCTTCGCGGCTGCCGAACACGCGCTCGTCTTCGTCGGTTTCTTCCGCCGTTCGTCGCTGGAAGCCGTCGTATTGCCGCGGCAGCTCTTCTTCAAACACCCGGAAAAAGCTGCGCGCCGAGTCTTCATTGCGCCATTGCGAGTCATACAACAGCGCCAACGACGCCGTGGTGTTCTTTTGCGCGGCCGTCGCATCCCGGCGCTGCGCCGCGTAGTAGACCCCGCCGGCCCAGTTCGGCGCCAACGCTTCGGCCAGCGGCTTGCCGCCAAACAGCTCCGCCGTCATTCGCACATCGAGCTCGCCCATCACCCCCACATCATAGGGTTCATAGCCGGCAGCGGTCAGCATGGGGTGAAGATCGGGCAGAAGCATCACCGGCACCGGCGCGTGCGCCAGGTAGGTTTCCGGATGCAAAATTTGCGAACTCGCGCTTGGCGGCGCTTCCAGCACGCCTGCAAACGCCTGCCTGGTTCCGCCCTTCAGCAACACCGCCTGCTCGAACAACAGGCCGCTCTGGTAGGGAAACAGCAGGCTTTGCTGCAGCACCAGGGGCGCACGGGCCAGCACCGGCGAGTCGCTTGTGTCGGAAGACCCACCCGCCAGCTGCTGCGCCATTTGCGGCATGTCCTTCAGCGTCTTCCCCATCGGGCGCAGCATGTAATCGGCAAAGCTGACCATCGCCTGGCCTTCGAGCACCGCATCGCGCGCCGTGTCTTGCTCGTCGGTGCTGATATGCCTGTTGTCCTCGGCCATGGTCTTCGGGATGCCCTCGGTTCCCGTATCTTCCCAGTGTTTTAGGTCGACCTTTTGATCCTGCAGCGCATGGGTGAGCTCATGGGCCATCACCGGCTTCTGCTCGTCCACCGGCACCCAATCGAGCAGATTCATCGTCTTGGTTTTGTTGTCGTAAAAGCCGGCAATCTGTTCCGTCAAGAGGCTCAGCAGAAAAGGCCGCAGCTGGAAGTCGCGGTCGAGCAGGCCAAACTTCTTCAGCACCAGCTCGCTTTGCTCCATCTTTTTGTTGCCTTTGTCCTCATCGAAACGCTTCCGAAGCTCTTTATTTACCTGCTCCCGGGAGATGAACACTTTTTTTACCGGATGCCCAATGGGCAAACCGGTGTCCTTGCTGGCGAAGCGGAAGATCTCATCCGCATCCGCAAACAGTTGCGTTTCCTGCTGCTTGGTCAGGCGCTTTTCGACGGCAATCTTCGTTTCGCCGGAGACAAGCTGCGGCGGTGTGATTGGGCCCTTGTTCGGCGACGTTTCCGGTGAAGTCGCCTGCGCGCCCGCCACACCCCACGCCCCGCCTACGAT
>CAXTRN010000124.1:0-10975 GCA_964246645.1 uncultured Acidobacteriaceae bacterium
ATCTTGAGGAGTGGGCCGGCGAGGATGAGCTTCGCTCCGACATTAGCGTTGACCGGCAGATCGTTAAGACTTCCCTTCAATGGAAGAAAGACCATCTGCGCGTAGGCAAGCGGTACGTCCAGATGTTTTCACTGCAGGCAGCACCGGAGGCGTCCCGACCGTGCCTGTTCTCCGCGCTGCAATCGCTCGAATGCGACAGCATCGTTTGCTCAACGTGGAGGCCAAAGAGCTCCAGCGCCGCCCGCAAGGAGATCGACCAGCAGGAGAAGTTCATCTCGTTCTTCAAAGCGTCACCGTTGCAACGACTGATGAGCGGACGCGACACCGCGTCGCTCGAAACGACCGCCGGAGGGCGGGCGGCGAACCGGGGCGTAGACGATCTCTCCGACGTGATCCGCGAGCTGGACAAGAAAGGCCAGGGAGAATATTCGCTCCGTCTGCTGCTTGCAGCCAGGAGCGAAGAACAGCTCCACAGCTGTACGCCCGCCGTTCACCGCGTCTTCGTCGAAGCCCGCGCACAGGTCATGGAAGAGACATTTGGGAATCTGGCGGCGTTTTACGCTATGTTTCCCGGCAACAACCAGTACAACGTCTTCCCGCTATGGCTGGGCGAGGACCATCACGCGCGGCTGTCCAGTGTCTTTGCCCCGCATCTCGGCCATCCAGAGTCGGAGGATCTCAGCGCTGAGTACCTGAACATTTTCGAGACTCGGACGGGAACGCCGTTCTTTCAAGACGCCTACGTGAACGGGGTGCGGGTCATGCTCATCATCGGACCGACCGGCACCGGCAAGAGCGTTCATGCGAACCAGATGCTAGCGCTGGAGCAGAAGTACAACGGCTTCACGTACATCTTCGACATCGGCAACAGCTATGAGAGCGTGGTCGAGCTCTACGGCGGCAAGGTGGACCGGGTAGGCAAGGACGGGCCGCGCATCAACCCCTTCGCCTTGGAACCGAACGAGGCCAACATCAAGTTTCTGTACAGCTTCGTAAAGCTCCTGCTGACCAACGGCGGCGCTGAGTTGGCCCCCGAAGAAGACGATGTGATCCATAAGGCGGTGCAGGGCGTTTACCTGCTGGACCCGCCCAACCGCCGCCTCTCGAATCTCTTCCTGCCAAAGAGTCTTGACCGCTATCTAATGAAGTGGGTAGGCAAAGGCATCTACAACGCCGTCTTCGACAACGTCCAGGATTCGCTTTCGCTCTCGCGGCTCCAGTGCTTCGACTTTGCCGGCGTGAACAACAAGCAATACGCGGACCTGATCGAGCCCTTGATGGTCTGGTTGCTGCGCCGGATCGACGATGTCGTCTACGATCCAATCAATCTCGGCGTTCCGAAACACATCCTCATCGAAGAGATCTTCTCTTCGATGAAGAACAAGCAGCTTCTGGAAGGCGCGCTCGGTTCGATTAAGACGGTCCGCAAGAACCTTGGTGGCGTGACCCTCATCGGCCAGTCCGCGAATGATCTCGGTGACAACGCCGACTCCATCGTGAACTCCTGCACTTCGTTCCTGTTTCTGTCCGACGAGACGTTCAACCGGAAGCACTACGGCGAGCTGTTTAAGATGACCGACCAGCAGCTCGACCTTTTCGAGAGTTTAAGGGACCGGGAAGGGCTGTACATGCGGCGTGACGGCCTCACCAAAGTGGTTCGGTTGAACCTTGACAGTCGCAGCTATGCCAAGTTTTCGACCAAGCCCAAGGACCGGGTACGCCGGTCGAAGCTGGTCGAGAAGTATGGACTGCATGAGGGTATCGAACGCTTCGCGCAGGGGGAGACCGCGTGAGTAACGAATTGACAAAACTTTGCAAAGGACACGCCATGAAGACAGCACCTTACCTGATCGTTGCTTCCAGCCTCACTCTCGCCGCAGTTACGGCCAGCGTTGCGCAGACGACCTCCGACGGCAAGCACCCCCTCTTCCCTAGCGCGCCACGGACGGTCGTTGTGCTCGATTCGGATACACCGCCGGTGATTCGCGCCGGCCTACTGCAATCGACGCTCATCATGCTTCCCGCGGAGGAGAAGGTCGCAACAGTGTTCGGCGGAGACACCGTAAGCTGGGTGTTCGACGGAGGGCACGTCGCCAGCCGGTTCATCTCGGTGAAGCCAAAGGTGGCCAACTCGACCACGGACGTGCATATCGTTTCCGACCACGGCAACGAATACACCTTGCAACTCCATGAAGTATCAGGTGACGGAGATCCTCACTTTGATTCGAAGGTCTTCGTTGCGCCCGGAGACCAGGTCGGCAAGGACAAACTCGCCGCCTTGCCGGTGTTTGTTCCCGCCGCAGAGCTGGAGAAGGCCACGCAGGAGCTCACGGCTGCGAGGGCGTCAGAGGCCGCTACGAAGAAGACTGAGGAGACCAAAGCGGAGCAGTACCGCAGCCAGTATCCCGGCCAGCTCCACTTCGACTACACGTGGAACCAGAAAAAGGGCGCCGCGCTCGGGCTGCGTCAGGTATGGCGCGACGACAAGTTCACCTATCTCTCTGGCCAATTTCAGGAGACACCCGCTCTTTACGAGTTGAAGGACGGCAAGGGCTCGCTCATCAATTTCGATTTCAGCAACGGCCTCTACACCATTCCCAAGACCGTCGAGATGGGTTATCTCAGCATCGGGAAGCAGAAGGTCGAGTTCCGCCGCAATACCACCGCAGGAGGCAAGTAGCCATGGCCGAACCGATCGAACAAGCGGCTGTCACAGTGCCGGCTCAGCCCGAACCGGAGTCGCCGTTGAAGAAGAAGCTGCCTATCATCGGCGGGCTTGCGGCGGTGGTGCTGGTGGTCGGCATCAGCAATGCACACTTTGGAAGCAGCAAGCATGAGGCTCCGAAGAGCGCGCTTCCCCAACGGCCCGCCGCGCCTAACTCGCAGCAGGTGTCCAGTTTCCAGAACATGCAGGCATTGCAGGCAAGCCGGGATGAGGAAGAACGCCAGCGACAGGCTCAGACACTCGCGCAGATGCAAGCATTGCAAGCGCAGCAGGCTGTACCCGGGCCGGAATCTAACGCCGCTGCGCCGATGACACCAGCGCAGCGTGACGCCATCTATGGCAACAGCCCGAACGCGCCGAAGAAGACCTCTAACGTATCGCAGGTAAACGCGGAGGCCAAGCAGCGCCAGCTCGCCCGCGAAAAGCAGCATCAGGATGCACTCAACAGCGACACGGTAGCTATCGACTTCGCCCGTGGCGGCGAGACCGCGACCAGAGCCTCAGCTCCCGCCCAGATGCCCGGCATAGCCAGCAGCGAGGGCGATGCGGCCCAGGGCGATGATCTAGCCCAAGTAGTGCCCGCTCTGCAGTCCCGTCCCGGCACGTCCGCAACCGGCGTGGCGGCGAGTGCGGCGATGACGAAGGACGCGATGAGCCGGTACGACTTCGATAAGTATGACGGGCATCTCTACCGCGTCTTCGAGGGAACCGTCTTCGAGGGCGTTGTAACCAATCACATCGACGGGGGCTTGAATGGACCCATCCTCGTCATGCTCACCACCGACTACTACTCGCACGACCACCAGCAACTTCTGCTTCCCCAGGGAACACGGCTGATCGGTTCGGTCCAGAGCGTCGGCAGCGCTCAGCAGCGCAAGCTCTTCGTTACCTTTCAGCGCGCAGTCTGTCCGGACGGTTTCTCGCTAGAACTCGCGAAATACATCGGCTTGGACCCGCTCGGGACGACGGGCCTTGCCACTGATGTCAACCACGGCTACCTCTCCACCTTCGCAGCGGCTGCAGCCATTGGCGGGCTCGGAGGGTTGTCGCAGGTCGGCAATAACGGGTCTGTCCTGCAATCTTCCACTGAGATTCGCAATGGAATCACATCGCAAACCAGCCAGGAGTCCGAGCAAATCCTGAACCACTTCCTGAACCGCTTGCCCGTTATCACACTCAGGGAAGGTTCACGCGCGCGGGTGTACATCGGCGCAGACCTTCTCATTCCTTCCTACGCTCAGCATCGCGTAGACCCTGCCCTCTAACCCTGTTTCCACCAGGAGGGTTCTATGAAACTAAACACCAACAACCGGCGGAGATGGCTGATCGGCGGCGGTCTCCTACTGGCAACCGCAACCCCCAGTTTCGCGCTTTTCGGGTTCGGGGATATCGTCTTTGACCCGAGCAGCTATGCCGAATTGCTCACGCAGTCGGCCACTGCTTACAACCAGCTCAAAACGATCGAAAACAACATCATTCACTTCTCGTTCAAAGGCATTTGGACGACCAGCCTAAACCAGATGGAACACGCCAACGTCAAGAATCTCTTCGGAGAGACGGACGGAGTGGCCGACGCCTTGAACACCGGTTCACACGCTGCAGCAGACCTTGCATGGAGCAACGCCACCACAGCAGTAGACGCCACCGGTGTCGCCTACATTGCAAAACTAGCTCCGGCCAGCTCACAACGTTCCCAGCTCGCCATGATTGAGATGTCCGATTCCGTTTCGCCCGATTGCATGAACGCCGTCGGAGCGTACAGAGCGGCACGAACTGCCAACCTCAACGCCGAAACTGACCTCCAGCAGCAGCAGTTGGACGCCAGCGACAGCACAAATAGCGAGGTCGAGCAGCTCAACTTGCTGAATGCTTCGCAGGTACAGCAAATGAACGAAAGCCAGGCACAGGGTGTACTCCACGCTTGCCTTGCTTCGCAAATGGCCGTCGCCAACATGCAGCAACGGAACGCGGCGGCTCAGGACCTCAATACTTGGGGTTTTGTCCAACAGCAACGCTATATTAACCCAACTGAAAACGTCGTCAGCACAAGCACCTGGACGACCTATCTTCCATAACCAATGAAGACGTATCCTCGCCTATCCGGGATTGGGTTTAGCACCCAGTCCCGGTACGGAGAAATCGCCATGCTAAAGCTAATCAACACGAAGCTACTCATCGCCATACTCGCCGCCCTCACAGTCATTGGAGCTTTGCTTGTTCGCCAGCACGAACAAACCCAACGAGCTGCGGATGAGGCCGCAAGAGCAGCCACCATCCTCAAGCAGCAGCAAGCCGACCAGCAGGCACAAAAGGATCGGGAGGCCGCGCTGTGGAAAGAAGCTGAAGAGAACAAGAAGAAGCACAGCTCCATGAACAAGGGCGGCTCGCCCACTTGGCAACACTACCTTCCCTAGCGGGGAGGCCGCGGTAAAAACCACTCGGGAGCAAGGACTATGCACACTCAGACAATCACGACTGCGGCGTTTGTCCTTCCCGGAGTGGACTGGCTCTACCAATTCACCAACAACCTAACTGCCCTCACGACGGCAAATGGAGGTGCGCTGACCCAGCTCGGTCTTGAGATGCTGAGCTTCATCGCTCTGCTCATGCTGGTCAACATGGTTATTAACTTCAGCACGTCGAGTATGACGTTCAGCCTTAATCCCCAGCCGCTTGAGGCAGGGATGATCGTCCAGTTCCTCATCCGACTCTCTATCTGTACTTTGCTGGAGACATACTGGGTAAACCCCATGCCCGGAGCGAGCTTCGGCTTAAACCATCTCTTCTCGTACTTCGCGCAGTCAATCGTAACTGCGCTTGACCAGAATTCGCTCCAGAACCTCAATCAGCTCATCAGCGATGCCGCAACGAAGACGAGCGCTCCTTCGCTGCTCGCCCCGACCGAGATCATCTGCTACTTCCTCGTTCAGATTCTGTTGGGAATCGCCTCTGCCATCCTCTTCATCATCAATATCAGTTCGTTCATCTTCTATGCGATCGCCGCGTTGTTTGGACCCATCTTCATCCCGCTTTACATGACAAACAGCTTTCGCGGTAAGTTCTTCAACTTCATCGACATACTTCTCAGCTTCGCGATGATTCGAGCAGTCGCATCGGCTTTCATCTTCGTTTGGGAAGGCTTCCTCAACACCTTCATCCAGCAAACCTTCAACGGCGATTACTCGATAGGAATGTGGCTCGCGAACCTCATCCCGGTCCTGATGGTCTTCGTCGCCTTCATCGTCAATATGCTTTTCATCCCTGCAATCACCCAGGCCATCTTCGGCGGGGCGGCCAGCGCCACCGGTGAGGCACAACGGACGGCAATCAGAGTAGCCGCGATTGTCGCCAGGAAAGGACGGTAATGCCATGGACGTTGTCTACACGATTCCCACCCGGCCACATCCGAAGCTCAGAGCGGCGCTATGGACCTTTTTAGTCCTTATCTGCATCGCCTCTGTCGTATTCACGACTTTTGGCTTTGTTCGCGTGCTCCACAACGCGAAGGCGCATCCCGCATCGAAGGAGGTCCGCTCCCATGGCAAGCCAAACCGCACTCACTGAGGCCACACTGACCGGCAGAGAAGCCGCCCTCGTCGACCACATCGGCAACGAGGTTTACGCAGCCCACTACAACGAACGCAAAATTAGCCGCCTCGTCATTGGTGCCCAAGCAGTGCTGCTCTTCGGCTCGTTCGGCCTCATCGCATCCCTCGCGCATCGTCCAGCAATCGACCGCTATATACGAATCGACGAGATGGGCCGGGCGCAAGCAATCCAATACACCGACCTCAACTACAGCCCGCGCGAAGGCGAGGTGAGGACATACCTGACGGATTGGGCGAACTACCGCTACACCATCAACCGCGAGATCGTGGCCAAGAAGTACCCATTGAACTACTACTTTCTTTCCCAGACCCTCGCCTCAAGAGGCATGACGGAGGACAATCAGAATCACTTTGTCTCTCAGGTTCTAAGCGGCCAAGTCGAGCAGAACGAGGTGGAAGTCCGCAATGTCACGATCACTTCCATGTCCGAGGAAGCAGTTGCAGGGTTGCGCATGGCGAAAGGGACGGCTCTCGTCAACATCGACAAGCTCTATGCGGCGGGCAGTTCACGGGAGCCAAGAACGGAGCATTGGCTGCTGAGTGTGACGTACTACCTCAATCCCAAGCAGGTGAGCGATCAGGCCCGAGTCTTCCCGCAGTTCGAGACGATCAACCCGCTAGGCATGACGATCACCGAGTTCCATGAAAACCGTATGTCCGTCGATGCCATTCAGCCGCTCGTAGGACAAAGCAGGGCTACGCGAGCGCAGCAGCCTATCGCACTGCCAAGCCCAGGAGCAGCACGATGAGCTACGAGTTGATTCTCCCCTTCTTCACGCCGGAGTTGCAGGGTCTGTTGCTTGATCCCTCCATCTCCGATCTCATGGTGAACGGAACGACCGGTGTCTACGCTGATCGCAAAGGCGTTGTCCAGCACATTCCTTTGGCTGTCCCCTATGACAATGACCGGCTGATGGCCGCGATCGAGCGCATTGCACGGCTGCTTGGACAGGACTTGACGCACCAGAACCCGATTCTCAATACCCGTCTTCCGGACGGCTCACGCGTAGCTGTTGTGGGCCCACCAGCGTCGGTGCATGGACCCACGCTCACGATCCGCAAGTTTAATCAGTGGTTCACGAGCGACGAGCTGATCGAGTCTGGCAGTATGCCGGTGCATGTCCGCAACGCCGTGGTGAGCTTTATCGGTGCGAAGAAGAACGGGATGATTGCGGGTGGGACTGGTTCGGGCAAGACCACGCTAATGAAGGCCTTCCTTGACCATATTCCTTTACACGAGCGGCTTTGCGTCATTGAGCAACCGGCAGAGCTGAAGGTGCTTCACCCGAACGCAATCCGCTGGGAAGCCGTTGAGGAGATCCCAGGGCAGGTCGGCATCACTCCGAGTGAGCTTTTGGCTGCGGCACTTCGGCATCGTCCCGACCGCATCATCATGGGCGAGATCCGCAACGAGTGCGGCTACGACCTGCTTCAAGCCATGAACACCGGCCATGGCGGAACACTCTCGACCATTCACGCAAAGTCTGCGCTGGATGCGCTCAACCGGTTGTCCAACCTCGCCCTGAGTGCCCGTCCCAATCTTAACCATGCGTTCATGCGTTGGGAAACCGCAGAGGCGATCGACTTCGTTCTCTACTGTGAGCGCGATCACACCGGCCAGAGACGGGTGCGCGAGCTCATCACTGTCTCCGGTTACAGCCATGCGGACCAGCGCTTCGAGACGGAGGACCTCTACCGTGCTTCCTCCGCCTAAGGGCATCCCGACTAGCTAGCCGACTCTAACCCAAACTTCGAGGTCTTCCCAATGTCCCGTCATGCTGCCATCTCGGCTGCACAGCCTCACCTGTCTCTGAGCATCTTCAGCAGGCCGTCTCCGAGCTGCGAAGAACGCAACGGCGAGTGCCAGAAGCCGTCCTTATCCGGAGCCATTGCCAGCATGTTGAAGCTGCCGTTGGAGCGGACTTCTGCAAGCCGGGTTCGAACGAGATTGACTTCCGTCCATTGGGAGCCTGCCGTTCCGTTTCCCGTCCTCTGCTCGGGATCACGCTTCGGGGCTATCCGGCGCCCTGCGGCACGGCGTCGCTCTGCTTCGCTTGCAGCGCCCCTTCGGGGTCTCGGTTCCTCCCAGAACAAGTTTGTAGACGCGCGGCAAAGGACGCCGCACAAACTTCTTCCGGGCCCCGCCGAGAAAGCACTCCTTGGCACTTGGGAGCCGGGCCCTCTCGCTCGCTTTGCGATGTGTGACCCGAGCAGGATACGGGAAATCAACGAAACGGAGATCACCACCATGTACTCAAACAAAGTCAATCTCATCGGCTTCCTCGGCAACGACGCAGAAGTTCACACCAACGACACCGGCAGCTTCACCACCTTTTCGCTCGCAACCAAGAGCTCCTACAGGAAGGACGGCAAG
Source organism: uncultured Acidobacteriaceae bacterium (assembly GCA_964246645.1). Taxonomy (GTDB): domain Bacteria; phylum Acidobacteriota; class Terriglobia; order Terriglobales; family Acidobacteriaceae; genus Granulicella. Next base: position 8,708 of record CAXTRN010000124.1, read on the forward strand.
TACATCTCGCACACGGAGTGGCACCGTTGCGTGGTCTTCGCCAAGAAGCTCTCCGAGTTCGCCGGCACGCTGAAGAAGGGCGCTCACTTGATGGTCGAGGGTGAGCTGCGCAGCCGGGAATATCAGCCGCAGGCGACGGGCAAGAAGCAGCCGCCAAAGAAGACCATCGTCGAGATCCGGGTATACGAGATCGGCAAGCTGGACCGGGCCGTCAAGGCGGCTTCGGAAGATCGGGAGCAGGACGACGCTCCCGTCGAGGAAGCGGCCGAATAGGCCGCTTTTGCTCCGCAACCGGAGCCCGGTGAACGCCGGGCTTCGCTCACCCTTTGAGGTCAGTATGAGCATCGCGCAAGCCAGAGAGTTCCTGAACCGTTGCTTCGAGCCCGGCGACACGATCGCAGTGCTCCTGCGAGGTGAATCAGCGCCGCTTGTTCGGCAGCGCACCGTCCGGTGTGAGCAAGCGCTCGCGCATCGCTATCTCGGCTGGTTGCAACATGAGAACGCGCACGGAGCGAGCATTTATGTCGCTGCGAACCCGTTGGTACCGGGGAGCCGCAGACGTACAAAAGAGTGCATCGCTGAGATCCGGCATTTGTATCTGGACATTGACCTCGATGGAGAGGCACGCCTGTCCGCGCTGATTGCCTCCGATCAGGTACCCTCGCCCAACATCATCGTTTCGACTTCCCCCGGCAAGTACCAGGTGCTGTGGCGCGTGGAGGGCTTCAGCTTCGAGGAGCAGGAGAACACGCTGAAGCTGCTGGCTCTAACGTTCGGTGGCGACACGGCATGTACCGACTGCAATCGCGTTCTCCGGGTTCCGGGATTTAGCAACAGAAAGTACACGCCAACGCATCCAGTCACAGCCGAATACCTTCCCGATTCGGTCTTCCATCCCGATCACTTCCAGCTCTGGGATGGTTCGCAGAGTATCGTGCTCCCGCTACGCGGAATCGCACAGCCACAAACGTCTGGGAAGCACACCCACTCCGAACAGGACTGGGCATCGGTCTTATCTGCGTTGAGCAGCGGAAAAGACCCGGCGCAGCTCACGGACGAACTGGCTCTGCTTCGTGCCGACAAGCCGGATCCACGCTACTACGCACAACGCACCGTGGACATGGCTTCGGCTCGCCTTGCGCTGCTCGCCGGTTCACCTGTTCAGGACGTGATCAACATGCTCGAAAGCTCTCGCCGCTCAGAGCTTCCAGCTTCGCTGTGCTCGGCCCGTGCGCGGGAGATCGCACGTACTGCAGCCCGCATGATTGCTCGCAGACAGACCGCCTAACCCCGCACCTCAAGGAGAACCCCATGCCTCTACTCGAAGTCGTTCAAACCCGTCATATTAGCGCTTCTATTCGACTCTCCGAAACAACCGCTATTCAGGTCGATCAGTACGCCGCCTTCATCCGCGCTTGCGCCGACGATGTCGTCGAACAGGCGCTTGCCTATGTCTTTTCTAAAGACCGCGACTTCCAGGAGTTCCTGAAGACCCCAGAAGCCCGGCAAGTCGCCTCGACTCTTCGAGTCCGCAAAGCGCCCGCACTCGAAGCAGCGGAACCGCCCGCCAAGAAGCCAGCGAACGGGGTGCAATCGCCGGCACAAACAGCAGCAGCGATGGCGGGATTGAAGGCATGATCCGGGGCCTAAATCGACGGCAGAGCCACAGTGGTGCTGCGCACCAGGTTGAAGATGACACTCCATCCCTGGAAGGGTGGTGTAGAAGGTCCCGGTGTTCACCGTGGTGAACACCCGCATTCGTAAGCAGATACAACGTCCACGTTCACTGTTGTGAACCAAGTGTCAACGACAGTGAACAACACTTGCAAGCGGAAAGTCGGCAGTTATGGACATGCCAATCGATCTCGGGAAGCGACTGGATCGACGCCTCAAGAGCGGCGCGATCCGCAACAAAACCGTCGGGGCGCGAGTAAGTGAGGCAGAAGAGGGCGAGCTGGTCAACGCCGCACACAGACTCGGTCGGAATGTCAGCGAATGGTCACGCGAAGTCCTACTGCGCGAAGCGCGGCGATCCAAGGACGACGCGCTCTTCACCGAAACCATCGCCACGCGGATGCTACTAGTGAATCTGCTGCGGCCCTTGCTTCTGCGAGAAAGCGTGAACACCGAAACCATCAGCGACATCATGGCCGGGGTGCGTCAGCAGAAGCACGAGACTGCCCGCGAGGTGATGAAACAGTACGCGCCTGAGGGCAAGGAGGAGCAGCGATGAAACCGGATTGGGGACGCAAAGAGACGGTGGTGTGG
>CAXTRN010000125.1:0-10876 GCA_964246645.1 uncultured Acidobacteriaceae bacterium
GCTGCGCTGGGGTCGCGGTAACGCTGCGCTGGGGTCGCGGTAACGCTGCGCTGGGGTCGCGGTAACGCTGCGCTGGGATCGTGGAAAAATCCAAGCTTTATTCAAGCTGCAGGCATTTGCGTTACCCTCGCAGGGTAGACCTTGTTGGAGATCACCGATGCCGCCATCCGATACCCTGCCCAGCCTTTCCCCCACGCCCGCCCTGCCCGACACCCCAGCCTGGAAGGCGCTCGAGAGCCACGCACAGCAGATCAAGAGCACCACGATCAAGGAGCTGTTTGCGGCGAATCCGCAACGTGGACCGCAGTTCACGCTCGAAGCGGAAGGATTGCTTCTGGACTATTCCAAGAACCGCATTACTGAGGAAACGCTGCGGTTGCTTGTCGCGCTTGCGGAACAGGCTGACCTGAAGGGCAGAACCGAGGCGATGTTTCGCGGGGAAAAGATCAACATCACCGAAAACCGCGCCGTGCTGCACGTGGCCCTGCGCGCGCCAGAGACCGAGCAGATCTTTGTCGACGGCTGCGACGTGGTGCCGGAGGTGCACCAGGTGCTCGAACGGATGGCCGGTTTTGCGGACAAGGTGCGTTCGGGCGCCTGGCTGGGCCATACCGGCAAGCGCATTCGCAATGTGGTCAACATCGGCATTGGCGGCTCCGATCTGGGCCCCGTGATGGCGTATGAAGCGCTGCGCCATTATTCCGACCGCAACCTGACGTTTCGTTTCGTTTCCAACATCGACGGTACCGATTTCGTTGAGGCTGTGCGTGATCTCGAGCCGGAAGAGACGATTTTTCTGGTTGCCTCCAAAACCTTCACGACGCTCGAGACCATGACAAATGCCCACTCTGCGCGGGAATGGACGCTTGCGGGATTAGGCGGCGACACCAAGGCCATTGCCAAGCATTTCGTCGCGATTTCCACCAACGCGAAAGAGGTCGCGAACTTCGGCATCGACACGGAAAATATGTTTGGCTTTTGGGAGTGGGTCGGCGGGCGTTATTCGATGGATTCGGCCATCGGCCTGAGCACCATGATCGCCATCGGACCGGACGGTTTTCGCGAGATGCTCGACGGTTTTCACAGCATGGATGTGCATTTCCGCACAGCGCCGATTGCGGAAAACCTGCCTGCATTGATGGGGCTGCTGACCGTTTGGTATACCGATTTTTTCGGCGCCGCCACAATCGCCGTCCTGCCGTATGAGCAGTATTTGAAGCGTTTTCCGGCATACCTGCAGCAGCTCACGATGGAGTCGAACGGCAAGCACGTCACCCTGGGCGGTGCGCATGTGCAGGTGGAAACCGGCCCAATCTATTGGGGCGAGCCCGGCACCAATGGCCAGCACAGTTTTTATCAACTCATCCATCAGGGAACCCGGCTGATTCCCTGCGATTTTATCGGATTTTTCAAGAGCCTGAACCCGCTCGGGGCGCACCACGACCTGCTCATGGCCAACGTGTTTGCCCAAACCGAAGCCCTCGCGTTCGGCAAAACCGCTGAACAGGTAAAAGCTGAAGGCACACCCGAGGCCCTTGTGCCGCATCGCGTGTTCGAGGGTAATCGACCGTCCAATACGCTGCTCGCTGAAGCGCTCACCCCGGTGATGCTGGGCAAGCTGGTCGCACTCTATGAGCACGCCGTGTTCACGCAAGGGGTTGTTTGGAACATCGACAGCTTCGACCAGTGGGGGGTTGAGCTGGGCAAGGTGCTCGCCAAAAGGATCGGCGATGAGATCGAAGGTACCGGCGAGCTGACGCATGACAGTTCGACGAACAATCTGATTGAGCGCTACCGCGCGGCAAAGTGAGTGGGTTGGGACCGAAGATTGGGGACCGCGTGGGCATGTGGGTCGGCAAACGCGGACTCCCCTTCGGGAATGACAACAAGGACTGTGGGTCGGCACAGTGGATTTGCTTGCACATTTGTGCGACGTTCATGATTTCATTCATGTCGAGTGTTACGAACGCTGTAACGTTTGCGATTGCCTCGCTTAGGTGTTGGCGGAGGCTTGGTCCCTGTTCTGCATCTCACCGGAGACAGGCGCTTTTGCGCTCCGGGGTTTTTATGAAACAGTCAGTCGTTCTCGCTCACATTGCCACTCCGTTGCTTGGGGTCAGCACGGGTCTTCGTTCTTTTACACCCCTCGCCGTAGCTGCCTGGTTCGCGCGACTGGGCAAACTTCCCGTGACCGGCACCTGGGCGTCCTGGATAGCGCATCCGGCGGCGGTCAGTGTACTCACCGCCGCCGCCGTCGGAGAGTTCATCGGGGACAAACTGCCGAACACGCCTGCCCGAACCGCGCCTTTAGGATTGACGGGGCGTCTGATCCTGGGTGGCCTGGTCGGTGCCGTGATTGCGACAGCCTTCCGCCGGCCGCTCCTTGGGGGCATTGCGATGGGCGTGGTGGGCTCGGCTGCCGGAACGTACGGCGGCTATTCGTTACGGCGCGGGCTGACCAAAGGCGCCGGGCTGGCCGATCTGCCGGTCGCGATCACAGGAGATGCTGCTTCCATTGCTCTCGCGATTCGTGCGCTGCGTCGGCTTACCGCCTCACCATCTGCTGCATAGCGTCTGCACCACGTCATTGAAGGCAAAGTTCAGCGGCCGGTTGGCAAAATCCACATCCGGCCGCTGAACTTGCATGACAGCAAAGCAGTGCCAAACCTTCTCCAAAGCTATCTTGTTGTCTCGCACCTGTTCGTTTATCGTAGTTCTAGAGCGGCAATCGCACGACCTGTTCCAGGCTCCATTGCGGCTCGCAGGGGGTTCGCATGTCTACCGCTACGGTTCATTCCTCCATATCCGTACCTGTTTCCGCTGCGGTTCCGGCACCTGTCGCCAGGAAGATTCTTCCCGGGGTGGCGCTCGATCAATTTTCCGGCGATCCGAACTTCATGGCGTCGCTGGCGCGGGGGCTTGTGGTCATCCAGGCATTTACACCGCAGATGCCACAAATGACGATCTCGCAGTTGAGCCTGCGCACCGGGCTATCGCGGGCCGCCGTGCGGCGTTGTCTGTACACGCTGGTGAAGCTGGGCTTTGCCGGAGCGGATGAATCGCAACGCTATTCCCTACGCCCCAAGATGCTCACGCTGGCCAACACGTACACCGCATCGAGCACGCTGGCCAACGCGGCGCAACCGATCCTCGAGCGCATGTCCGCGGTGCACCACGAGAGCTTTTCCGTCGCCACGCTCGACGGGGATGACATTGTGTACATTGCTCGTTCTTCGATCAACCGCGTGATGGCAGTCGATCTGCACATCGGCTCACGACTACCTGCGTTCTGCACGAGCATGGGTCGCGTGTTGCTGGCGTACCTGCCGCAGGATCAGTTGGAACAGTACCTGTCACGTCTTACCTTGACGCAGTTCACCCCGCGAACGGTGAATTCAGTGGAAAAGCTGCGGCTGGTGTTGCGCAACGTACGCCGCAACGGGTATGCGCTTTGCGATCAGGAGTTTGAGGTGGGCTTGCGATCGTTGGCCGTGCCGGTAACGGCGGCGAACGGGCGCGTGGTGGCGACTGTCAACCTGAGCGGCAACGCGTCGCGGATGCCCATGTTGGACATGCAGACGAAATATCTGCAGCCGTTGCGAGCATCGGCTTCGGAGCTGAGCGTCTTTTTGCGCTAAGCCACGCGCGGTGTGCGAGCATAAAAGCCGGAACGGAGAGGCTGCACCGGTGAGGACTGAAGGTTTCAGCACAACGTACACAGTTTGATCGCGCACCTCATGCTTCGGGATTCCATGCTGCAGCATTCCATCCTGCAGCAGTTCATGCTGCAGGATGTGCTGGGCAGTGTCGTTGCCGTAGCCGCCTTTGCGGCTGTGCTGTATGCGCCGGGTTATCTGTTCGCATTCGGGACCAACCTGTTCGGCTTTCGGCGGATGCGTTTGGCCGAGCGCTCGTTGTGGGCGTTGGCGTGTTCCTTTGCGGCCGTCCCGATTGCGGCGCACCTGCTGGGGCGCGTTGCCGGGCTTGCGGGCGTTTGTTGGTTCTTTTTGATCTCAGCACTCGGCACGCTTCTGCTCCTGCTGCGGCGGCGGGATAGCCGCTTCCTCTGGCGGGGTCAAGACTGGCGAGGTCGCGACTGGCGCAGTTGCCATTGGCGCTTCGCCGCGCTGCTGGTAGGCGGGTGGACGGCGTTTGTGTTGCTCATGCTGGTCGACGTGCAGATCGGCAAACGGTTGTATTTCAGCGTGGTGATGGCGGATCAAAGCTATCGGATCGCCTTTACGGACGCGGTACTCAGGACAGGGGTACCGCCCAGCAATCCGCTGTATTTTGCGGGCACGCCGGCACCGATGCGGTACTACTACTTCTGGTACGTGCTGTGCGCGGCGGTGAGCAAGATGGCGCACGTTTCGGCACGGCAGGCGTTTGTGGCAAGCAGCGTGTGGGCCGGCTTCGGTCTCTTGGCGACGGTGCAGCTTTACACCACGCATTACTTTCGCTGGAACCGCAAACGCCGACGGATCGCGCTGGCGTTGTTGTTGGTGACGGGTGCAGACCTGGTGCCCGCGCTGGGCCAGGCCCTCTTGCAGCCCTCGCTGAACGGCGACACGGAATGGTGGTCGGTGGACCCGATCGACAGCTGGCCGGATTCGCTGTTGTGGGTGCCGCACCACGTCGCAAGCGTGTTGTGCTGCCTGCTGGCATTCCTGTTTTTGTGGCGCGTAATCCAGGCGCCACTCCGCAACTTACCGGTGCCGGACCTGCCGGCGCAGGACTTACCGACGCCGGCATTGCCGACCCTTAAAGCTCAGCGCTGGGCTGATCTTCGTTTAGGAGGGTGGGCGGTGGTGGGGGCCGCCGCGGCATTTGCGAGCGCCGCCGGGCTTTCGGTGTATGTGGCTTTCGGCTTTGCGCTGCTTATGGCTGCCTGGCTGGTGCGGGTCTCGTTCGCTGGGAAAGGGGCGCGCGCCTGGCCGATACGCTCACGGCAAGCAGGAGCATGGTGGCGCAACACGGGGGCCGCTGGGCTGCTGAGTGCCGTGCTGCTGGTGCCGTATCTGCGCGAGTTGACGGCCGGCTCGGCGCTTGCCGGCAGTGGCACGGGGCAGCAAAGTGCCGGGCCGCCGGCGCATCTGTTCACCCTCAGTGTGCGGCGGATGATCGATTCCGAACTGTTGACGGGCTTGCCGATGTTCGCCGCCCTGCAACGGACGCATCCGACGCTGCTGGATCAGGCGATTCGGCTGGGTCTTTTGCTCCCGGGGCTGGCCATGGAACTTGGGCTGTATGGCGCCGTGCTGGTGCTACTGTTATGGGCGCGGCGGCGATCAGTGTGGCGAGGGTCGCGGCCTGTGGAGCATGCGCCGTGGAAAGCGGAGGCGGCACATGAGACCGCGCTCTTTTTCACAGTGTCCGGCCTCGTCATGACGATGTTTCTTAGCTCGGCCGTCATCACCAACAATGATTTCGGCTACCGGGCGGTCATGTTGCCGCAGTTTTTTCTTTCGCTGCTGACGGCGGAGGTGCTGGGTTCCTGGTGGTCCTCTTCAGACGAAGCCGGTGTACCGCTTATACCTGTCCAACGGCGGCTGCTGGGCGGCCTGCTCGCTTTGGGGGTTGCGGGTCTGGTGTACTGGGCCGGTCTGCTGCGGCTCTGGCTGCCGATCGAAGCGCACCGGGCAGAGAGCGGCTACCGCGCCTCGCCCGACGACGCGTTCCAGATCCGTGAGGCTTTCAGCAAGCTGGATCAGGTGACGCCACAGCAGGCGGTGGTTGCCTTTCGCCCCATCGACCCTACCCCGGACCGGCACGAACAGGTCATGGTGCCCAACGAGTTTTATCAGCGCATGCTGGTCATGGACACAGGACGACAGATCCTGAATGCCGAGGAAAAGTGCGCGGTGCACTTCGGCGGCGACCCCAAAGCGTGCCCGGCCATCCAGCGGGCGACGGCGGCACTCTACGCGACCCCGGCCCCGAGTGCGGCGTGGGCGCAGGCCTATTGCAGGCAGTTTGGCGTGCAATACCTGGTCAGCAGCGCGTGGGATCCGGACTGGCAGACCGCAACCGGATGGCCGGTAACGCTGCCGGTGATAGCACGGGAGCCCCGCATCCGGATTTTGCAGTGCAGGTAAAGGGAGTGCAACCACTGGCGAAGGAGGTACACAGGCGGGTGCGTTGCGTTGACCGGAACAAATGGTGGATTTTCCCGTCTACCTGTATGGCCGCTTCGCCGAAGGAGCGGACCAGCGGATTGGAATGGGGAGCCGGGTTGGCCGCCACCCCGAAAGTTCCAGACCGCCAGGGGTACGCTGGCGCGCTATCCACGATAAGATCAGGTACGGTTAACCCCCATAGAAGGAAGACGTCATCCAGACCCTAGCGACGAAGCTCTATGAACCTGGCGCACCCACGCTATACCGGGGCCGCTTCGCCACAGCACTTTGGACGAACGTTTCCGTTCCGGCGTTTCTTTTTGGAACGGTGTTTTTGGCTTTGGGTCTGCGCCTGGTCGTGGTGGCGTGTTTGCTCAGCCATGTGCCTTCGCACACGATTGATTACAACGATTTTGGCTGGGAAAGCTGGGAAATGGGCTGGACCGCCCGGAGCATCTTTCTCGGCCAGGGCTTCAGCTCGCCGTTTCTGCCTGTTTCCGGACCGACGGCGCTGGTGCCCCCCCTTTACCCGTATTTGCTGGCGGGCGCTTTTCATCTTTTTGGGTTGAATACGGTAAAGGTCGCGTTTGCGGTTCTGAGTTTGAACAGCCTTTTCTCGGCGCTTACGTGCTTGCCGCTGTATTTTCTTGCTCAGCAGGCCTTGAACCGGCGCACGGCGTCCTTGGTGGCCCTGGGCTGGGCGCTGTACCCCTTTGCGATCTACTTTTCGGCCGATCGTGTTTGGGATTATGCCCTTACGTCGCTTCTGTTTACCTGCTGTTTGCTGGTCGCGCAAACGCTGCACCGGCGAATCGGCTGGGCATGGATCGGCTTCGGCGCGCTGTATGGGCTGACGGTGCTTTCCAATCCGTCGGTGGTGTCGCTGCTGCCCTTCCTTCTGCTGATTGCGATTTATCGCGCGTGGCGGGACGGCGGCTCTTCCCTGCGCTTCCGTTCCCTGCGCTTCCGTTCCCTACGCGGCGCGCTTCTGGCGTCGCTGGCGTTTTGTGCCGTTTGTGCACCCTGGCAGATCCGTAACCACCGGGTCATGCATGCCGATTTTTTTATGCGCGATGGGTTTTGGCTGGAGTTTTACGCCGGCAATAACGGCGATACCACGGAGTCGAATTCCAACTTCGCCCATCCTGCCAGCAATCCCGCCGAAATGAAGCAGTACCAGGCCGTCGGCGAGATTCGGTACATGGCCCAGAAGCGGGCAGCCTCGTTGCTGTTTGTTCGAACGCATCCAGGCTTTTTCATGATCGCGACCGCGCGCCGTGTTCTTCGCTTCTGGACGGGGTTCTGGTCGTTCCGTCTCGGATACCTAAAATACGAACCGTTTGATCTGCCCAATGTACCGTTCTGCCTGGGTCTGCTGTTTTTCACCGTGCGTGGAGCTTGGCGTTGGTGGCGGCAGGATTGGCGCGCGGCTCTGCCGTACCTGGTGGCGTTGATGATCTTTCCGCTCCCCTACTACCTCACGCACAGTTCCATGGATTACCGGCAGCCGCTGGAGCCGATCCTCGTGTTGTTGGTGGTCGTCGGACTGTTCGGGACAGGCCGACGAGGCGCCCCCGAACCGGTAGCCGATCGCCTGGCCTGATTGCTTTTCGGCCAGTCCCACCCGGGAAGCCGCTTACAGAACTCTTACACCACGCCCGATCGATCCTCTGTATCTTCGATCATGAAGAGGAGCCGTATTTCCCATGAGTTCAGCAGCAGTGAATCCTCAAGATTCGACAGCGTCAGTAGCATCGACAACAGCATCCGCCACAGCAGCATCGAGCCCGGAGCGCGCACTTCAATCGCAGCAGCTGGCCGACAAGATCAAGCAGGATCTGCAGATGGGGCGCGAGTTCCAGGAAGGCCGCATTAACTGGATTACCAGCCTTTTCATGGGTGCCTTCCATGTCGGCGCCATCGCGGCTCTGTTCTTTTTCTCCTGGAAAAATCTGGCAGCTGCGGTCATCATGTATTTTCTGGCGATTAATGTCGGCATCGGCATGAGCTATCACCGGCTCTTGACGCACCGCGGCTATAAAACACCGAAATGGCTCGAATACTTCCTCGCTGGCTGCGGCACGCTCGCGCTTGAGGGCGGGCCGATCTTCTGGGTAGCCACGCACCGGGTCCATCACCAGTTTTCCGATCAGGAAGGCGACCCGCACACGCCGACCGAAGGTACCTGGTGGGCCCATGCCGGCTGGATTCTTTCCGGTCGCGCGTTGCACTCGGAGACCGCTCTGCTGGGCCGTTACGCTCCTGACCTCACCCGCGATCGCGTACACGTTTGGCTGTCGCGCTTCCATTGGCTGCCGTTGACGGTGGCGGGGTTTGTGCAGCTTGGCATCGGAGCGGCGCTTGCGCATCCCGGTCACCGGCTCGCCGGCGGCATCGGCATGATGCTTTGGGGCACCTTTCTCCGCACGACGTTGGGCCTACACTCCACATGGCTGGTGAACTCCGCCACCCACCTTTGGGGCTCGCGCCGCTTTGAAACCAAAGACGATTCGCGCAATAACTGGGTGGTGGCCCTGCTGACCGGCGGCGAAGGCTGGCACAACAACCACCACGCGCACCCGGTCAGCGCCCGCCACGGGCTGGCATGGTATGAGTTTGACATCAACTACTACGGCATTTGGCTGATGGAAAAAGTCGGCCTGGCGCAAAAGGTGCAGATCGCCAAGTTCGATCCGAAGAACCCCAAGCCGGCCGGAGTTCACTAAGGCGTAGCTACCATTCGGAACGAGGGGTGCCCCACCTTCGGCGCAGTTCTATCGCGCCTAAGGTGGGTTTCCGCTTTGGGCACAGCCGATTAAGGATCGAACATAACCCACCTTAGCGACGATGATGCCGTCGCGAAGATGGGGCACCCGGATCCTGTCGCGAAGATGGGGCACCCGGACCCTGTCGCGAAGATGGCACCCGGACCCTGTCGCGAAGATGGCACCCGGACCCTGTCGCGAAGATGGGCACCCGGGTACTGTCGCGAGGATAGGCACCCGCTCTATTCTTTCTGAGCCGCTATACTCTGCACGAACGCTATGAACCTCACCCGCCGCCGCAAAAGCCAAGCGTTTTTTCTCACTTTGGGCGTGTGCCTGATCTGCGTGGCGGTGGCGCTCAACATCACATGGGTGCAAAACAACGGAAGGCGGCTGGCGATCGATGTTTTAGGGGTGCTGCTGTTTGGCATCCTGATTGCCGGCGTCGTGTTAAACACCGTTTTTCTGTTGCGGGAGATTCGGCGCAACGAGCGCCAGGATTCATTTCTGAATGCCGTGACGCATGAGTTGAAGACGCCGCTGGCGAGCCTTCGCCTGTACCTGGACACGCTGGAGCGGCGGCCGATTGCGGAAGAACAGCGCCGCCAGTTTTACGCCATCATGCGTGCCGACACCGACCGCCTGCAAGCCACCGTGGAGCAGGTGCTGAAGGCCGGAGAGCTGGGGATGCGCCCATTGACAGGCGAACGGGCGCGCGTGGAACTGCGGCCGCTTTTAGCGGAGTGCGTCGCCACGGTGCTTCGCCGGTACAATTTACCGGAAGCGGCCATTGTGCTTGAAAAAGTCGCCGGCGATGTGCGTCTTTTTGTGAACGGGCATGCGGAAGACCTGCGCACGGCGGTTTTGAATCTGCTCGATAACGCGGTGAAATACTCGCCTGCGGGCGTACACATCCAGGTCCGGTTGTCGATTGAGCGATACACCTTTGCGGTCGTGGCTATTGCCGACCAGGGTTTGGGCCTGCCCTCGGACCAGCTCAAGCGCATTTTCCGCCGTTTTTACCGCGCAAACACAGCGGATCGCGTGAAGATCAAAGGAACAGGCCTTGGATTGTTTCTGGTGCGCACGATCGCCCGGCAGCATGGCGGCGATGTGCGCGCCGAAAGTGAAGGTCTGGGCAAAGGCACAACGGTGCTGCTCAAACTGCCGTTAGCCCTGAGCTGACGGCTTCGCGCTACAGCAGGTATCCTGAAGGTGTAGAGCGAAGGTAGACCCGCTTGTGCCAGTTTTCATAAAGAAAACTGGCGTCATTCACAGTGCTCGACGCCACAGTATCAGGAGAACTGCCCTAAGCTGACTGGATGGACACGCCTTCGCATGGCTCCGTGATGCCCAACGATCCCGTTCTCCCAGACGGCTCCGCTGTGCCCGACGCGCCAGGAGCGGCGGACACATCGCTGCCGCTGATCGCGCTGATCGAAGACGAGGAGCACCTCGCGCAGGGGTTGCTGTTCAATCTGCAGGCCGAAGGATACACGACGCACCATGAGGCAGACGGCAATGGCGCGCTGACGTGGCTGCTTACCGCCGACCCACCGCCTGCGGCCGTGCTGCTGGATGTCATGCTGCCCGGCCAGGATGGCTTCAGCATTTTGCGCGCCCTTCGCGCAGCACAACGGTACACCCCTGTGCTGCTGTTGACCGCACGCGGACGCACCGAAGACATCGTCGAGGGTTTTGCTTCCGGGGCCGACGACTACCTGCCCAAACCTTTCGACCTTTCCGTGCTGCTGGCACGCTTGCATAGCCTGCTGCGCCGGGCCCACTGGCAGCAAGCAGGCTTCGCATCCCTCGCAGGACTGCATGCGGCTTCGGCGGCTGCGGAACCGCGACCCGAACCGGGTATCCCCCCCATGGTTCTTGGCAAATACACCATCGACTTGGACGCGCTGGAGATTCGCGGCACCGAGGTACCGGTGCGCTTGACGGTGATGGAAGCCGATCTGCTGCGGTATCTGCTGCATCGTCCCGGGC
>CAXTRN010000126.1:0-10762 GCA_964246645.1 uncultured Acidobacteriaceae bacterium
TGAAATGGCTGATTCGGCTGCCCTTCGTGCTCTGTGCGGTGTGGCGCGGCGGGGGATTGTGGTGGGTGGCGCGGCGGCTCTTCGGTAACGCCGGCGGTGCGCTCGCCTTGGCGCTTTACGTCTTCTGCCCCGCGGTGGTCAGCTACGCCACGCAGCCGAACAACGAAATTCTCGCGCTTTGGGGCTTGTATGGCTTGGTATACACGGCCATCGGCGTGGCGCACGCCTTGCAGGGACCTCGGCGCAAATGGCGTCCCCGCATTCTTCTGCTCACGGTCGCCCTTGGGCTAACCGCGACGGCACACCTTTTGGCGGCCATCTTCGGCTTTCTGCTCGGCACCGTGCTGCTGTACTACCTTGCGGAACAACGCCGCAGCCATGTCGCCCAGATCCTCATCTTTTCCGCCCTGGGCGCGATCGCCATCCTTTTCGCGGGATTTTCTTTCCGGCCATCGGCCTTTTCCTATGTCTTTACCGGTGGGTCGGGCCGGTTCTGGTTTTCGCTTGACGCCGCGCGCGCCTTTGCTCATCAGCCGGCCAACGCGGGCATCCTGGTAGCCACCGGCGTTGCCTTTGTTCTCTATCTCACCACGCGCCGATCCCGATATTTCGGCAACACCGCTCCGCTGGCCGCGACGCTGCTGCTTTTACCGCTCTACACCACACAGGTGATCACCGCCCCTTGGCTGTGGGCGCTACCCTTCCTGTTTACCTTCATCGGGGGCGTCTTTGCGGATGCGCTCGAAACCCGCCAGCGCAAATTGTTTCTCCTGTTGTCTACCACGATCGTCGTCGCGCAAGCGGTTCTTTGCTGGACCTGGATGCGCTCGGCCAATCTTTCGTGAGCGGGCATCCGGTGCTCGCCCCCTTACCTGTTTGTAGCAATTTGGGTCACAGGAGCGGTTTTCTGCCACTTTTGGAGCAGGGTTTGCGCTCGCCGCAGATCACGTTCCGCGCATCCAATCACATAACCGCTCCAGTTTCCTATCCTGAGCAGAACGAGGCTCTTCCGTCGCCGTGACCATGCATCGCTTGTCCCCTTTCTTTGTCTTCAGAAATGTTTTCTCTATTGAATCGACCTGGCAGGATGTTTCGCGCCTTTTGTGTCGCACCGCTCTCGTCGGCTTCGCCTTGTTCCCGCTCAGCGGTTGCAAAAGCAATGGATTCAACGCGTCGAGCTTGACGCACCTGTTTCACCACCGCAAATCGGCGTCAAAGGGGAACAGCACGGATTATGCCGGCAACCTGCAACAGGTAGCCGGTACGCCCAAACTGAGCGCCTTGAAGTGGGCTGATTTTTCCGATCTGCAGCCACAGGTGCAGCAGTTTTATAACGATCGCAACTGGGAGCTCGCCTGGACGCGCGACGGCAAGCCCACGGAACAAGCCACGCGCCTGATCCAGATCTTCGGCGACGCTGCCAAGAAAGGCCTTCAGCCGGAGGACTACAACAGCTCGCGTTGGGCGCAGGAGGTGCAGCAGGTGCGCGCGCAAGGCCAAAATGGGGACACCGTCGCCCAATTCGACGTGGCGTTGACGGTCACGGTGATGCGTTACCTAAGTGATCTGCACCTTGGCCGCATCAACCCGCAAGCGCTGAACTTCGATATCGATGTGCCTTCGCGGCGTGCGCAGTTTGACCTGCCCACATTCGTAAATGAGCAACTCGTGGACGCAGATGATGTGACCCCTGCGCTGAACGGCGTTGAACCCCAAAACCCGATGTACAAGGCCACAGAAGACGCGCTGCCGCACTATTTGCAACTCGCCAGCCAGAGCGGCGCATCCTCGGCGCCGCTACCTCCGGTCGGAAAATCCATCAGTCCGGGTGGCGCCTATGCAGGCGTCGCGCAGCTTGCACAGCGGCTTGCGCTCGAAGGCGATGCAACCGCTCCAAACCAACAAGCTGCGGGTACCTATACACCGGAACTGGCGCAGGCCGTCCAGCACTTCCAAAATCGCCATGGACTGACGCCGGACGGCAAGTTATCGCAGGGGACCATTGACGCCCTGAACGTGCCGATGAGCGCGCGCGTGCAACAGATTGACGATGCCCTGGAAAAATGGCGTTGGCTGCCGGATAACTTCGTAAAACCGCGTGTGCTTGTAAACCTGCCGGAATTTTATGTGCGTACCTACAACCCCGGGGGCGATCTCGCTTTCAAGATGAAGGTAGTCGACGGGCAGGCCGAAGGTGGCCACGATACACCGGTCTTCGTGCGCACCATGAAGTTTCTCATCTTCCGGCCTTTCTGGAATTTGCCATCTTCCATTGTGAAAAAGGATCTGCTGAAACACGCCAGCACCGGCTATCTCGATAGTCATGGGTACGAGGTGATCGATAACAGTGGTAAACCGGTTTCCGGTTGGACCGCAGCGGATCTGGAGCATTCCCGCTATCTCGTACGCCAGAAACCCGGCCCCAAAAACTCGCTGGGGCTTGTGAAATTCATGTTCCCGAACGAGTACGACATTTATCTGCACTCAACGCCGGAGATCAATCTCTTCAACCTGGCGCGTCGGGACCGCTCCCATGGCTGTGTGCGTTTGAATGATGCCGAAAAGATGGCGAACTGGGTGCTAAACGGCCAAGGTGATTGGAACGCCGACAAGATTCATCAAGCCATGTACAACGAACCGGCAAACGGGAATGATGCCGCAGACGCCGCAACAGATACGAAACAGAAGACAAACGGCGACGCCGATTCCGGTGCTGTTTCAACCTCCGGCGAAGTGAAAGACAATAAGCAGGTCAACCTGCAAACACCACTCACAGTTGTACTGACGTATCTCACCGCCACTGCCGATGAAGACGGCACCATGCATTTCTTCAACGATATTTATGGGTACGACAAAGAACTCGAAGACGCGTTGGCAGCGCCTCGGCCTTACAACCAAAAAACAGTGAAGATCAACCCCAAGCTCACGCCGGGTGAAACAGAGTAGGACGTTAAATCACGCATAGCGAAGGACCTCCGTTCCTCTCAATTCTGGGGAACGAGGGTCCTTTGTGTTCTTGCACAACTTAGACATTTCCCACTTGCAAGCTTTGAGAGTGGGAGAAAGTCCTCCATGTTCATGACGACGAGAGAACTCTGTCCCCTCTCCAAGTTCAGCTCCTTAGTAAGCGTCTCCACCCGATCCGTCGCCGTGCGCCAGGTTCTCAAAGCGAGTGAAATCGCTCAGGTAGGCCATTTGCACTGATCCCGTGGGTCCGTTGCGCTGTTTGGCAACGATGATTTCGGCTTTCCCCTTCAGGTCTTCGTTTTCGCGGTCGTAGTATTCTTCGCGATGAATAAACGCAACCACATCGGCGTCCTGCTCGATCGAGCCGGACTCACGGAGATCGCTCAAGAGCGGTTTCTTATCGCCTGTGCGCTGTTCGGAGCCGCGCGAAAGCTGCGAAAGCGCCAACACGGGAATGCTTAACTCCTTCGCCAGCGCCTTCAGCCCACGCGAGATAGAGCTGACCTCTTGCGTTCGGTTCTCGAACTTCTTTTGTGATCCCGTCGTGGAACCTGTCATGAGCTGCAGATAGTCAATCACAATCAGGTCGAGCCTGCCCTCCTGCTGCTTCAAGCGGCGCGCCTTGGCCCGCATCTCCGCCAACGTGATGCCGGGCGTGTCGTCGACGAACATCTTTGAGTTCATCAGGCGATCGAGTGCGGCGATCAACTTGCCCTTGTCTTCGCGCGGGATGAAGCCGGTCTGCAACTTGCGGCTGCCCACCATGGCCTCCGAGGCGAGCATGCGGCGCAGCAGGCTTTCCTTCGACATTTCGAGCGAAAACACGGCCACCACCTTGGCATCGCGCACCGCACAGTTTTGCGCGATGTTGATGGCCCAAGCCGTTTTGCCCATCGAAGGCCGTGCGGCGATAATCACCAGTTCCCCGTTTTGCAGGCCCGAAGTCATCTTGTCGAACTCAATGTAGTGCGTGGCCAAGCCGGTGATTTCCCGGCCTTGCTCATAAAGCGCATCGATTGAACCGAACGAATTGGCAACGATCTCGGGGATATTGGAAAAACCGCGCTGAATGGCGGAATCGGCAACCTCCGCCAGCTTTACCTCAACATTGTTCAGCACTTCCGTCGCATTTTCACTCTGGTCCGAGGCCAGCGCCATGCCTTCATTGAAGATGCCCAGCAACTGCCGCAACAGGCTTTTGTCCTTGATGATGCGGACATAGCTTTCCACGTTCGGGCTGCGTGGAATGCCTTCGGTCAGGTAGGCCAGGTAAGCCGGGCCGCCGATCGCATCAAGTTCTTTACGACGCGTGAGGGCGTCCATCACTGTGATGAGGTCGACGGCATGGCCGTGCATCAGCAGATCGGTGATCACGCGGTAGATGCGTTGGTGCGAATCGAGCGAAAAGTCCTCCGGACGCAGCTTCGCGGTCGCGTCCGTGATCGCCACCGCGTCAAGCAGCATCGCCCCGAGTACAGTCACCTCGGTTTGGATCGAAGAAGGCAAAGTGCCATCGCCCGAAGGCATCGGCATGGAAAGAACAGCCATGATTCCTTAGGCTAGGCACTTTCCGCAAAGAAGTCTGCTGCGGAACGTGTGCAGTTCCCTTTTCCTGCGATCGTCTTGATATGAAAGCTGCGGAAATGAGGATAAAAGGAAGGAAAAAGCCAGAATGACCCCGTGCAGGAGCGGAACCTGGCAGCAGTCAAGGGCAGGAATTAGGAAAGGGTACATGCCCAAAAACAGTCTCTGCCCGGACAGATCCGCAAAGGTCTGTCCGGGCAGAAAGCTGCTTTCGTTTTTGCCGCAGCTAACCGCTACTTCACAGGAAGTCCGGCATGAGCGTAGGAGAGCAACGGCCAGCTGTTGCCGGCAAACCCCAGCGTCTGCACGGCGAGCCCCGGTGAGACCGCCGCGACGTACCAGATAGCACCGGAGCTGTCGATGGCGAGCCCGCGAAGGTTTGAGCTGCTGCCGTAGCACTGGTTGTTCAACGGCAGGCAAGGGTACACAGACGTTAGCGTTCCGTCGGTGATCTTGCCGTCGCTTCCCGGCACCATCTTGAAGAGCTGTCCTGAGCTTTCAAAATCGGTCCAGTGTATGTTGCCGGCGCCGTCGATAACCGCGTCGCCGGGATTGGTGAACTTCGAACCCGTGGTCGACGTGCCCGTGTAAATACCCGCACTGTTCGCATTGGTGGTAATCGTGGCCACATTGCCGTTGGCTGTAGCGTTTGCGCTGTTCAGCGTGCCGTTCAAGGGCAGGTAAGCCTCGTCGGTGCTGGTCATCGCGATGCCGAAGCCATTCGGGGCACTCAACGCCTTGGTGGTCAGTGTCGCTCCCACGCCCAGCGAACCGAAGCCAAACACGTAAAATTGCGCGTTGGCGCTCGTGCCGGTCGTCACACCGAAGACGTTCTGCTTGGAATCGATGAACAAGCGCTTATTGGCGGCGCTCAGGACCGGAGACACTGTCCCGAAGGTTGCGACAGCGTAGTTATTCGGCTGCAAATATTCGTAAATGGACTGATTGGTGTCCGTCGAATCGCGCGAAATCCAGACGTTGTTGGATTCATCCAGTGCCACACCGCCCGGGTACCCGTTCGTTACGGCAAAGGAGTTCTTCATTGCGCCGGCCGACGCGCCGGAGGTAGCTACCTGGTACAGTTTGCCTGTGGCGGCATCGTCGGTAAGCCAGGCGTAGCCAAGATTGTCCAATGCGATCTCGTTCGGCGCCGTGACGTTATAGATGCGCGGACCTGCAAACAAACCGGAGCCTGCTGCTGAAAGACCATCGACCCCGACATAGTTTGTCTTTTGTGTGCTGTCATATCCGGCGTACACCACATAGGCATTGTCTTGGGCGTCCAGGGCGATGTGAACCGGGGTTCCAAAGCCCTGATCCCCTGCAAGCCCGGTGCTCTCGTAAAAGATCGAGATGCTGTAGGAAAGCAGAGCTGTGCTATTGCTGACGACATCGGTGGTCAACGCTGGTGTAAAAAAGGTCGCACGCGGCTGCAGGTTGAAGAGTTTGTCGACATTGTTATTCGGATTATTGGCGATATTCAGCGCCACTTGCAGCGTATTGCTCGGCGAGGTGCCGTTCGGGGGTGTCGCGTACTCGAACAGATCACCGCAGTGCGAACCGTCCGAAGTGGTGCCTGAAATGCCGGCGCTATTGGTGACACCATTGGAGTCCACACAGCTTTGCAGAATATTTCCGAGCGTGTTGATCAAGCTCTGCGGGACGATCGTTTTCGAGTTGCCGGGAATGGTCGTGCGCGCGGCGCCGGTCGGCGTAGAGCCGTCATAGCGGACGGAGTCGACGAGGTTGTAAGCATTGGTAAAGGCGTGCCCCAGACCCCCTGCCGTGCACACTGTATTGGCACCGGTTCCGGTGCATCCCGGTGTGGCGGCATTGTTCGCGGCCGCCGACGAGATGTTGACCAGCAACCCATAGGTCGCGTTCGTCCCGATGCTGATGAAGTTATTCAGCGCGTAAGCCGCGGCCACGGTGCTCAACTCGGAGATGAATACATTGACGTTGCCGATCTCTGCCGTGGTGGCAAGGTCCTGTGAACAGGAGCCGATCACGCCGACCTGCAGCACGTTGTTATTGTTCGTGGTCGCGGAAGCTACGGTATGACCGCTCGAAACGACGATATAGGCATACTGGCCGGCGTCGCAGGTCCAATTGTTATCGAAGGTGAAGAAACCGTTTGTATTGGATTTCACCTGTTCGAGCACCTTGCCGGCTACCCCATACCCCGTACTTTGGGTCTCCATCAGCGTCACCAGTGCACCCTCGATCGGGAACGCGCCGCCGTGCACATGCCCTTGCACAATGACGCCCGGCAGGGCCGCATCCGCAACCGAGGATGGCAGGTTTGCGCCACATCCGGTAAGTGCCAACGCACCCGCGGTCGCGACGAGAGCAAAAGCGAAGGGTGCCTTGTTGGCACGCCACAGCCCGCTGATTTTAGACAGAGTCGAGGCGCGGGAGCAAAGTGAGGCGACACGTGTAGAGAACATGCTCCTTTATTGCTCGTTCCACCCGTCGCGGACAATGGCTGAAATGGGTGAGCGCCGAACGATCGGGGGAGGCTTCTGGCCCAAATGGGGGAGTCCCGTTACAGCCCTTCCCCCTCTGTTCGATTGACTCGGCAAACCTGAGCGAGTTCCTTTACTGGACAGCCACGCCGCCGTGCGCATAGGAAAGCAATGGCCAGCTGTTCGCAGCCAATCCCATGGTTTGCACCACCACCCCGGCGGTGCTATCGGCGATGTACCAAAGGTCGCCCGAGCTGTCGACCGACATGCTGCGCAGGTTCGAGGTGGTTCCTAAACATTGGTTGTTTTGTGGATAACAGGGGTAAACCGAGGTCAACGGCGCAGTGCTGACTGAATTACTCACGGGTGTGAGTGCAAAGACTTCCCCTGGTCCTTCCAGATCGCTCCAGAAGACCGAACCTGCCCCGTCGATGGTGACATCGTTGGGCACATTGAAGGCAACACCCGTCGCGGATGGCCCTTTGTGCACGCCTTGGCTTGCACTGTTGACGTAGAAATTTCCATTAGTAAAGCCGTTCGCTGTATCCAACTCACCTTTGAGGGGCAGATACGCCTGATCGGCACTGTTCATCGCGATGCCAAAACCGCCCGTGGTGCCCAGCGTTGCAAAGTAGGCCGTTGTGCCTGGGCCATTACTGGCGAAGGGAAACTGAAAGATGCGTGCCGTCGCCGTTGCGCCGCTGGTTACACCAAAAACGTTCTGCTTTGCATCCACAAAGAGCCGCTTGGTATTAATGCCAAATTGCGGCGGAGTGCCGATGCAAACTGCGCCAAAACATATCTGGAAGTTGGTGGACGCAAAGTTATTGCTTGCTTGAAATTGGAAAAGCGACTGATTCGCGTCCCCTGCGTCGCGAGAAACCCACACATTATTGGAAGCGTCGATAGCGAGGCCGGCAGCGTAGCCGTTCGGCACAGCGATCTGTTTTGTATAGCTGCCGGCATTCGCACCGGAGGTGGCCAGGCGCTGCACATTGCCGCCGCTGCGGTCGTCGGTGACCCACACATTGCCCACGCTATCGGCGGCGATCGCGTTCGGTTGTGGCACGCTCGTATATCGCGTTCCAACGAACAAACCTGTGCCACCGGCACTTATGCCGCTGACCGTCGAATACGATGTGCTGCCGGTGCCGCCGATTGAAACTGTGTACTCATTATCCTGCGCGTCCAGCGTTAACAGCACGGGGATGTAATATCCGGTATCCCCGGCTAAACCCGTGCCGAAGTAAAAAATCGAGACCGAATAGGCCATCAAGGTGCTCGTGCCGCTCAACTTGTCGCTGGTCAGGGCCGGTGTAAAAAACACTGCACGCGGTTGCAGGTTAAACAGCTGATCTACATTGTTATTCGGATATTTCGCCATGTTGAGCGCCACTTGCAAGGTGTTCAAAGGCACGGCACCACCCGGCACGGTGGCGTACTCAAACAGATCCCCGCAGTGCGATCCGTCCGAGGCGGAGCCTGAAATGTTGGCGCTGTTGGCGACGCCATTTGAGTCGACGCAGCTTTGCAGGATGTTGCCCAAGGTGTTCAGCAGCGCTTGGGGCACAGTTCCCTGGGCATTGCCGGGCACCGTAAGACGCGCGGCTCCTGAGGGAAACGATCCGTCGTAGCGAACCGAATCAACGAGGTTGTACGCGTTGGCAAAGGCATGCGCCAAACCGGCCGCCGTGCAAGTCATCGCCGACCCCAGGCCGGTGCAGCCCGGAGTCGCCGAATTATTGGCTGCCGGCGAGGATATCTGCGCCAGCAAGCCATAGGTTGGGTTCGTACTGATGGTGATGAAATTGCCGAGTGCGTAAGCCGCGGCCACCGTGCTCAGCTCGGACAAAAAGACGTTTACGCCGTTGATCTCAGCCGCTGTGGCCAGGTCGGTTGAGCAGGCACCGATAACGCCCACTTGCAGCACATTGTTGTTGCTGGTCGTTGCGGAGGCAATTGTGTGACCGCTCGAAACCACCATGTAGGCGTACTGGCCGGCGTCGCAGGTCCAGTTGCTGTCGAAAGTAAAGTACCCGTTTTTGTCGGATTTGACCTGTTCCAGCACCTTGCCGGGCTGGCCATAGCCTGTGCTTTGCGTTTCCATCAGGGTCACCAAAGCCTGCTGGATGGGAAACGCGCCTCCGTGCACATGCCCTTTGATCGAGACGCCCGGAACCGCGGTTGCACTCGCGGCGTCGCCGGCGCCGATGCCGCATCCGGAGACACCAAAAAGGCTAAACAAGGCGAGCACAAACATTTCCGCCAAACGGCGGCCCCGTTGATCGTGACGCATGGCGCTTTCTCCTAAGTCTTTTGACAGTTCGCTTACAGCTCAGCTTGCGGGTCTGTCGCCTGCTCGGAGCGCCGGTGGTTGCCGGGGTCGCGGCGGTGAAGCCCTGAACGGAATCACAAAATGGCTACAACGGATCACCACCCATGTGAAGCACAATGGTTATCGCTGAAAGCGTCCATGACTCGCCATCCCACAACCGTGGAGTCTGCACAGGAGCCTAAAGAGATTCTTGCTGCAACTTTCGCGGTATTGCGCATAGAAACAACCGCACAGAAGCAACAAGGGCAGCCCGAGCTGCCCTTGTGCACGAAACCAGGTTTACGAGACGAAGTTTTAAGCGGCGTTCCCTTCCACGTGCTCCGCATAGGTCTTTTGCGCGGCAATCAAGCCTGTGCCGAACTGCAATCCGAGCTGCGGCACTTCCGTCACAAGCACCTGTTCCAGCGCGGCCAGCAAGGCGATCGTGTCCATGTAGTCGAAGAATCCGAGGTGCGCGATACGAAAGATCTTGCCCTGCATCTCGCCCTGCCCATTGGTGATGATCGCCCCGAACCGGCTTTTCAATGCTTTCACAATCACGCTGGAGTCGATCCCCTCCGGGGCACACACGGCGGTCGCGGAGGCGGCAGGACTTTGCGAAAACAGCTTCAAGCCCACCGCACGCATCGCTTCGCAGGTCATGGCAGAGATCAGGTCGGCATTGTCGATCAGCTTCGCACGGCCCTGGGCCAGGTCGCCCGTTGGCCGGTCGGGCGTGGCAGCCTGGGCTGCAATCCAGTCCAGCGAGGCGCCCAGCGCCGCAATCAGGGCGACGGCAGGCGTGTAAGCGCTTTCCCCGTTTTTCGCATTTTTACGCTCTTTGCGCAGGTCGAAGTAGTACCGCGGATTATAGGTCGCTTCCATGCGATCCCAGCCGCGTTCACTCACGGCCAGGTAGCTCAATCCCGGTGGTATCATCACCGCTTTTTGCGAGCCTCCAATCAGCACGTCGATGCCCCAGCCGTCCATATCCAGACGCGTCGTACCCAGACCGGTGATGGCATCGACGACCAGCAACGCTTCGGATTGCTCTTGTTTCAACAACTGCGCGATGGCCTGGATGTCATGCCGCGTGCCCGTGGAGGTCTCGTTGGCTTGCACAAATACAGCCCTTGTTTCGAGCTTCAACCCACCTTGGACATCTTGCGCCGTAAAAGTTTCGCCATAGGGCTTCGTGACGGTGTCGACAGCGCAGCCGACAGCCTTGCCCAGCGCGGCCCAGCGCTCGCCGAATTTGCCGGCCGAAAGCACCAGAATGCGGTCGCCCGGCGAGGTCAAATTGGACATTGCCGCTTCCATCGCACCCGTCCCCGAGCTCGACAAAATGACGACATCGTTGGTTGTGCCGACGAATTCTCTCAATTGTGCAAGGACACGTTTGTAGAGCGCGCGGAACTCGGGTGTGCGATGG
>CAXTRN010000127.1:0-10707 GCA_964246645.1 uncultured Acidobacteriaceae bacterium
CAGGAAGCCCATGTCGAGCATGCGGTCCACCTCATCGAGCACCAGCATGTCGACTTCGCTGAGTTTGATCAGGCGGCGATCGAGGTAGTCTTCCAAGCGGCCCGGGGTCGCGACCACGAGGCGGGGACCGCGGCCGAGCGCGTCGATTTGCGGATTCTCATTCAGACCGCCACACACCAGCACCGCATCATTCTTCAACTGCGGACAAACCTTGTGGTAATTCTCAAGCACCTGCATGGCGAGCTCGCGGGTCGGCAGCAGGATCAACGCCAGAATGGAATTCTTCTTGCCCTTGATGGAGGGTTTGGAGATTTCCTCCAGGCGCTCGATCATGGGCACCAAAAAGCTGAGCGTTTTGCCGGTGCCGGTGGAGGCCGTGGCCAGGATGTCTTCGCCTTCGAGCGCGGGCGGAATGGCGCCGGCCTGCACAGGGGTCGGCGTCACAAAACCGGCAGCAGCGATGCGAGCTTTAAGCGAGTCGGAGATGTTGAAGTCGTTGAAGTGAATCGCCGCGGCTTCATCCTGGGTGATGTGGCGGGTGATTTTCGCCGGCTCGGGATTCAAAATGGCTTCAAGGGTAAGGGGCTGAGCGTCCGGCGTGCGATGACGGGAAACGGCGTGACCGGTTTTTTGACCGGTGGACTCAGAAACAGATGACTTTGGCAAAAGATTCCTTTGGTAAAAACGCGAGTGGGGTGGACCGGCGCTTGTGACACGATGGGGTGCAGTCCCCGCGGTGGCGTCGCAAGATCGTCCGAAGTCCTTTGTTCAGCACTGCGATGGGAAGTTCCATTCAAAGAAGGAAACAAAGCACTGCTGCTGCACGGCGAGGCTGATCCTGTTTGGACCGCCTCAAAGCCAGAGCAACCAACGTGCGGAGCCGAGAATCCGGAAGCGGATGGGCTCGCCCGATGGGCGGTTGGCGGCGCTCGCGGTCTCTGGCCAGCTATGGTAATGATCCACCATCCTGCTCGCGGCGCGCTGTACTACGCATGAGTACCAGGAAAGATTAACACAGACCTGGGGTCAAGCTGAGTTTTCACAATCGTTTCATGCTTACTTCAACCCAAAGTTGTAGGCTTACTACACATCAGTAACCTGCTAAGTGCATACAAGACAGTAACTTACGTGCTGAAAATAAGCCTTGGCAGCGGGTCGTCTTCTGCTATGTTTTTTTAATCCACCTGTGCTCCGATTGGGTTTCGATGAGCTCCGAATTGGTGGAAGCGGGCCCTGTTACAGAAGGTGAACCTATGTCATCCACACAAGCCGACACCGTCAAATCCCTTTCTCTTTCCACCACCTGGCAGTCAGTGGAAATTTCAGCTACCCTGCCCGCTTCTGATGAAGGCAGGGCTGGTTGGTCAGCCGGCTCCCGCTCACTCGCGCCCTCGTTCCAGATGGTGCGTGGACGGGAGCAAGTATTGGCGCATCAGCATTTTCTAGCCAATCTGGCCAAGCGGTGTGAGCACCCGGCGATTCTGAGTGAATCCACGCTGTGCCTCCTTATGCAGCATCCGGATTTCGGCGCCAAGATTCCGTGCCTTTTATTGCAATTAAACGTTCATGGCGAAGCCACAGCGGCTGTTTTGCTCAACGAATACACGGTGAAAGGCATGCCTATCGGTGTGTTTGTTCCTTTCGACCCCGATGGCGAGTGGAATATTGTGGCGCCGCGGGAGCTCCAAAGCCATGTTGCCGCCCAGGCCGCAGCGTTTCTGCTGCGATCTCGCCGCAACCACATCGTTGTGCTTACGCAACCGGGAAGCAGCGACTCCTGTTCGCCTGGGTTCGAGCGGCGTTTGCTGCCGCCACGGCTCACCTGTGGCGTCCAAAAGCGCACCATCCTGCGCGCCCTGCCGTTGGCTGCTAGTTTCGACCAAACCTTGGCACCCATGGGGGCACATACCCGACGCAACCTGCGCGCTGCGCGGCGCCGAGTCGAAAAGGAGTTGGGGGCAACGCTGGCGCCCCACGCCAAACTCTCCGAGGCCGAGTTTCTAGAAACCAGCCGCGCTTCCCAGTACGATGTCGACGATGCCGTGGCGCGGTGGCGTTGGCAGCGGTATGGCTCGGCGCCAGGCACCTTTCTGATGGGTTTGCGGGCTGCGGACGGTCGCTGGATTTCATTACTCGGCGGCCGCCGCGAAGGGCTTGTGACGCGGGTAGATTGGCAGCGGAATCTGCTGGAATACAAAGCACTTTCGCTGAGCACGGCGATGCGGGCCTTTGTTATCGAGCATGAGATTCAGCAGAACATGGCGGAGCTGCGTTTCGAGCAGGGCACCTCGCATGCCATGCACAACGCCTTTGTTGCCGAACCTTTGGTCGATATCCTGGTGGCGCGCCGGTCGTTACGCCCATCGATCTTCACCCGGGTTTTGCCTCGCCTGTTGCCCAAAGGCAGTGTGTTGGCCAGTCTTTTGGAGGAGCGTGGATTTTCCTGGTAAAGCAGGCCTGCCCTTACACACGGCCATTCTTGCGCCAGAACCGCGGCACCTGAAAGGTATAGAGCACTTTATTGCCGGCCGCGGTAAAACGCGTGTACACCCGCGCTGCCGGCAACGGCAAGGTGAGCGCCGGAAAAGCAAAAAGCCAATAGCGCCAGTTGCGGCCGTACGCTTGCCGCAGCTCGTGGTGGGCCTCTTCCAGTTGCAACGTGTCGGTGGCTTTGGAGCGAAACTCAAGCAAAACGGAAGGGAACCAGCGCCGCAACGCCATGTTGAGAATGGGGCTTGCGAGATCGGGGCGATCAGGTAGCAGCCGTTGGACGACAGTGGAAAGCTGCCGGCCGAAGACGCGTCCCAACGAATAACCGTGCGCCTGGCCGATGCGCGCCGCCACGGGGCGCGTCCACAGCACGGCAGAGCGCCGGTGCCGGCGCAGCAGCGGCAGGCTCCAGGAAAGCTGCACCAGGTTGGTGCCGATGAAGCTTTCAGGCGCCTGGTGCGGCAAGGCGAGCAGACGGTCCTTGTTGACGATCATTCCACTGATGAAGGTGAACATGATGTTCACTACACGGGCGAAGGTATCCGCCTCTTGTATATGGTGGACGTGCCGATGGAGCGGGTCGCCGGTGCGTTCACGCAGAAAATCATCGCGGAATCCGTAACTGGTCGCGTAGATGATGTCGAGGTCGGCCGGCGCGCCTTCCGGGGTTCGCAAAAGGGTGAGCACCTCGTCGACGGCACCGGGAACGATGAGATCATCGTCGCCGCACATCCAGAAGAATGTGCCGGCTGCTTCGGAAAAGCAAAAGGCGAAGTTTGCGTCGGAGCCGGTGTTGGTGCTGTGTCGATAGGTGCGCAAACGACCCCCCGTGGCGTCGAATTGCGCTTGGGCCGCCAGAAGGACGGCCGGAGTTTCATCCGCGCTGGCGTTATCGGCGACAAAGATTTCGACTTCCGGTTTACCGGCCACCTGCGGCGCCAGTATGGCAAGCAGCGCTTCCAACTGGCGGGCACGGCCAAAGGTAGGGATGGCGATGGTCAACAATGGCCGGCAAGCAGGGAGGGAAGGGTTCACGGGACCGCTGGCGGGCGGAACGGGCTCAGGCCGCATGCCAGATCCTTCGCCACCGTAGAAACGTATAGGTCCCGTAGCCGAGCCCAATGAAGAGTGTGCCCACGGCGTACGCGGCGGCAATGCCCCAGGCTCCCCCGTACGGGCTGTGCCAACGGCCCAGCAGATAGGCCAGCGGCGCGGTGTAAAGCGCTCCCGCAATGGAATTCACCATGAACTTTTCCTGCTTGTGTGCCCGCAGGTAGAGCGCTTCGGCGAAGACCACGATGTTGCCGACCGTACCAAAGAACAGCAGCGCCAGCGGCAGTGGGGGCAAAAGTCGCGACGCCAGCAGAATGCCATGAAAGCGAACGCCCCGGAGATGGAGGTACGCGAAGGCCAGCCAAACGATGCTGCAGGCCAGCACCGCCGCTGCGGTGGATTGCCAAAGAGCGCGAAAAAAGGTGCGGTCTAACGTTTCATAGTCCTTGCGCGCGATCATGCGGCCGAACGGCGACGCTTTGGTGTTCATCCAGGCGATGGCCATGGAGGACAGGGTGCCGCACACATTCAGGCTCATGCCCATCTGTCCCGCCTCGACGGGGCCGCGAAAGCTCATCAGGATGGGGTTGAAGAGTTGGGCGGTGAGATAGCCGGCGAGCCAGGAAACGGCGATGCGCCATTGAAACGGCCACACCTCGGCATGCCAATCGATGCGGAAAGCGGCTGTAGCGTGACGCAAGAGGGGAAGCAGCAGATCGCGTTTGGTCCACACCAGGGCCGCCCCCATGGCGGCTTGGCCCAGGATCATGCATCCCGGTGCAAACAGGCCGCGATGCAGCAAAAACGCACTCCAACCCAGCAAGGTGCCGGCGACGGATTGCCGAAGCCGCGTGCGGGCCACCTCCGGCACGTAACCACAACCTTCCAGAAAGGAAAGTAAGGGATCGATTTGAAAGGTGCAGCTTGACGCCAGTACGACCAAAGCCCAGGGCAGACCAAAGCGAACGGCCTGCACGCCGGGGCGGGCGGCCGCATGTCGAAAAAAGGCCAGGCCCACCGGAACCAGGGTGAAAAACATAAGCGCGGCGGCGACGGTGTACCAGCGCACCGATTTTTGCAGAACGCTGGCCAGCCGCGCGTGCGCCTGTTCCGGACCCGTCACCGCGCCGTCGGGCGCGATGTGCAGATGTGCGGCTTCATGCGACGCAGCCTGCAGAATGACGACCGAAAACCCTAGTTCAAAGACGATCTGCATCGCAACGAGCGAGTAGAAGGTGTAATAGAAACCCTGCTCGGCGGGCGAAAGAAAGCGTGCAATCAGCGTCAGCGTCCCAATGCCGGCAAGCGACGACCAGCCACGTGCAAGCACCGTGAACGCGATGGCCCGGTCGACCCCAAGCAGGCGCGCCGTGCGCCGGATCAGCCCGCTTTGCGCGGTGGCGGCAGCTGCGTCGGGGTCGGGCAGGGGTTTGAGCGGCCTGACCTCCGGTGGAAGCAGCGTGGTGGTGCTGTCCGGAAAAAGCGCGTTGGCGCCGGCTGGTTCAGGCGTTTGCGATGCAGTTTCAGCAAGGGGGGGAATGGGCGGCATCCGACGGCGTAGAAAGTGTGCCGGCCACAACATGCCGAGCTCCAGCCGCTAGTCTAGCAGCCGAAGGGAAAGGGTGCCCCGCCCGGCACTCAAGTGCCCCGTGGAAAGACAGCGCTTGTAGCCGCAGGGGTAAATAGAGTTCCAAGCGGTGTAGCCCATATCCGAGTGGCCTACTGACAAAAAGCGGAGCGACTGCTGCCGCTCCGCTTTGCCAAATCAATTCGGTGCTCCGTTTTGGTTCAAACGGTCATTACTTCTTTTTCTTTGGCCTTGAATAAATCTTCGACGCGCTTGATGTGCTCGTCGGTCAGGGTTTGGACCTCCTCGTTGGCGCGTTTTTCGTCGTCTGCGGAGATCAATTTGTCCTTCATGGCCTTTTTTACCTGCTCATTGCCGTCGCGGCGGACGTTGCGGAGAGCGGTTTTGTGGTCTTCCAGTGTGGTGGCCAGGCGCTTGACAGCCTCGCGGCGGCGCTCTTCGTTCATCGGCGGAATGGGCACGCGAATGATTTTGCCGTCGTGCATGGGATTGAACCCTTGGCCGGCGGTGCGGATCGCCTTTTCGATCGTGCCGACGAGGTTGGCCTCGTAGGGCTGCACCGTGATCAACTGTCCTTCCGGAGTCGTCAGCTGTGCCACCTGGGACAGCGCCACCTCGGAGCCGTAATATTCGACGGTGATGCCATCCAGCATGTGCACAGACGCGCGGCCGGTGCGGACGCTGAGCAGATGGGCGCGGAAGTCCTCAACCGCTTTATCCATGCGCGTCTTCAGCCCCTCATACACCCCTTTCAAGCCTTCGATGTTGACCATTGCCGTTGCCATGCTGTTTGTGTCTCCTTTTCGTTCCCTGTCGATACTATAAAGATGCTCAAGGCATGGGACGCTGCCAGGAAGCGGGTGTTTGCCCGAGCCCTCTTCAAATCCGGCAGAGGTTTCAATCAACTCCATGCCCCAAAAGACGTAGGCGGAAGCATGCGGCTTGTCTTGACGCCCTTTCCGCACAAACCGTAAGCTAAGAGGAACTCCAGAGCCGGCGCCGCGCACAGTGGATGCAGGGATTTCAAGCGACCGGCTCGGGTATTCAGGTTTTGGGCTGCGTAACCCGCAGCGGAACGGGCTGACGATGAAGAAGATTTTCCTTCTGGCTGTAACGGCAAGCGTTTTGCTTGTGGCGAGTCCGGCGTTTGCTTTGGGCGGCTGTACCAACTCACCCGAAAACCCGACCCTGGTGCTGGCCGGGCTGGCGGGCGGCGTGTATGGCTTGCGTTCGCTCCGTACCTATCTGAGCGCACGCAAGGGGCAATAGCTGGAGCACGATCAACCTTTTATGACTTCAGCCATAGGGTTTGCGATCATTTTCCGCTGTTCGTCCTTGTGCCGTGTTTGCTTCTGACCGCGTTTCGCCGGCCTCGTTTGCTTCCCGAGGCCTCTCGCCCGGGGCGGTAGCCCTTATCGGCACCATATGCGCGGGCGCGGGGCTTTTCACCATACCCAACTCGGTTCTTTTGCTGCTGGGCCAATGGCGCTCCGACGATCTGAAGTCGATGGGCCTGTTGGTGCCCTTTGTGGCTTGGGCGCTGATCCTGCGCGATTGGCGCTCCGTCGATTGGGAAACCGACGGCAGTTGGTGGGGGTTCACTCTGCTCGCCGGGGTCGCGGCGCTGATGTTTGTGCGCGATCAAACCTTGCTGATCGTCACGGTGGGCAAGGATTGGCTCCTACAGATTCCGCCGTTGCCGCTGGTGGCGATTCTGTATGCCGCGGCCGTGGTGCTGCTGCTTGGTGGAACGCGGCTTTTGCGGGCGGCATGGTTTCCCGTGCTGTTCATGGGAGCGGTGATCCCGGTGCCGCAGACGTTTAGCCGCCGCGTCGATCTGCCGCTGCAGCACCTTTCGGCAACGGTGGCGCGCGGATTCGCGCACCTGCTCGGCGAACGTCTGACCTCGGACAATCTTCGGTTGATGTTTACGCCCGATTTCGGCATGTTTATTGCCCCCGGATGCAACGGCATCCGTGGATCTGTCACGCTGGGGCTGGCGGCCGTCGTCGTTGCATATTTGTATCGTTTCCGCTGGTTTATTGCCGCGCCGGTCGTCGCCGGGGCGGTCCTGCTGGGATACCTGTTCAATTTCGTACGGCTTTGCCTTCTAGTGGTGTATTACAAGATCGCGCTGCCGTATCCGTGGCTACAGGATCGGGCCAAAGGCGCGGATTACCTGATTGGCGGCGGTCTGTTTGTGTTGGCGCTGTATCTGTTTTTCGGCGTCGCGGACCGGTTGCGACGCGATTCGCAGGGCGTGGCATCGGTGCCGGCGATGCCGAATGCAGCATTCCCAAAGACCCACCGGGCAGCGCTTCGAGGAACCCGCCGGGCAGCGCCGCTGGCGGCGCATGCGGGAGCGCTGCTGGGGTTAGCCGCGGTATTCGGCTTCGACGCCATGCATGCGCAGCATCTAGACAGTCAGGGGAAGGCTCCTTTGCCGCCCATGCCGGCGCAACTGGGTGACTACCGGCTCGTGCGCACCTACCAGGACACGCTGATCGATGGCGCGGTGGTCTACACCTGGGGGGAGTACGCGCTGCCTGTGACGAATCCTGTAACGGGTTTAGTGACGGCGCCAGCGGATCAAAGCACGGCGCACATCGCGGTGGGCATTTCGCCGGAGATGGATGTGCACGACACAGAGGTTTGCCATCTGGCGCGTGGGGAAGACCCAACCTCACATGGCACGATCCTTGCCGAGAGTGCCGGCGGCGAGGTGGCGCTCGTGGCGGCGACCTACAACAACGGCACTGAGCAGACGCTGGAAGCCTCGACGGTGTGCGACGGCGGCCAATGCCGGCAGTTCACTCAAACTGCCGGCAACGCCACCGTGATCTACGCCCGGCCCCACCGCAGCCTGCCGATGCAGCGCTCAGGGGACCGGGCTGTTCCTGTCCTGTTGAAGATCGAAAGCCCCGATGCGGTCTCACCCGCGCAGGTCGTCGGCCCGCAACTGGCGGTGCAGCTGAAGGCGTTCCTGCGCGGGGTGGATTTGGCGGCGCTGGCAGGGCGTTTCCGGCATACAGGGTAACGCCGGGGCGACGGCGCTTTGCCGCTAACTGCATGCCCTGCCGGGCTTTTCTGCTGCCCCTCCTGCTTCCGAGCCGTCTTAGAGGCAGCGCCTGTTCACTGCCGTTGCCCCGGTCGCCTATAATCCTGCATATCGCTCCGGTTGCACGGGGTCGACGAAGAACACGCTTTGAGGTTGTGGTTATTTTTACCGGAATGCGAGTGAGCGCGAGCGCTCCCAGATTTAGCACGTCCCTGCGCACACGCCCACGCCGGAATGGTTTTACGTTCCTCACGGCGGGGGCCGCCCTTTTGCTTCCCGCAGCCCTCCTGGGTGCGTCTTCCGGGTTTGGGCAGGGAACAACGCCACTGCGGGCCCAAACACCGTTCAGCGCCGCGCCGGCAACGTCGCAGGTGCTGTGCCCGGTGGCCGTGGTCGGCAACCGCCGGATCCCGAAAGAGTCCGTGGCGGCGCGCCTGTTCTCACGTCCCGGCGATACCTTCGATCCGGCTGTGGTGGAACGCGATTACAACTCTCTTTGGAATACGGGCTATTTCGACGACATTCGCATCGAGCGCGTGGACGATCCCACTTGCGTCCAGTTGACGGTGTATGTGCGCGAAAAGCCCACGATCGGTGAAATCAACTATCGCGGCTTGAGCTCCATCACCAACTCCGACGTTTTGGATCGTTTAAAGAAGGAAAAAGTCGGCATTTCCGTCGAAAGCCAATACGATGCCACGCGCATCAAGCGCGCAGAGGTTGTGCTGCGGCAGATGCTCGGCGAGCATGGCCATCAGTTTGCGAGTATCCGGACCGAGGTGAAGACGCTGCCGCCGGCGCGTGTGGCGCTTACCTTTGTGGTCAAGGAAGGCCCGACGGTGAAGGTGGGGCGGATCGCCTTCCAGGGAAACCATGCGCTGACGCCGCGCGAACTGCGGGCTGCGATGCGCAACCTGCGGCCGGTTGGCATCCCGCACTCGATCCTGCTCGAAAACCTGTTTCCGAAGACCTACGATGCCAGCAAGCTGGATGAAGACGCCGAGCGCGTCCGGGTCGACTATCGCAATAAAGGCTATTTCAAGGCGAACACGCTGGAGCCGCAAACCAATGTGCGCAACGAAGGCGGGGTCAACCCGTTGACGCTGCGGCCCAACACCGGCAAACGCGTCGACATCCTGATCCCTGTGGAAGAAGGCGCGCGCTACAAGCTTGGCAGCATCACCTTTAGCGGCAACACCGCTTTGCCGAATAACAAAGCCCTGCGCGGTGTGTTCGCCATGAAAGACGGCGATTATTTTAATTACACGGCGTTCGGCAAGGGACTGGAGGCGCTCCGCAAGGCTTATGGACAATACGGCTTTATTCAGTTCGGTGCTGATCCGATTCCAAACATCGATGAAGCCAATAAGACCGTGTCGTTCGATATCAAGTGCAATGAAGGTAAGAAGTTTTTCATCTCGCGTATCGAGTTCACGGGAAATAGCATCACGCGCGATAAGGTCATCCGTCGCGAACTGCTGGTGGAAGAAGGGCAGCCCTACAACAGTCAACTGGTCGATCTGTCCCTGCTGCGGTTAAACCAATTGAATTACTTCGACACGTTGCGGACGGAGCAGGATGTTGAGTCGCGTCTGAATGAGTCCGACGGCACGGTCGATCTGCTTGTAAAGCTGAAGGAAAAGGGCAAAAACTCCATCGGGTTGAACGGCGGCATCAGTGGCCTTTCCGGTACGTTCATTGGCTTGAATTACGAGACGAACAACTTCCTGGGGCTTGGTGAAACGCTGAGCGTTACGGCCAATGTCGGCGATCTTTCCCGCAATCTCAGCTTTGGGTTCAATGAGCCTTATCTGCGCAACAAGCCCGTGTCGCTTGGCTTTCAGGTTTCCAGCAGCAAGTTCGACTACAACCCAGCCAAGAGCTATGCGATTGCGAATGGGCAGAATGCCAACCTGACCAATGCGCAAAACTCGTTGTCGACCAACTACAACCAGTCCACGACCGGTCTTACCCTTTCGAGTGCAACGGCGTTGCGCAATCTGTTTAGGCACTCCGGTGTGGCGCGCGTGGGCATTTCGTACTCGCTTTCGCGCTCCGGCGTGACGACTTTCAACCAGAACACGCTCAATGTGTTTCAAACGCTGGCGTACCGTTCCGGGGTCGCGGGGCAAAACGCGCTCAACGGCATTGTGACCTCACAGATCACGCCAAGCTTTTCCTTTTCCACGCTGGATCGCGCGGTGGGTCCGCACAACGGCAAGGACCTGAATGTTGCGTTTCAGGTCGCGGGCATCGGCGGCAACACGAAGTATTATGCGCCCACGGTGGCCTACCGTCAGTTCTTCCCGATGAAGGGCCTGCGGGTGAGCCGGGAAGGGCACAACGTGCTCGCCTACCGTGCGCAGTTCTCCACCGTGGGCGGCTTTGGCGGCGAGGTCGCGCCGCCGTTCAACCGGATCTATGGCGGCGGCGAAAACGATGTGCGCGGGTTCGACATTCGCTCCGCTTCGCCCTATACCCTGATCCCGACGCGGGTGCCCTTCAACCTGACAAATCC
>CAXTRN010000128.1:0-10704 GCA_964246645.1 uncultured Acidobacteriaceae bacterium
CCGTCGGCCCGCTGCGGTTGGTGGTGTGGGTCGTTGGTTGCGGATTAATTGGAGCCTCCTGGAACGAGGTCCAGGTGAAAAGTCGGCTCAGGAGAAAGTGTGGCGTTCCCGTTCGCGGGTGTTACCCGTGCAGTGGTGGAGGGCGTGGAGGTCTGCCACTTGCGCACGTCGGTGAGGTGGCCGGTGATGGCGGCGGCGGCGGCCATTTCAGGGGAAAGCAGGTGGGTGCGGCCGCCGCGGCCCTGGCGCCCCTCAAAATTGCGGTTGCTGGTCGAGGCGCAGCGCTCGCCGGGAGCGAGGATGTCGGGGTTCATGCCGAGGCACATCGAGCAGCCGGGTTCGCGCCACTCGAAGCCGGCGAGCTTGAAAATGATGTCAAGGCCTTCCGCTTCGGCCTGCCGTTTGACGACCTGCGAGCCGGGCACGACCATGGCGCGGACGGTGGTGGCAACCTGGTGCCCACGGACGATGCCGGCGGCGGCGCGAAGGTCTTCAATGCGGGCATTGGTGCAGGAGCCGAGAAATACCGCGTCGACCGCGATGTCCTCGAGCTTTGTTCCCGGATGTAGCCCCATGTAGTCGAGGGCGCGGGCGAAACTTTTGCGGTCGGCCTCGGTGAGGGCCTGTTCGGGAAAGGGTACGGTGCCGTCGATGGTGGTGACCATGCCGGGCGAGGTGCCCCAGGTGACAGTGGGTTTGAGGTCAGCGGCGTTGATGGTGAGTTCGCGGTCGAAAACGGCACCTTCGTCGGTAACGAGCGCGCTCCAGTTCTGGACGGCGAGGGTCCAGGCGGCTTCGTCGATGAGGCTACCCGGAGTTTGTGGCTCGATTGGGGAACGCAGATTCCCTTCGGGAAGGACAACCCGGGGAAGGACAACCATGGAGGCGAGCGTCTGGTTGGGTGGAGCGGCCTGGGTACCGGCGCCATCGGCTCCGCCCCATTCTGCAGGCGCTTCGAGCGGTGAAACGCCTTGCTGCGGTTGGGTACTGGAGGCGGTCTCGTGACCGGAGGCGGTGCTGCCGGAGCGGGTGCCGGGGCTGAAACGGCGGCCGTGCAGGTAGGCAAAGGTGGTGTGGTCGGGGGCGATCATGCCGGCGCGGGCCCCGGCTTCGATGCTCATATTACAGACCGTCATGCGGCCTTCCATGGACAGTGCGCGGATGGCGGAGCCGGCGTATTCGATCACGTAGCCGGTGGCGCCGTCTGTCCCAATCCGCCCGATGATGTCGAGGATGATGTCTTTGGCCGTGACCCCGGCGGGCAGCTCGCCTTCGACGTTGATGCGAAAGGTTTTGGGCTTGGATTGCGGCAGCAGCTGCGTGGCCATGACGTGTTCGACCTCGCTGGTGCCGATGCCGAACGCCAAGGCTCCAAACGCCCCGTGCGTGGAGGTGTGCGAATCGCCGCAAACGATCGTCATGCCGGGTTTGGTGGCACCGAGCTCAGGGCCGATCATGTGGACGATGCCCTGCGCGGCGTCCTGCACGTCGAAGAACTCGATGCCGAACTCGGCGCAGTTCCTGCGGAGCGCGTTCACCTGGGCGGCGGAGATCTGGTCGGCGATGTGGAGCCGGTCGTCGGCGCTGGTGGTGGGCACGTTGTGGTCGACCGTGGCCAGGTGGCGTGCCGGATTGCGTAGCTTGCGATTTAGCAACCGCAAGCCTTCGAAAGCCTGCGGGCTGGTGACCTCATGCACGAGCTGCAGGTCGATGTAGAGCAGGGTAGGCTCGCCGGCGGGCTCAGCGACCACGTGCTGCTGCCAGACTTTGTCGAAGAGGGTGCGGGGCGGGGCGGTTTGCATGGAGTTCGGTTGTGCTTGCAGCGTTTCGATCATGGGCTTTTCTGTAGAGGTTCTGGGATTGGTTCAGCTGACTTCGGGGCTGGTTCGGTTTGGGGGCAGGTTCGCGGTCAGCGGGAATCCGGGTTGGGGGTGAGGGTGTCGGCCTGTGGCGGAACGGTGTTGGCACCGGCGAGTGTGGGGTTGAGCGGAAAGGGTTGGCCGTCGGGTTCGACCAGGACGGCATGCACGATGTGCGGCACGCCGCGATGCGCAGCCGCGAGACGGACGTCCCAATCGGCGAGGCTTTCGCGCAGCGTGAGCGGAAGAGTGTCGGCGCTGAGGTGCCGCGAGGTGAAAAGCCAAAGATCATAGTCCGCATTGGCTTCATCCACGGTGTGGCCTTCTGTGGTCCAGTTGACGGCGGCAAAGATGAGCAACGGTTCGGGCGCGCCAAGATCGGCCCACAACATGCCATGTGCGGCACAAAAGCTGGGCACGCAACCGTCGACCATGAAATAGCGATTCGCCTTGGTGTTGACTTCGCTGTAGCGCGCGAGGAAACGGGGGATAAGAACGGGGAGGGGCGTCCGGTCGCCCCAAAAGGCCTGGGGCTGACGGAAGTTGTTGCTGAGCAGGGTGGCAAAGCGCTCGTCGACGCGCAGGGCAACGGCGTTGCCGTTGGGTTCGGGCTGTGCGTATTGCCAAAGCCATTGCAGGTTGCCGGTGCGCGGGATGCGGGGTGACCGGCGAGTGTGGGGCGGCTGTGGCGGGCCCGACACAAGGATATTAGGGTCGGTGATTTGGCCGCGCAGGGCGGGTGTGGTGGCGAGTAAAGCCACAATCGCCGCGAAATGGAGGAAGATGCGCATAGGGATGGCTACGCGGGCTGTTGGCCCGCAGGGTGTGCGTTTATGCGGGTTGCAAGGAGGAAACGCGGTCGAGGATGGCGGTCAGGGCTTCGCGAACGAGAGCGCCCATGCGGGCGGTGGTGACGGTGGCTGCGGTATCGCCGCCGGCAATATCGGCGGTGCGATGACCGGCGTCGAGCACCTCCGTGACGGCGGCTTCGACTGCGTCGGCTTCGGCCGCGAGCCCGGCGGAGTGGCGCAGCACCATGGCGGCGGTGAGCATGGCGCCGATGGGATTGGCCTTGCCGGTGCCGGCGATGTCGGGTGCGGAGCCGTGAACGGGCTCGTACAGGTTGACTTTGCCGCCGATGGTGGCGGAAGGCAGCATGCCGAGCGAGCCGGTAATGACGCCGGCTTCGTCGGAAAGTATGTCGCCGAAGAGATTTTCTGTAAGCACGACATCGAAGTCGCGAGGACGGTTCATCAGGTGCATGGCCATGGAATCGACGAGTTGGTGCTCGACGGTGACGGCGGGAAACTCGGGCTTGAGGGCATCGACGACCGCGCGCCAAAGCTGGGAGCACTCAAGCACATTGGCTTTATCGACGGAGGTCAGTTTGCCCCGGCGCTTGCCAGCAAGGTCAAAGGCAACGCGGGCGACGCGCTCGACCTCGGCACGTGTGTAGCGCATCGTGTTGATCGCTTCTTCGGTGGTGCTGTCGGACGCACGATGCCAGGAACGGGGCTGGCCGAAATACAAGCCGCCGAGCAGCTCGCGAACAAAAAGAATATTCGCGCCGCGGGTTACTTCGGGACGCAAGGGCGAGGTGTTCGCGAGCGCGGGAAAGGCGACAGCGGGACGCAGATTGGCGAAGCCGCCGAGGACCTGGCGAATCTGCAGCAGCCCCGCTTCGGGGCGCTTGTCGGGCGTGAGGTGATTGAAGCGGTTATCGCCGACCGCGCCCAGCAGAACAGCATCGCTTTCGAGACAAAGTTCGACAGTGGATGGGGGCAGCGGCGTGCCTGTGGCGTCGATCGCGGCGCCGCCGATAAGCGCTTCGGTGAACCCAAAATCGTGGCTGCCCGCAGTGGCAACGGTACGCAGCAGATGGACGGCTTCCGCGGTGACCTCAGGGCCGATACCGTCTCCGGGAAGAAGGGCGATGTGGAGCTTCATGGATGCCTCGGCTACGCCACGGCCACGGGCTGCTGCAACAGGGCAAGCAGGTCCTGATCGTAGATGGATTTTTTGCGGTCGGCCAGTTCGGTGAAACGGCTATACACCTGATCGAGATCGTCGCCCGAAAGCGCGTGACCGAGTTCGTGCATGCGGTGCTGCAGGGCTTTGCGGCCCGAATGTTTGCCGAGCACGATGCTGTTGGTGGTAACGCCGACCGAGGCGGGCGTCATGATCTCGTAGGTGAGCGGGTTGGCGAGTACCCCGTGCTGGTGGATGCCGGACTCGTGCGCAAAGGCATTTTTCCCAACCACAGCCTTGTTGGGAGCGCACCGGAAGCTGATGAGTTCCCCAAGCAGATTGGACACCGGCGCGAGTTCTGTGAGCACGAGCCCATGCGTGAAGGGAAAGCGATCGCGGCGCACCATCATGGCGGCGGCAACCTCTTCGATTGCGGCGTTGCCGGCACGCTCGCCGATGCCGTTGACGGTGACCTCTACCTGCCGCGCACCGCCCAAAACCCCCGCAAGCGCGTTGGCAGTCGCCATGCCGAGGTCATCGTGACAATGGGTGGAAAAGATGACGTTGGCGGCGCCGGGAACGCGGGCGTGCATGGACTCGAAGAGTTCCTGGTATTCGGCCGGCGTGGTGTATCCGACAGTGTCGGGAAGATTGATCGTGGTAGCGCCGGCCTGGATGGCCACGGTGACGACTTCGACGAGGAAATCGCGATCGGACCGGGTGGCGTCTTCCGCGGAAAATTCGACATCTGCGGTGTAGGTGCACGCCAAACGCACCATGGCCGCGGTTTGGTCGAGCGCCTGCAGGCGGGTGAAGCGGAGTTTGGCCTCGAGGTGCAGGTCCGAAGTCGCAAGAAAGGTGTGTATGCGTGGGCGGTGGGCGCCTTCGACGGCGCGGGCGGCGGCCTCGATATCCTCGCGCTTCGCGCGCGCCAGTGCGGCAATGCGGGGCGCAAACGGCGATGCGCCGACCTCATGGGCGATGGAACGCACAGAAGCGAAATCGCCTTCAGAGGCGACGGGAAAGCCGGCTTCGATCACATCGACGCCGAGCCTGGCGAGACCGTGAGCCATGCGCAGTTTTTCGTGAGGGTGCATGGTGCAGCCGGGCGATTGCTCGCCGTCACGCAGGGTGGTATCGAAAAACAGGATCGTATCCGTTGAAGTCATAGGTGTTCGTACCGACGATAGCTTACCCATGGCGATTTACCGAAGGCCGTGGGGTGTTTCCTGAGTATAACGATGTCTTATGGTGGAAGGAACGGGTATATGCATTTCTAATGCACACATCAGGATTTCGCATCAAGAAATGCCTCAAAAGATGCATCGGAGCGGGAACGTATGGAACTTGCGCAGCTTGAAACCTTTCTGGCCGTGGCGGAAGAGCGCAGCTTTTCCCGTGCCGCAGCCCGGTTGCATCGCACGCAGCCCGCGGTGAGCCAGATTGTGGCCAAACTGGAAGCCGAACTGGGCGAAACGCTGCTGGAGCGCACCTCGCGCGACGGCACGTTGACCGACGCCGGTGAGGTGTTGCAGGAGTACGCGCGCAAGATGCTGAACCTGCGCACAGAGGCCGCTTCGGCCTTGACCGATCTTCGTTCACTACACCAGGGCTGTTTGCACCTGGCAGCCAATGAGTACACCTGCCTGTACCTGTTGCCGCTGCTGCATGCCTTTCGTCGTCGGCACAGCCGGATCAAGGTGGCGGTGCAGCGCTCGCTGGCGAGCCGCATTGCCGATCAGGTGTTGGATCATTCTGTCGAGTTGGGGGTGCTGAGCTTTCGGCCGGAAGATCCGCAGGTGCGTTCGGCCGTGGTGTACCGCGACGAACTGGTGTGTATTGTGAGCCCGCAGCATGCCTTGGCGGGGGCGGGCAAGGCTTCCATCCGGCGGCTCGGGCAGGAAACCTTTGTGGCGCATAATGTGCCGTCGCCGCTGCGGATGAAGGTGATCGCCGCATTTGCCCGGCACCGCACGCCTTTGCGCATGGACGTGGAGTTGCCGAGTTTAGAGGCGATCAAGCGTTTTGTGGAACGCGGCAATGGCGTCGCGCTGACGCCGCGGCTGACGGTCGAACGTGAGTTGAGTTCTGGCGCTCTGGTGGCCGTGGAGGTGCCGGAAGTGCACATGGAACGCAAATTGCGGCTGGTTTGGCGAACGCGTGCCGCGCTTTCTCACGCCGCCCGGGCGTTTCTCGAGGTTGTGGAAGCGCATGCCGCACAACAAGGGCCGCCATTTTTCTTTGAAACGGAACGGAGTCGCTGAGACGAAATCGGTCGCCTCGATAGGTGTAGTCCGATTTTGGTGCCCCATCGCCCTCAGCGGGTTTCTGGCATTACGGATTTCAAGAGCATGCCCCTGGGGTTGCCCTGTGGAGGTCTTTTGTGCGGGTACAATAACAATGGTCGCCGGTTTCGGGCATCCTGCGGAGCAGGACACGGAACGGCAGGCGTATCGCGAAGGGATTTCTGGAAGGCATGAAGAAGATTGTGTTGCTGGGCGCCCTGCTTGCGGGCGTCGCCACCGCGGGTCACGCGCAAGAAAGCCGGCAGGATTTCAGCATCAGTGGAT
Source organism: uncultured Acidobacteriaceae bacterium (assembly GCA_964246645.1). Classification (GTDB taxonomy): domain Bacteria; phylum Acidobacteriota; class Terriglobia; order Terriglobales; family Acidobacteriaceae; genus Granulicella. The sequence goes on from CAXTRN010000128.1 coordinate 6,398, forward strand.
TCGGTGTTTTTGCACCGCAGGTGAATGGCGGTGTCGTGTTTCCCATGACCACGACAAAGACGCTGGGTGTGTTGGGAAGCTACCGGTACCTGCTCACACCGCGAAGCGGGCTGGAACTGAACTATGGTTTCGCGCAGAACTCGATCAAGTACAACGCATCGTCTGTGTCGCACCCGAACGATCGCGTCCACACGCGACAGCAGGAACTTTCAGCGGCTTATGTATATTCGCGGAACTATAAGAACTTCAATCCGTTTGCAGAAGCCGGCATCGGCGGCATGATCTTCACGCCCATTCTGGATACCGGCACGGTGCAGCAGGGCGTTGTGAAGCAAACGACAAGCTTTGGAGGACTTTTCGGCGCCGGTGTCGCTTATGAGATCAGTCCAAGCTTCGACATCCGCGCAGAATACCGCGGCATGGTGCTGAAGGCACCGACGTTTGGTATTTCTTACCTGACCATCAACAAGTATTATGTGATCTCGACGCCTTCAATCGGTATCGCCTACCACTTTTAAGGCAGTTCTCCTGAGGCTGTGGCGTCGGGCACTGTCGTAGACGCCAGCTTTCGTGACGAAGCCGGCACTAACGGGTCTGCCTTCGTTCCCCACCTTCAGAGGAACTGCTGTAGCCCTTGTCTGAGCACGGCAGCCAGGCAGAGATCATTGTGGAAGCCATGCATGAGAAAAAGGGCCTCATCCTTGTCGGGATGAGGCCTTTTCAGGTCGGTCATGCAGGTTGGTACCACCTGGCAGCCCGGTTATTGGAAACGATACGCCGCGCCGATGGAAAAAACGCTTGGCGTGAGTCCATTGGGGTGATAACCCAGCCAGCGCTGCTGTTCATAGTCAATGGCGCGCAGGGTAATGTGGTGCTCGAGCCGTACCTCAAGGCCGCCGCCGAGAGCCGCCGCGCCGTAGGTTCCGGGTGCGTTGAGCAGGCCGGGATTATTGGTGTTGTTCGAGGAACTCGCGCCGCCAACAAGGACTTTGCCGTACCCCAGATAGCGGTTGTGGTGATATTCGCCACGGGCGCCGACCATGTAGGTTTTTTCCAGAAAAACGACGGATGAGAAGGCTGTTTGCAGATTGATTTCGGCGGTGATACCGACATAACGCGCGAAATCGTAATTGGCGAAGATGCCGATACCCGAGGCACGCAGCGGACCGTAATCCGGATCGATGTTCTGGTAGCTGATGCCGACTGCTAACGCATTGCCGGTGGCTGTCGCGGAAGCCTGCGCTGCGGCGTGCGATGCAGCGAAGCCGGCAAAAAGAGCCAAGGTCAAAGCGGAAAAGCCGTACTTCATCATGAGGTCTCCTGAAACGCGGGCGCTCCCTTTGGCGGTCTGTCTGACCGTTGGAGCGCCCACGTGGGGCCAGCGCAAGTTGGGGCCGTTTCGCCCGTTAAGGAAAGATTGCTACTGTTGGGGGTTCGCCGGTGCGGCAGCGGGTGCTGCTGAAGTGGGGGCTGTTGGAACGGCTCCCGGTGTCGCACCAGCGTCGGTGGTTGTGGGGGCCGCCGGGGTTTGATTCCCAGCGGGCACAGTGGTAGCTGCAGCTCCCGTAGCGGCCGGCACAGGAGCCGGAGCTGCCGGGGGTGCGGGCGGCTGCCAATAAGCAAGCTTCAGATAAACAGGTGTGATCTCGAAGGGTAGCTTATCACGCGAACTGAGCAGGGGAGCGTAGGCGGAATGCAGTTGAATAACCTTGTCCGTCCAGGGATCGAAGCGCAAAAGTTGTGATAACGGCATCGCAGCCTGTTGCTGCAGATCCGTGTTATTCAGCTTTGGACTCTTGGAAACAAGCGCCTGCATCCAGAAGGTGCCGTCCGTTTTGGTGAGTCCATCGCCGATTTGCGGCTCGGTAAGCGCCTTCAGGCCCTTTTCCCGCGCTTGCAGCTGTTGCAGGTAAAGGCCGAAGTACTTTTGCCCGTCGGAAAGATCAGCAACGGCCATCAAATCCATCGCTTTTTTGGCGGCTTCCTCATTTTCCTTGTCGGTGTGGTGCATCGGGATCCGCTGAAAGGCAGATTCCTGCGGGAACATGAGGTGATCGCTAAAGGCGTACTTTGTATCGATGTGATGACCGAGCAGAATGTGCGCGAGTTGGAAGGCGAGCAGCGCGTTCAGGTCGCCCTGCTGTTCGGCCTGCTTGCCATCGGCGGAAGGCACGGCGGTGGTGTCGAGCAGGCTTTTGGAGACCAGGATCGTGTCGCCGACCGAGAGTGTTTCGAGCGGTTCGGTGAGCAGGGTGCGCACCTTGATGGGACGATCCGTGGCGATCTTGTTATACGCAAGAATGTTGTTGGCGAGCAGTTCAAGTGTCTGATCGAATTCGCTAGGCGCGTCGATCAAGCCAGCCTGGTAGAGGCGGTCGATGACGTTGTCTTCGGCCTGCTGCACCCACTCACGCTGTGCCTGAAGCGGGCTGACGTCAGGGGCATTCTGGGAAGCGTCGGTGGCGCCTTCGACTTCAAGGGTGGCCTGATCGGCTTCCTTCGGCGGCACCTTGAGCGAGTATCCCCAGATATAGTTGACCGCTTTGAACTTCAAAGTGTGATTCGGGCTCTTGGAATCAGTCTCCTCGATATAGATCGAGGTCGGCATCCAAAGGCCTTCCTGCACGTTGGTGCGCCAGGAATCGAAGTGGTAGAACTCAGCGATGTCTTTTTCGGAGCCGGCGAAATCGCCGTTGAAGCGGACGATGTTGCCGCTGTTGCGCTCAATCCAGATGCGACCCGCGAAGCGCCCGGTCGAATTCTTCTTGATCGGGGCTACATCGAAGACAACTGTGGGAATGGTCCCGAGAAAGTCGTTGCGAACAAAGGCGAACTGGTAGGTTTGGCGGTTATAGCTGTTGCTGTCGACCAGGAGCATCTGGACAAAGCCGGCCTCATGGTAGGTGAGGTGAAGGCTGCCGGAAAGGCTGCTGAGATAGCCGAGCGAATGTTTGAAGAGACCGAGCTTGCCGCCCTTGGCTTCCGGTTGTTGACCGGCGGAAAAGGTGGTGTCGCCGATGATGTGGCCGAAGTTGCCACGGCCCAGAAAGTGAACGTCCGATTCGGGCGTCGCACCCATCACGGTGTCCGGCCGCATGTTCTGGATGTAGGTTTCGACGATGGGGGTGCGGTCTTTCAGCGTTTTGATGATGACGGTTTCGCGAGCGATCGATTTATCGATGAGAGCGTTCTGCGCGGCATTGGGCTTGCGGTAATCGGCTGTGACTTCTACCTTCTTCTTGCCCAGAGGGAAGGCCACAGCTGGCAACGCCGGAGCGGCAAGAAGGGCGAGTGTCACAAGAGCGGTGAGTTTCGTCCGGTTGATCATGAGGGTGAGGCTCCTTGGTTACGGCGTGCGGTCAGGCCTTGAGACGAGTAGGTGAAATCTATGTCGAAGGTCGTTCGCCTGGGGCTCTGGGGTGCGGGGCGGCCTTCGCGGTTCATTCAGTTCAGGGATTCGGCTCAGCTCATTTGGCTTAGCTCATTTGAAATTTGACAGTCACGACACCTTCCCAGGCGGTAGGACTGCCGGAGGCGTCCAAGGCCGGTTTGAAGCGTGTACCCTCGGCGGCGGTGATGGCAGCCTGATCCAGACCGTGACCGAGGCCATGTTCCACGCGGAGAACTTCCACGGTGCCTTCCGGGCTGACCCGGATGCGGACGGAAACATTGCCCTCGAGGTGCATGGACTTCGCTTCCTCGGTGTACACCGGTGCGGGCTTGTACAGCAGGGTGGGGGTGGATTTGGCCACGGTGGACTGCACCCGGGTTTGCTGCACGGGCATGGCGACCGGGGCGGTGTTCATCGCGACACGCTGAACCTGCGTGCTCTTGGAGGAGAGCGGGCCGCTGCAGCCGATGCAACCCATCGCGACACCCTGCACAGGACGGGGCGAGGTGGCGGCAAGGTTCTGGCCATTCGGCGAGCCCGAACCCATGCTGACGTTTACGGCGCGGGGGCCGCTGCCGGTGTTGCTGCCCGGCATGCCCGGCATCCCGGCGACACCCATGTTGACACGGGCCACGGCGGGACCGGTCATCGGCTTCAGCGGGTTATCCGGCGAGCCGAGGCGTACCGCGCTCGGGTGCATGTCCGCGTTCGGAACGTGAGCCGCCGACCCCATCAGGTTGACGGGCTTGGGCGCGGGCGGCGCTGGTTGCAGTTTGGGCGGCGGCGGCGGTGGCGTCGGGCACTGAGCCGGCAGGCCTAGTCCCTGTCGGCCTCGACGGCGAACCGTGCGAACGACGTCGCCAGGACGGCGTAGATGTCCTTCTTGACGCCGACCTCGGCCGCCGGCCGCGCTGCG
>CAXTRN010000129.1:0-10640 GCA_964246645.1 uncultured Acidobacteriaceae bacterium
ATTTGCAGCACCGCCCGGCTATTGCAACCCAGGCGGCACACCGTCGGTTTTGCATCGGCCTATACTCGGCTCCATCGCTCTGCTTTTTCTCCCGCGCGACTGTTCCGCCGTCCATTCCGCCTTTGCCTGCAGGCTGGATTCCATTCTCACGCTGCTTTATTGGGCAGCGGGCGTCCTCGCCGTCGCCCTGGGAATCCTGCTGTGCCTCACGATCCGCTTCTACCGCAAGCAAGGAGCCGACCCCCACAAACGCTCCTAGGCGTCCTCGACCAGAGAACATCCATCCTTTCGTTGCCATCTCGAAGGCAATCTGCGTTTCACCTGCCGGTGGAATCGAAAATGACCGCTGCCCTCGGCACGGCCCGGATTGATCGGCACCGGTGAAGGGCTTTCCTGCTTTCCAGTCGCCTTCATCTCAGCTTCCATCAGTTCCAAGCCCATCCCCAAAACCGATCCCCAGTCAATTCCTAAATCAATCCCAGAAGGACTCACCATCAACTTCCCCGACAATGTCCTCGCCGTTGTCCCCGCGCGGCTGCACTCCACCCGTTTACCGCGCAAGATGCTCCGCCCCCTCGCAGGCAAACCCCTGCTTGCCTGGACCGTGGAAGCAGCCCTCGCCTGTCCGCTATTCCATCAGGTGATCGTAGCCGTTGATTCTGAAGAAATCGCCGCTCTTTGCCGACAGAATGGCTGGACCTGGCAAATGACCTCTCCTCTTTTGCCGAGCGGTACGGACCGCCTCCATGCCGTCGCTCAACAAAGCCCCGCCGCCATTTACGTTAATGTGCAGGGCGATGAACCGCTGCTCACCTCCGCTCACTTCGCCGCGCTTCTCGCGCCGTTTGCCCATTCCGCCACTGAGGTTTCCACGCTCAAGGTCCGCTGTTCGCCGGAGGACTTCCTCAATCCAAACGCCGTTAAGGTCGTCACAGCCAATGACGGTCGAGCCTTGTATTTTTCCCGCGCACCCATCCCCCACAACCGTGACGGTAGCGGCGACCTACCCTCCTGGAAGCATCTCGGCGTGTACGCCTACCGGCGCAGTGCCCTCGACCGTTTCGCCGCTCTACCTCCATCGCCCCTGGAGAAGATCGAACGCCTGGAGCAACTACGTCTGCTGGAAAACAACGTTGCCCTTTATGTAGCTGAAGCTCCTACCGACACCATCGGCGTCGACACGGAGGAGGACTTCAACCGGGTTGCCGCCCTGCTGCAAAAGGCAAATGGGAGGTTGATGTAAAAGGCCGCCCGTTCTGTGTCCGGCAACGCGCCGCCCATTCTACGTTCCGGGACCACAAGAGCGACCGGCGAGAGGCCACGCAATATCTTTTTTTCAGACTACGGACAGGGCGAATGAGTCTTTTGTGCCTCGTCCACCTCGCCGCCCATGCGGCTCAGTGCCGGATTGCGGAGAAGGTTCGCAGCATCTTCATAGGTGAGTTAAAGTGTCCGAATCGATCCTGCGGCGCAAGCAGTTCTCTCAGGCATCTTGTGCGGCGTCGTTGATGCGATGTGCCCTCCTCCACAGGCTCACTCGGATACAAACGTCAAAACAAGCCAGCTTCTCGGGTTTACAGCATGCAGAATCATGCGGCGTGGTGATGAGCTCATTGCACCGTCATGAAGAGCTGTACCTGCTCACCTTGTATCTCGGCACGAACATCGGCCAGGGTCGCCACCACCCAGTCCGCTCCCGCCGACTTTAGTTCCGCGACAGAACAGGTTCCTGCAACACCGAGCACGCGGCAGCCAGCCTGTTTTCCCGCATGGATGCCGCTCGGCGCATCCTCCACGACCAGACACGCGGATGCGGGCGCCCCCACCAGCGCCGCGCCGCGAAGGTACGGCTCCGGATCGGGTTTGCCGCGTTGCACCATCTCTCCGCTGATCAGGCGCTGCGGCACCGGCAACCGTGCGGCGCCCAATCGCCCCAGCAGCAGCCGCCGCGTTGCCGAGGTGACGATCGCCCATTGCCGTTCCGGCAAACTATCCAGCAGAGCACGTACCCCGGGCAGGACCTGGAGATCACCCACATCGGCAATCTCCAGGTCCTCGATCAACTTCAGGCCGGTCGCCTTGTCCACACCTGGCTTCAGCTGCTCCATGATGTCGACGGCTCGTGTTCCATGCTGGATCTGCACCTGTTCCGCATCCGGTACACCGTAGTGCGCGGCCCATTGCCGCCAGCAACGCTCCGCGCTGCCCACTGAACTCACCAGCACACCGTCCATGTCGAACAACACGCCGCGCACCAGAACCGCTTGCTCAGCCGGCATATCCCTCTTTCCCTGGCGCATCGCCGATCAACGTGTCGCCGGCAAGGACAAACTGCTTCGCTGCTTCGAGGATCTGTGCCACGCTGTCTACGCTGCAACTTTCGCAGTACACCCGCAACAGCGGCTCGGTCCCGCTGGCTCGCAGCAACAACCAGGTTTCTGCCGCATTTGGCTTTTCCGCACAGTGCGGCTCTTGGAGGAAGAACTTCCATCCGTCCAGATTTTCCGTTCGCAGCACCCGTCGTCCTGCGATTTCTGTCACCCCGGCGCTGGCCCGCCGTATGGCGGATGCCTTGAGCGCCTCATCGATGTGCATATCGATGCGCCCGTATTGGTGTTCACCGTATTCGGTCTGCAGCGCGGCTACAAGTTGACCGAGTGTCTTGCCTTCGTCGGCCATCACATTCGCAAGCAGCAAGCTGTTCAACAAACCGTCCCGTTCAGGCAGATGCCGGCTGATGCCCACGCCGCCCGACTCTTCCCCACCGATGAGAATGTCTTTTTCCAGCATGAGATCGCAAACATACTTGAACCCAATGCCGTGTTCATGCAATGTGCGTCCATATTTGGCGGCGATCCGATCCAACATCTTGGTGGTATTGAAGGCGCGGGTTACATCCCCAGGCCACCCCTTGCGCGTCAGCAACCACTGCAACACGATCGCAAAAATCTTGTGCGCATCTACAACATTGCCGTGCTCGTCGACGGCGCCAATGCGATCTGCATCCCCGTCTGTAATAAAACCGGCATCGCACCGCTCCGCCACGACCCGCTCCTGCGCGAGCGCAATGTGCGGCAAGATCGGCTCCGGATTGATGCCCGGAAAGGCCGGATTCACTTCGCTGCGGACAGCAACATAGGGTATGCCCGCCCGGTCAAAAATACCCGCGACGTAGCCTTGTCCCGCGCCATACATGCAGTCGATCAGAAAGCGAAAACCGGACCGCTTGATGGCCGGCAGATCCACGAAGCTTTCGAGCGCCGCCACGTACTCCGGTGCGAAGTTCACCTCTTCAATAAGGGCCGGTGTCGTGGCCGCGGGAACTTGCCTGTATAAGCGTTGCTCGATCGCCGCGATGATCGAAGGCTTGCCCGAGCCGCCGTAGTGCGCCTTGTATTTCACCCCGTTCCACTCTGCCGGGTTATGGCTGGAAGTGATCATGATTCCACCGGCCGCTCCACGTTGCCGTACGGCAAAGGACAACTCCGGCGTAGGCGTTACCTTGTCCGACAGAAAAACTGGAATGCCGGCTGTTGAAACGACCTCGGCCACCAAGCGTGCAAAGGATCGCGAGCCAAAGCGGGTGTCGTACCCAATGCACAAACCTGCTGTCGGGTTCTCTTCCTCCAGCACATATTGCGCAATGGCGCGTGCAGCCACACGGACGTTTTCATAGGTAAAGTCATCGGCGATGATGCCGCGCCAGCCGTCGGTTCCGAACTTCACCGTCGCGACTTTGGGGATTGGGACCCCGGCAGTTTCCGCGCTCATCGGGCTCGTGCTCATTGGGTGTGTGCTCATCAGATCAGATCCATGCGTCCGGCGTTTTTCAGCTCGGTGACGACCTTGCCCACATCCTGTGAGCCTTCCCTGGTTGTAATCAACAAGGCATCCTCTGTTTCCACCACCACCAAGTCCTTGACACCCACCAGGGCGACTGCCTTGCCGGGGGCAAAAACGTAGCATCCCGACGAGGTGATCTCGACGCCGTGCTGCGCTTCAACAACATTGGTCAACTGTTGTTCACCGTCTTCGCTAATGTGTTCATAGAGCGCGGCCCATGACCCTAAATCGTTCCAGGCGAAATCGCCCGGCAAACAATACAACTGGGAGTGCGCTTCGCCCTTCGCGGAACGGGGCTCGAGCACGGCATAGTCGATCGAGATCGATTCGCACTGCGGGTACAACTCCGCGAATCGCGCGTCGAACGCCGCTGTACCCCAACTCGCCGCTATCTCTTCCAGGAGAGAGGCCATCTCGGGCTTGTGCTCGCGGATGGCGCCTGCAAGGGTGGCGGCGCTCCAAAGGAACATGCCGCTGTTCCACACGTAATTCCCTGAACGAACGAAGTGACGCGCTCGCTGACTGTCCGGTTTTTCCGTAAAGCGGCGCACGTGCCATAGCGAAATACATTCTCCATTGACGCGTACCGGACTCGACGCGGCTCCGAGCTCGATATACCCGTACCCGGTCTCCGGTCGTGTCGGCGGTACGCCTAGCACGACCATGCGCGGTCCGCTCGATGCCACCTGTACGCCGGCCCGCAGCACCAGACGAAAGCGCTCCGGATCGCCAATCACGTGGTCGGATGGAAAAACGCCAAGCACTGTTTGCGGCGCGGTCTTTTCCAGCAAAAAGGCAACCAGCGCGCACGCGGGTGCGGTATTCCGGGCAGCGGGTTCACGCAACAAGCGGTCCGGCAACATCTGCGGCAGCTGTTCCGCGATGGTTTTAGCTAGCAGATCGTTGGTGATCACCCACACGTTTTCTGCAGAAACAAGGCCTTCCAGCCGCGCCAGTGTGCCCTGGATCATGGTGCCTTCCCCATCCAGTTGCAGCACTTGTTTTGCGCGCGCACGCCGGCTACGTGGCCAAAAGCGGGTTCCGCTGCCGCCGGCAAGAACAATCGCCGCCAAACGGGGTTCAGTCTTTTCCGATCTGCCTTCGAGGGACATGTGCCTATCCTAGCGGGTTCGCAACCGTTTGGCGCACCCTTGTAGTAACTCGAACGAGTAACGAGCGTGGGACATCACACTCACTTGTCTGTCCCACTTTGGTACAGGCGGCCACAAGTCGGCCGACATTTTCGTTCAGCCCAACTGTGCGAGGAAGCGTCGCAGCCGGTCCACGCCCTTATCAATCACTTCGGGCGCCACGGCATACGAAAGGCGAATGTGCTCCCTGGTGCCGAACGCTTCACCCGGCACGGTGACCACATGCGCTTCGGTCAACAGCCGCGACGCCAATTCAGACGCTGAACCGACCCCTTTGCCAAAGAAACCGCTCACATTCGGGTACACATAGAAGGCGCCTTCCGGGACGGTGCAGGTCAGCCCAGGGATGCTCTTGAAGCCCTCCAGCACCCGGCCGCGCAGCTTTTGGTATTCGGCACACATTTCCCCGACACACGCCTGCGAAGCCGTCAGCGCGGCAATGGAAGCCTGCTGCACCATGCTGGCTGTGTTTGATGTTGATTGCGACTGCAATTTGCCCATGGCTGCGAGGATCGGCTTCGGCCCCAGCGCGAAGCCTGCGCGCCAGCCCGTCATGGCGTAGGTTTTCGACAAGGACCCAAGAATAATGATGTGTTCCTTGCAATCCGTAAACGATCCGCCCGAGATCGGTTTACCCGCAAAGGTCAGGTACACGTAGCACTCGTCCAGCATGAGGAAGATGCCGCGTGCGTGCGCCAACCGAACAATGGCCTCCAGGTCCGCCGCATCGATCACAGCCCCCGACGGGTTCGAGGGCGTGTTCAGGATAATCACCTTGGTCTTTGGCGTGATGGCCTGCTCGATCATGGCAGAGGTCACGCGAAAGTTTTCCGCCTCGCTCGTTTGCACGAATACGGGAACGCCGCCCGCGTACTGGATGATGTCTTTGTAGCTCACCCAGTACGGCACGGGGAGAATGACCTCATCGCCGTGATCGACGAGCACCTCCATGGCATTGAACAGCGCCAGCTTGCCGCCGGTCGTGAAAACGCACTCCTCCGGGGTGTACGCCGAGCCGAAATCGGCGGCGTGCCGATCAACGATCGCCTGGCGAACCTGGGGCACCCCGGCGACGGCGGTATACCGCGTGACGTTGTTCTGAATCGCGGTGATGGCTGCATCTTTGATATGCTGCGGCGTCGGAAAATGCGGCTCGCCGGCGCCGAAATCGGCCAGGTCGATGCCTGCGGCTTTCATCTTCAGCGCTTCCGCCGTAATCGCCATCGTGGCTGAAACTTCGATGCGTCCGATTCTGTTGGAAAGAATACGTTTTTCTGCTGTGCTCATGAGTTTCAGTTTCGCAGAACCGCGTCCTGCCGGAAAGAAAATTGCCGCTAGCCCAAAATGCCGGCCCGGGCCTGCAATCGTGCGTTCACGTTGGCCGGCACGAGATCGCTCACGTCACCGCCCAGCTGCGCCACCCCTTTGATCAGCCGCGAGCTCACATAGGTGTACTTTTCGGCGGGCATCAGGAAGAGCGTCTCGATAGAGGGTTCGAGTTTGCGATTCATCATCGCCATTTGCAACTCGTACTCATAATCCGAGATCGCTCGGATGCCTCGCATGACGGCCCGTGCACCCCGGGCTCGCGCAAAATCCACCAGCAGCCCGTCAAATGCCGCGATGGTCACGTTGGGAAGATTGGCAGTCGCCTCCCGCAGCATCTCCTGGCGTTCGTTCACCGTGAACAGCGGTTCCGGCTTGCCGGCGTTGCGCAGTACGGCGATCACGAGTTCGTCGGCGAGCTTGGCCCCGCGGGCGATCAGGTCGAGGTGGCCGTTCGTCAAAGGATCGAAGCTACCTGGGTAAATCACAACAAGCGCGGACATCGGCTACAGCATACGCCTGTCGTGCGAACCCATCACAAGGCGAACCCCTCTACCGTGGAGCGCGCGGCAGATAATAGTCCCTCACGTAGGCCCGCACCGCTTCGCCGAGCTCTGTGAAGGGCCTTGTATACCCTGCCGCGCGCAGCTTTTCCACCTTGCTTTCCGTGAAGTACTGGTACTTGCCCCGCAATGTTTGCGGCATGTCTATAAATTCGATCTCGGGCTGACGTTCCAGCGCCTCAAAGACTGGCGTTACCAGCTCAAGCCAGGTGTGTGCCTGTCCGGTGCCGCAGTTGAAGAGCCCTCCGGGCGACCCCGGCGCGTCCGCGGGCTGCAGGGCAAAATGCAGCGTTACGTCTACAGCGTCGTGTACGGAGATGAAATCCCGCTGCTGTTGCCCGTCTCCGTATTCGGGGTTATAGCTCTTAAAAAGCTGCACCTTGCCTGTCGTACGAATCTGCTCGTAACTCTTCGACACCACCGAGCGCATGTCGCCCTTATGGTCCTCATAGGGCCCAAACACATTGAAATATTTCAGCCCGACAATGCGATCGAAGAGATCATGCTTCAGCGCCCACAGATCGAACATGTGTTTGGAATATCCGTACATGTTCAGCGGCGCCAGCAGCGGCGTCACCGCATCGCTGTCGTCGTACCCTCGGGCGCCGTCGCCGTAGGTCGCCGCGGTCGACGCGTACACAAAGCGCACCTCATGGGCGAGCGCCCAGTTGCACAGCACCCGCGTGTACTGGTAATTGTTCCGCAACAGGAAATCCGCATCCCGTTCGGTCGTCGCGCTACACGCGCCCAGATGGATCAGTGCACGAGCGTCGGCAAAGGTGCCATCCTCGATCAAGCCGAGGAACTCCTCCGGCGAAACGATATCTTCATACCGCAAGCCCACGAGGTTCTTCCATTTATCGTCTTTGCCAAGCTCGTCGACAAGGATTAATTCTTCTTCGCCGCGGCGGTTCAACTCCGCGACGGTGTTGCGGCCAATGAATCCGGCCGCTCCCGTCACAATGATCGGTCCAGGCATAGCGAGCGCTTCCTTCGGTAAGAGATCAGCCTCATGCTACATGGCACGCCGCCCAGCACACCGCCCAGCAGGTCGCACAGCGCACCCAAGCCACTTTCCAATCCTCATGGCTTCCGCGTATCAAGCCTGTGGCTTGGGCAGAAACAGAACGAATTGCGGTGAAACCGTGGCCCACTCGCTCAGCAAGCGTTCCGCAAGCCGACTGTCTGCCAAAGCCGCATGCGTCGCCACCCAAGCGCGCAGCTTCGCTTGCTGCTCTGCCGAGCACACCGCAAAGGGCGTCGCCTCGAGAAACTCCGCATGAAAGCGTTCTTTGCGGAGGACCTCTCCATCTTCGTCGTACACCCAGGCTAGACCGCCGGTCATACCCGCACCGAAGTTCATCCCGATCGGCCCCAGAATGACCACCGCACCGCCCGTCATGTATTCACAGCCGTGGTCGCCGATGCCCTCGATCACCGCCTCCGCGCCCGAGTTCCGCACCGCAAAGCGCTCCCCCGCACGCCCGGCAGCAAACAAGCGCCCTGCTGTGGCTCCATAAAGCGCGACGTTGCCCAGCAACACGTGCTCGTGGCTGTGCGCGGCCGCACGGCCCACTGCGCGCAGGATCAAGTCAGCGCCGCACAGTCCTTTGCCGACAAAGTCGTTCGCCTGACCCGCCAGCACGAGCTTCATGCCCTCGCCCGCAAAAGCCCCAAACGACTGCCCGGCTACCCCGTCGAGCGCGAAGGTGACATCCACCGTGCCGACCTCGCCCTTGGCCCGCGCTACCGCCAACTCGCCTGAAAGACGCGCACCTACCGCCCGGTGCGCGTTCGAGATCGCTGCCTGCGCGCTGAACGGCTCACCACGCCGGGCAGCGGCCATCGCAGGCTCGGTCCAGGCTTCATCTAGCGGCTCGTCCTCGCCGGGCCGGTCGTTGCGCTCGCCCATCCAGTGCCGCGCTCCGGTTTGCACATCGGCCAGCATCGGCTCCAGATCTACTCCACCATCACCGCGCACCTGTTCCAGCAAGTCCACCCGGCCGGTCGCCTCTTCAAGCGAGCGCAGCCCGAATTTCGAGAGCAATCGCTGCAGATCCGCCGAAAGCTGCTGGAAGAGAGTGACAATATGCTCGGGCTTGCCGCGAAACTTTGCCCGCAACTCCGGCCGTTGTGTCGCAATGCCCACCGGACAGGTGTTTAGATGACATTGCCGCGCCATGTCGCAACCCAGCGCGACCAGCACCGCTGTTCCAAACCCGAATTCATCGGCGCCCAGCAGCGCCGCGATCAGCACATCGCGCGCCGTGGTTAAGCCGCCATCGGCGCGCAGCCGCACTCGATCGCGCATGCCGCTTGTCCGCAGAGCCTGCTGCGCCTCGGCCAATCCCAGCTCCCATGGCGAGCCCGCATACTTGATGCTCGAAAGCGCCGCCGCTCCCGTTCCGCCCGAATTCCCAGCGATCACCACGTAATCCGCGTAGGCTTTGGCCACGCCCGCCGCTACTGTACCCACGCCGAAGCTCGATACCAGCTTTACGCCCACGGCCGCGCGCGGGTTCACGCGTTTCAAGTCATAAATCAGCTGCGCCAAATCCTCAATCGAATAAATGTCGTGGTGCGGCGGCGGCGAAATCAGACTCACCCCCGGCTGCGCATGCCGCAACCGCGCAATCAGCCCCGAAACCTTGTGCCCCGGCAACTGGCCGCCCTCACCGGGCTTGGCTCCCTGCGCCACCTTGATCTCGATCTCCTCCGCATGCGCCAAATAGGCGGCCGTCACCCCAAACCGCCCCGAAGCCACCTGCTTCACCTTGTTGTTCAGCGAAACATGCACCGGCGCCGGCGCAACCACCGCCGCAACAGCTGTTCCGCCTGAGCCGGATGCACTTTCCCTCGCGGCCTTTCCGTGCGCACCGGGCCGCTCGCCCCCGCTGTCGCCGCCCGTGCTCCAGACCTGATACACGGTCGGATCTTCTCCGCCCTCTCCGGTATTGGACCGGCCACCCAGCAGATTCATCGCCGCCGTGACCGTCTGGTGCGCTTCCGGACTCAAGGATCCCAGCGACATCGCACTCGAAACGAAGCGTCGACAAAGATTCTCCGGTGCTTCCACCGCGTCCAGCGCCAGTTCCGGTCCCGCAGGCCGAATCTCCAGCAGATCCCGCAGCCGCATCGCATCATGCACATCGGCATCATGCGAAAACGCTGCGAATTGTGTCGCCGCATCTTCCGTAGCCGCTGCATTGCGTGCGCTGCCCACCACCATCTGTAGCGCCTTCACCGCCGGGGGTTGCCACTGGTGCGGCTCGGCCGCATCCGACTTCCGGAAGCGCACCCAACCAAAATCCGGCAACTCCACAGGCACGGCCTCAAGGGAACCCGCTACATTGCCCGGTCCTGCGGCAACACCCCAACTCGCCCGCAGCCGCCGGTCCAGCTCCGCAAACCCGATCCCCGAAAGCGGCGCCGGCGTGCCCGGAAAGCAGCGCTCCACCACCGTGCGATCGAGCCCCAGGATGTCGAACAGGTGCGCGCTTCGGTAGCTGTCCACCACCGAAATTCCCATCTTCGACATCACCTTCGCCAACCCCGCCTCAAACGCCTTCAGCGTCATCGCCTCGCCGTCCACGCCATCGCCCTGCGCTACCTGCGCCGTTTCCAGCACCAGCCACGGACACACCGCACCGGCGCCATACCCGATCAGCACCGCCGCATGGTGCAGCTCGCGCCAATCTCCCGCCTCCCCCGCCAACCCGCACTCTGTACGCAGTCCGCCCGTGGTCAGGGCGTCGTT
>CAXTRN010000130.1:0-10638 GCA_964246645.1 uncultured Acidobacteriaceae bacterium
CTTTGCGGACCTCGTGCGGGGTCAGGGACTTGGCCTTGCCGAGACCGATAAGTACCAGGCGCGCGGCGGCGGTGTTGACGGGGCCGTGCAGGAGCAGCGTTTCCCCCAACCCGGCTTTGAATTCGCCCGTCGTGAGCCACGGGGCGGCGGCGTCGGCGAGGGCGTCGGCGGTGACCAGAAGCGCCGGCGAAGGATCCGCACCTTTGGCTGTCGCGATGTCAACGGCGAAAACGGCGAGGAGCGGGGTGGAGAACGCTGCGGGATCTTGGAAAAGGAGTTTGGGGGTCACAGAACTATGGTAGCGAAGAAGACGCGGAACGTCTTCGGCGGGACAGTGCCGCATGCGCTAAGTCTTGTTTTGGCAGAAGGCGGCGGAAAGGGTCCACAACGACCGTGCGTGTCCAGTTTCAGGCTGCCGGGTTAGCGGCGTTGGGAGCGAGCAATGGCGGCGCGGGTTTCTTTATCGGTTTCTTTTTTGCGTTCCGTGGCGCGTTTGTCCCAGTCCTGCTTGCCTTTAGCGAGAGCGATCTCGCATTTCACTTTGCCGTGACGAAAGTAAAGGCGGACAGGGATGAGGGTGTAGCCCTTTTGCTTGCTGGAAGCGGTTAGCTTCACAATTTCGCTTTTATGCAGAAGAAGTTTGCGGGTCCGCAGGGCGTCGTGGTTCATGGCGTTGCCGTGGGAGAACGGACCGATGTGCGCATTGAGCAGAAAGCATTCGCCATCTTTGAGCAAGCCGTAGGCGTCTTTCAGGTTGGCTTTGCCTTCGCGAATGCTTTTGACCTCGGTGCCGTGCAGGGCCACGCCAGCTTCGAAGCGGTCTTCGAGAAAGTAATTGAAGCTGGCGGAGCGGTTGAACGCGGCGTCACGCGACCCCATCGCGATCGGGTCGCGATCTTTGGCCTTCACCGGGGCTGGGCGAGAGTCCGTGGGAACCGTCGGGTTGGAAAGGGAGCGGGGCATGGGTGGAGACACCGGGAAGGGTGGACGCTGAAAGCGCTTGCCGAGTAAAGATTTCGCGCTTGCTGCCGATACTGATGCTAGCAGAGCAGCGGAACCGAGAGGACTGGGCGATCAGAGGCGAGGCAGAGAAAGCGTATCCCCAAAAAGTGCTACAGAGCGCTGAAACGATGGACGTGGGTCTTCGTCCAAGCAGCATGTTCCCGTGTGCGGATTGCATGCGAAAGCAACGGTGATGGCGATTTCTGTCCAGGCATGAGATGCCAGGATCGCGCTTCATCGGGACCGCTTCATTGTGACGCAGGAATGCTAAAAGAGGATGGGAGTGCAAACGACGCAATGGTAGTATCAGGGAAGTTCAAACCACTGCGTCGTGCCGTGCTGCCGAAGATCGCCGGGCTCTCGTGCGAGTGCGATCCTTGTTCTAAAGCAGGCACAGCGGATGAAAAACCGCTGGGCTTTCCGGTGTGCGCTATTGGGAAAACGAGCCTGAATGATCAGGTGGCAACAGGTCGGGGCGTGCGAGAGCGGGACGTGAGCCTGAAGCAGAGCAGGCGGGTAGGTAAGGTTTTGAAACAAGATTGGATGTTGGAGCACCGTCCTCGCTTTTCAGCTTTTCTGTTTCTTTGCCTTTTCAGTGGCTTGCTGTTCTGTTCGATGGGCGTTTCGGCAAGCGCGCAATCGGCCAATACCTGGAACAAGCGCGGGCAGGACGCGGAAACGCGGGAAGATTACGACAACGCGTTTGAAGCGTATCGCCAAGCACATCTGAAACGGCCCGGGGACATCCGTTTTCGTGAGCGCTATGAGCGGATGCGTTACACAGCAGCGAACCTGCATGTGGACCGCGGGCGGGTGCTGCGACAGTCTGGCGACGTCACAGGGGCAATCAACGAGTTTGCGCGCGCGCTGCAGATCGATCCGGGAAATGAAGCGGCAGCGCAGGAGTTGCAGGTCACGGAGCGTCCACCGGCAGCGCCGGTGACCCCTGGCGTGGCCAGTGCGATTCAGAACAGCGTGGCGCCAGGGCAGACGCTAATTCCAGGGGTGGATGAGCCGTCGCCTCGCCAGCGGGCGATGCAGCAGGAGATCGCGTCGCTGGCGGCTCCGGTGGAGTTGCAGCCGGTGACGAACGACCCCATCACGTTGCACATGGTTGGGGACTCGAAATCGGTGTACCAGGCCATCGGGAAGATTGCCGGCTTGAATGTGATCTTCGATCCGGAGTACACGTCCAAAAGCATTCCTGTGGACCTGACCAGCATCCCGATCTCGGATGCGTTGCGCATCGTGGAAACGCTGAGCGGGACGTTTTACAAGCCGGTGACGACGAACACGATTTTTGTAGCGCAAAACACGCGGAACAAGCGCACGGATCTCGATGACCAGGCGGTCCAGACGTTTTACCTGACCAACGTGTCGCAACAGAACGATGCGAACGAGGTGCTGGTGGCGTTGCGCAACGTGCTGGACCAGACGGTGAAGATGTACCTGGTAGCCAGCCAGAATGCAATTGTGATACGGGCGACGCCGGATCAACTGATTTTGGCCGAAAAGATGATCAATGATCTCGATCGCACACGGGCCGAGGTGATTGTGGACGTGGCGGTACTCGAGGTGAGCCGGGACAAGATTCGCAATCTCGGGATCACGCTGCCAACCAGCTTTGGATTGACGCCAACGGCAACGACGAGCACAAGTACCAATGCGACCTCGGGCACAAGCACAAGCAATGGCACGAGTACAGGATCGACAACAAGCCAGAACCTTACGTTGAATTCGCTGGGTAATCTGAACGCAACCAACTTCGCTGTTACGGTGAGCGGCGGCGCTGTCAATGCGTTGTTGAGCGACATCGATACGCGTATCTTGCAGAACCCGCGCGTGCGAGCTTCAGACGGGCAGCGCGCGACGTTGAAGATCGGTTCCAAGATTCCAGTAGCCACGGGATCGTACAGTTCCACGTTGTCGGCGACGGCATCGCTGGGTGTGCAAACGCAGTTCACGTATCTGGATGTCGGTGTAAATCTCGATATCACACCCACGGTTCATTTCGACCGCGAAGTTTCGCTGAAGTTGAAGGTCGAGATTTCGAGCCAAAACGGGAGCGTCATGATCTCCGGGGTCACCGAACCGATCATTTCGCAGCGGGTTGCCGAACAGGTAATTCAGCTGAAAGATGGCGAGCCTTCGATTTTAGCTGGTTTGCTGCAGCGGCAGGACACGAAGAATGTGGGTGGAACGCCGGGGCTGGGCGAGATTCCTTTCTTGAAATACTTCTTTTCCAGCCAAAGCAAGGAACAACAGTCCGACGAGATTGTGTTTCTGCTCATTCCGCATATCGTGCGTGAATCGCTGGTGACGGCGGAGAACACACGACCGGTCTATACGGGCACAAGTAATTCGGTGGAGTTGATCCGGCGCAACCCGGCGGAGATGGCGGCGCGTAACGGCCAGCCCGTGGCGGCCATGCCACAGCCGGCATCGCAGGGCACGACAGCGGCGCTGGCGGCCAACTCGATGATTGGTGAAATTGCGGCAGCGGCACGACCGCGCGACCCTGCGGTGCAGCCGAGTGCTGGCGTGCCGGCAAGTACATTGGCAGCGGCTCCGGCCGTGGTCAGCGCCGCCGGTAACCCGGGCAGCGTGCCTCCCGTGGCATTGGGGGTGACCCCGTCTTCGTCGACGCCGGCGGTGGGGTCGACCTTCCAGATTTCGATCACGGCGGCTAACGCGCATGATTTGTATGAGGTGCCGTTGCAGCTGCGTTTTGATCCGCGGGTGTTGGCGCTGGTCAATGTCGACTCGGGCGAACTGCTTTCGCGCGATGGCCAACCAGTCGCGCTCGTACACCGGGATGAAGGCAACGGAACCGTTACGGTGGCAGCGACGCGACCCCCGCAGACCGCCGGCGTCAACGGCGCGGGGGTGGTTTGTACCCTGACGTTCAAGGCATTGGCAGCGGGGGATTCACCGCTGTCACTGGTGAAAATTGGGGCCAAGGACAGCAAGGGAACGAGCCTGCCGGCCATTGGCACGCAGGGCGTCGTGCATGTGAAGTAGACGGGAAGCGGAGATGCGGATTGCTGCGGGTCAATGTTGGGCGATGATAGCGCGGAACGGGGAAAGCAGACGTGCAGCCAGCCTGCCGCGGTACAAGGCACGCGTCCGGGCTGAACGGCCACGGGGGGAAGCGGGCGTCACCCTGGTGGAGTTAATCATCGTGGTGACGATTCTCAGCCTGCTGGCGACGGCTGCTGTGCCTTTGGTGCGGTTCCAGGTGAAGCGCACACGGGAGCGCGAACTGCGTTCCGATTTGTGGGAGATGCGCCGCGCCATTGATGCGTATAAGGACGCCGCGGATCTGGGAGGTATCCAGGTGAAGGCTGATTCGAACGGCTATCCTCCGGATCTCGAAACGCTGGTGACCGGAATCGACATCCAGGACAAACATGTGCGCTTTCTACGAGCGATTCCGGATGACCCGATGACCAAATCGAAGGAGTGGGGATTGCGATCGAATCAGGATGAGCCGGACGCGGACAGCTTCGGCGGGCAAAACGTCTTCGATGTGTACTCCAAGAGCACGGGAACGGCGCTGGACGGCACAAAGTACAACACCTGGTAGCTGTGGCGCCGGAAGGCTTGAGAGATCAAACGGCGCAAGAATGACGGGGCGACGGGACGGCGCGGCGGCGGTGATGGCGGTTATGGAGGAAAACACGGTGAAAGAGCACGGCGCGGACCGGACCGGTGAGTCGAGCGGATTCACGCTGATCGAGTTGATCATCGTGATGACGATCATTGGACTGCTAACCGCAATTGCGATCCCGAGTTATCTGAAATCGGTGCAGAAAGCGCGGGAAGCGGTGTTGCGGGAGGATCTGCACACGATGCGTTCGGCGATTGACAGCTACACCGTTGACCGGGAACAGGCTCCCCAGGGGCTGGAGGACCTGGTGCAGGCGGGATATTTGAAATCTGTACCCCTTGATCCGATGACCAACCGGGCAGACACATGGATGACGAGTCAGAGCGACACGCTGACCAGCATTTCGGAGACGCAGGGGGGTGTGGACGATGTACACTCCGGGGCGCAGAGCTTGGGAAGCGACGGAAAAAGTTACAACACCTACTAGGGCAGCCTCCTGATATTTAGGGCGTTGAACGCGCTGAATAGGCCAGTTCTTTTGCGGAAACCCGAGGCGAACGGCTCTACCTTCGCTCCGCAACTTGCAGGAGAGCCGCCGTAAGGCGGCCGGAACCGAAGGCCTCGCGTATGACGAAGGATTCCCGATTCAGGAATCTGGGAATACAGGGGTGAAGATTTGGCGAAAGTACCGCATCGAATTGGTGGAAACTGCGTCTAAGATGGTACGGAGAGAGGGGCCCTGAGGGCAGGAGCCGACTCGCCGGAGGTCCTTCCCATGCGCCATCTGCTTGTTGCCGCTTCGCTGCTTGTACCAGCGGGTTTTGCTGTTGCTCAGCAGCCGTCCACGCCTGCGTCATCCGTGCCGGTCTCCTCGCCTCCAGTTGCGTCGACCCCGGTTTCGTCGTCGCCTGTGTCTACGGATCCGGTGCCGGTGGCGAGCGCACCGCAAACGCCTTCTGCGACGCCGGCTCCCTCCTCTGCACCGACAGAGCGCAAGCCCTTGCCTGCCGATCCAACAACTGGAGCAAGGACAACAGCGAAGGCGGATGCCATTCCCTCCCCCGGTGAGGATCTTGATCCACATATCAAGAAGGGCAGCGAAGAAGATGTCGATGCGGTGGGGACGCGGAACATTGGCGGCCGCGGCATGGGGAACTGGTATTCGACCAACTGGGAGATCTCGAACGGTAAGCAGTATTCGATGGAGATCGAGAAGTCGTCACACCTGATCACGGACCCGGTGATTGTGGAATACGTAAACCGCGTTGGGCAGAATATTGTGCGGAACTCTGACGCCAAGGTGCCGTTCACGATCAAGGTGCTCGATACGGAGGAGATCAATGCCATGGCGTTGCCGGGCGGTTTCTTTTATGTGAATTCAGGGTTGATTCTGGCTTGCGATTCTGAGGATGAGCTGGCAGGTGTGATGGCGCACGAGATTTCCCATGTGGCGGCGCACCATGCCGCACGGGAGATGACCCGCATGAATTACATGCAGATCGGTTCGGTGCCGCTGATGATCTTTACGCAGGGTACGTGGACAGGCTATGGGATTTACGAAGCGACGCAACTCGCGGTGCCTTTAACGTTTTTATCGTTTTCGCGGCAGTTTGAGTCCGAGGCGGATTACCTCGGCGTGCAGTACATGTACAAAGCCGGTTACGATCCGCAGGGCATGGTGAGCATCTTCGAGAAGCTCGATGCGTTGCAGAAGCATAAGCCGGGCGCGATATCCCGTGCATTCAGCGATCATCCTGGAACGCCGGACCGCATTGATAATGTAGAGAACGAAATTGCCACAATTTTGCCCGCACGGCCGGAGTACATGGTGACCACTTCGGAGTTTGACCAGGTAAAGGCCCGGTTGGCGCGACTTCAGAATAAACGTGGGTTGGGCGATAAGAAGAACGGAAACAAGCCGACGCTGCGGCGGACGGCGGGTTCCAACAACGATCCGAACACACCAACCGGAACGACAGGAACAGGGGACGACCGTCCGACACTGGGACGGCGAAACTAGCTTGCGGATGTTTGAATGTTCTCTCTGAGTTGGGAGAATATCTGTCATTGGTGTGACTCTATGCTGCAGACTTGATCCTTTCTGAAACGACTACATATAGGGTCCCGCGATAACAGAATGGTTTAGCTAGAGCAGAAAAGCCCGGCTTCCCGCCGGGCTTTTCTTGGTAGTTACACATGGATAGGACGGAAGAAAGATGGCTGAAGAAAAGCTTTACACGACTGGATATACCGATGACCATGCAAAGTCCGGACTGGATGCGACGTTTCCAGATATCGAGACATGGCGCAATCAGTTTGCGGCGTATGAGATTTTGATCGATGATCCGGAGTTTACAAGCGTTTGCCCGAAGACGAGCTTGCCGGATTTTGGAGTGCTGACGATTCGGTACATGCCACGGGAGCGCTGCCTGGAGCTGAAGTCCTTAAAGGAATACCTGTTTTGCTACCGGAATCTCGGGATTTTCCAAGAGAATATTGCCAATCAGGTGTTGAACGACATCGTGAAAGCAACGGACCCGGTGTGGGCTGAGGTGAAGGGGGATTTCCGGCCTCGCGGGGGCATTTCGACGGTGGTGACGGCGCGATATCCGCGAACCGAGGAGATGCGGTAAGGAAAAGCAGCGTGTTTCCCTGTGCAGGTCCACAGTGAGTACCCGTTATGGCCTTTGTGACCTCCATAAGACCCAAAAGAACCTAAGCCTAACCAGGACGAAGTTCGCCCACGGTGCGCGGTAGTTGCGCCTCGGTTAGGTTAAGCGACCGGAATGCCGGCTGCTTTGTAGATGGCTTCCATGGCCAAAAGGTCGGCCAAGCCTTCCTGGCCGGCGGTGCGGGGTTGGGTGTTGTTGTGGACGCAGTCGGCGAAGTGGTCGGCCTCCAGAGTGAACTGGTAGGGCAGTTTGGCTGGGCTGGCTTCCCCGACGGCACCGTTCACGGTGTGGCCGGTGTAGCTAAGACCTTCGTAGTTAAAGGCTTGTTCGACGTGCAGGTAGCCTTTTGTGCCGTCGATGTTGAGATAACCGGGGCCGTTTTCGCCGTAGGAACTGCCGCTCGATGCGAGGATGTTGGAAGGAAACTTCATTGAAAACTCAATGGTTTCTTCCACCGTGGCGAAGCGAGGACCGGGAATTTTCGTTGCAGCCTGCGCGGAAAAGCTGGTCGGTTCTTCCCCGATCATCCAGCGGATGGCGTTGAGCGGGTAGATGCCGAGGTCGAAAAGGGAACCGCCGCCTGCGAGCTTGCGGTCCAGGCGCCATTCACCCTGCTGCTTGGGGCCGTAAAAGCCGCCCTGAAAGCCCTGAATATCGCCAATAGCGCCGGAACGGGCCAGGTCGCGGATCTTGATCCAGAGCGGGTCGTAGTGGATACGGTAAGCGATCATGAGCTTGACGTTGGCTTGCCGGCAGGCGGCGATCATGGTGCGGCACTCGGCGGAAGAGATGGCCATGGGTTTTTCGCAGAGCACATGTTTGCCGGCTTTGGCAGCGCGAACCGTGTATTCGGCATGGAGGCTGTTGGGCAGGCCGATGTAGACGGCGTCAATATTTGGGTCGTGGGCGATGTGATCGAAGCTTTCGTAGGTGTAGACGGAATTTGGGGAGATGCCGTAGAGCGCTTCGTATTTGCCGGCTTTTTCCTCGGCGTGGCCACTAACAAGGGCCGTCACTTTGCATTTCGTCGACTGCGCGCAGGCCTTCATGAAGATATCGGAGATGGTGCCGAGGCCGACAGCGGCGAAGCGGAGAGGCGGCTGAGCTTGGGCACGAAGTGGGAGCGTGGCGGCGGCGGTGGTGAGAGCGGTAAGTCTGGTGAAAGCGCGGCGGTCCATAGGACTCTCCTGGGAGATGGTGGCAACGACGGAACGCAGATCCCCTGCGGGGATGACAACTAAAAGGGCAGATCGCCTTCTGAGATGACAACTAAAAGGGGCGAATCCCTTGCGGAATGACAACGAGGGAAATGAGGAGATGAAGAAAGGGCGTAGGGGAGGGTCAACGGCGGAAGGCGGGGAGGTTGCCCTGGATGAGGGTTTGTAGACGGTAGATGTGGGTTTTAGCTGTGATGTAGAGGGTTTTGCCGTCGGGGCCACCCCAAGCGGCGTTGGAGGCCGTTTCAGGCAGTTGGATCTGGCCGAGGACCTTGCCTTGGGGGCTGAGGATGCGGATGCCGCCGGGGCCGGTGGTCCAAAGATTGCCGCGGGAGTCGATTTTAAGACCATCGGGGACGCCGGAGCCCTCATGGCCGGTGAAAGCAATCACATTGCGGGCGGGACCGACTGTGCCGTCCGGGTGGAGATCGTAGGCGACCACGCGCTGGTCTGGACCGGAGTTGTTCACGTAGAGCGTCTGGTTGTCGGGAGAAAGCGCGATGCCGTTGGGGATCGGAAGATCGGTAATGATGGCGGTGAGTTTACCGGCGGCGTAGTGAAAGACACCGTTGAAGGGCAGTTCCTTGGCAGGATCGTTGTTGAAACCCTTTAAGCCGTAGGGCGGGTCGGTAAAGAAAAACGAGCCGTCAGGAAGAAAGACCAGGTCATTGGGGCTGTTAAGGTGCTTGCCTTGAAAGGTGTCGAAGAAGGGCTGCAGGTGCAGTGTGCCGGGGAGCCCGGCGGAGCCGGCAGTTTCGGTGAGGCGGACCACGGCGCGGCCGTACTGCTGGGCCATGACGACGGTGCCGTCCGGCGCGGTAGCCATGGCGTTCGGGCCGGTCTTGGCACCGTTGGGAAGCGCGAGCGGCGGCTGGGTGAAGTCGAGCAAAACGGCATCTTGAGCCGGGTTGTGACCATTGAAGGTAAGGGCGTGTACTTTGTCGCCTTCTTCATCGGAGAACCACAGGCAACCGTCGCGCCACATGGGTCCTTCGGTGAACACGTAGCCGCCGGCCACGGCTTCGGGCAGGGTGCCGGGGGCGATAAGCTGATCGAGGGCGGGGTCGAAGCGGAGAACTTGCATAACGGAAGCTCCGGCGGAGGTGGGCGGCGGCGGGGTTTGCGCACTGGCGAGAGCAGAGGTTGCGGCAAGCAGGATAGGGGCGAAAAAACGCATGGCGCTCCGGCGAAAGGTAATGCCAATGCACTTGGATGCGTAAGCCGACGATGGAGGAACCAGCCGAAAGAAGGAGAGCAGAGCAACGGGCGAAAACGGCTTGCGAAGTGACGGTGACGCCGCGCAGGGCGCAGCGCGGAAGCGGAAAGGGGGACGTGCCTGATATGCTCCGGAGCATATGGCAGCCGGTGCGAATGTTTCGGGCGATGTGGTAAACGATGTAAAAGGAACGACACGCGCGCGCGCGGCCACGGTGGCGCTGGTGCTGTTGACGGCGATGAACGTGGTGAACTACCTGGACCGGTACATCCTGCCGAGTGTGCAGGAGCAGATCAAGGGCGAGTTTCACATCTCCGATAACCAGATCGGGACACTGACGTTCTGGTTCATGATCGCGTACATGTTCGCATCACCAGTGACAGGATTGCTGGGGAACCGGTTTCCGCGCAAGCCGATGATTGTGGCCGCCGGGCTGGCGATCGCGGCGATGAATTTTTTCACCGCAAGTGTGCACAATTACGATTCGCTCAATGTGCGTCATGCGGCTTTGGGGATCGGCGAGGCGTGTTTTGGGATCTTTGCGCCAGCCTTGTTGGCGGATTTTTATAGTAAGGCGCAGCGCAATCGTGCGCTGACGATCTTCAATCTTGCAATCCCGTTTGGGGCGGCGTTGGGCTACAAGGCCGGTGCTTGGATCGGAACCAAGTACGGATGGCGTGATTCGTTTATCGCATCGGCAGTGCCGGGCGCACTGGTGGCTTTGCTGATTTTGTTCTTTATGCGTGAGCCGGCGCGTGTGGGAAGTCAGCAAGAGGGTACTGCGAAGGTGGAAAAGGGAACGGTCTTGTCGTTAGCGAAGAACGGGGCGTACCTTAGCTCCATTTTGGGCTATGCGGCGGTGACGTTTTCGCTGGGTGGAATTTCGTGGTGGATGCCGTCGTTTCTGCAACGGGTAGCGGG
>CAXTRN010000131.1:0-10620 GCA_964246645.1 uncultured Acidobacteriaceae bacterium
TGAGAGGACAGGGTGAAGGGGAAGGTGCGCTCCGGTCGTAGCCTATAACCTCGCAGACCGCAACCGGAGAGAATTTGTGATGACCGAAACAGAACTGAAGCTCATGGTGGCGGCGGCGATCATGGGATTGAGCAGAAGACCGAAGGTGGGGAAAAGCACACCAGCCGCCAGCGGCACGCCGACGGCGTTGTAAACGAAGGCAAAGAAGAGGTTTTGGCGAATGTTCCGCATGGTGGATTGACTGAGGCGACGCGCGCGCAGGATGCCGCGCAGATCGCCGCTGATAAGCGTAATCCCGCCAGCTTCGATGGCAATGTCGGTGCCGGTCCCCATGGCAATGCCGACGTTTGCCTGAGCCAGGGCAGGGGCATCATTGATACCGTCGCCCGCCATGGCCACAAGTGAACCTTGCTGCTGATACTTTTTGACGATGTCAGCCTTTTGCTGCGGGAGGACATCGGCCTGGAACGCAATGCCGAGCTGGCCGGCGACGGCCCGGGCCGTGGTCGAATGATCCCCTGTGACCATGATGATCTTGAGACCGGCTGCCTTGAGGGCCTCGATGGCTTCGGGTGTTGAGACTTTGATCGGATCGGAAACGCTGATGAGGCCTGCCGCCTGGTGATCTACCGCGACCAGCATAACGGTTTGGCCCTTTTGTCGGAGCTCTTCAGCTCCCGCCAGCAGGGGGGCGGGGTCGATGCCGAGCTCGCGCAATAAAGCCGCGTTTCCGACGGCGACTTGTTTGCCGGCAATGGAGCCTTGCACACCTTTTCCGGTGAGGGAGCGGAAGTCCTGCACCGGGGCGAGGGAAAGCGTTCTCGCCTCGGCTCCCTTGACGATGGCGGCAGCGAGAGGATGTTCACTGGACCGCTCGAGGGCGGCGACGAGCTGCAGGAGCTGCGTTTCACCAAAGCCGGGCAGCGGGAGAACGGAATCGAGCGTCGGCTTGCCCGCAGTGAGGGTGCCGGTTTTATCGACGAGAAGGGTGTCGACCTTGCCAAAGGTTTCCAGTGTCTCTGCATTGCGGATCAGGATGCCGGCGCCGGCGCCGCGACCGGTTCCCACCATGATGGCCATGGGGGTCGCCAACCCCAAAGCGCAAGGGCAAGCCACAATGAGGACCGCGACCGCGTTTACGATTGCGTGAGCGAAGCGGGGCTGCGGTCCGGCCCAGAACCAGACGAGAAAGGTAAGAACGGCCGCGAAGATGACGGCTGGAACAAAAAAGGCGGCAACACGATCCGCGAGCCGCTGAATGGGGGCGCGCGAGCGCTGAGCGTGGCTGACCAGGGTAACAATCTGCGCAAGCAGCGTGTGGGCGCCCACGCGTTCGGCTTGCATGATGAAGCTGCCGGTGCCGTTCACCGTTCCGCCGAAGACCTTCGCCGTGGTGTCCTTTTCGACGGGGATGGGTTCACCGCTGACCATCGATTCATCCACAAAACTGTGGCCCTCGAGGACGACACCGTCGACGGGGACCTTTTCACCTGGGCGAACACGCAACCGGTCGCCAACCTGCACCTGGTCGAGGGGTATATCCGTTTCACCGCCGTGACTGTCGAGCCGTTTCGCGGTTTTCGGTGCCAGGCCGAGCAGTGCGCGAAGCGCGCTCCCGGTCTTTTTGCGGGCACGCAGCTCCATGACCTGGCCCAGAAGGACGAGCGCGATGATGACGACAGCAGGTTCGTAATACAGCGCGACTTCGCCGTGCTTTGTACGGAAGGAGGCAGGGAAGAGTTGGGGGGCAAAGGTGGCGGCCACGCTGTACAGGTACGCGGTGCCGGTGCCGAGGGCAATCAACGTGAACATGTTGAGGCTGCGATGGCGGATGGATTGCCAACCGCGCACAAAGAACGGCCAGCCGCACCAGAAGACCACCGGGGTCGCGAGCGCGAACTCAAGCCACGCCCACGCTTGTGCGGGGAACAGGTGCTGCAGCGGCATGGACGGAAGCAGATCGAACACCATGAGGGCGAGCAGAGGAACGGCCAATGCGATGCTGATCCAAAGCCGCCGTGTCATGTCCGCAAGCTCGGGATTATCTTCCTCGACGGTGCTTTCGCGTGATTCCAGTGCCATCCCGCAAAGGGGGCAAAGGCCCGGCTCCGGCCGATTGACCTGTGGGTGCATGGGGCAGGTGAAGTCGGTCCGCGTCAGAGGAGCGGCGATCGTGGCGGATTCAAGCGCCATGCCGCATTTGGGGCAGGTTCCCGGACCCAATTTGTGGACCTCGGGGTCCATGGGGCAGATGTATTCGGCTTGCAGCTGCTGGGCTGTGAGCGCCGGCGAAGGCCGAGGGGTGAGGGGCTGGGGATGGAGATATTTCGCAGGGTCGGCGCGGAACCTGGTCGCACATCCCTGGCAGCAAAAAAAGTATCGGGTGCCCTCGTGCTCGATGGCCGCGGCCGCTTTCGCTGGATCGACGGTCATGCCGCATACTGGGTCCTTCATTGTGCCTCCGGCTTCGATCGGTTTGTGAACGCACGGCATCGCTGTTGGGGGTATATCGGTTTCATGGGTGGGTACGATGTCATCAACGCTCCTTCTTGGAGAAGGGCCTGAGTCTGATGAAGACGTTGATGCCCACGGGATTGGATCCATAGATCGGCTGGAGTGGCTTGCCGACGCCGTACGCGGTCACCTGCGCGCCAATGGCGGAGGCGACGTGCGGAAAAAGATCCACGTCTCGGTCATACCCGAAGGTATATGCCTGCACATGGGTTAGCGATTCTTCCTGAAAGTTGGAAGGCAAAGGATTTTCGCCGTTTAGCAACTCGTTCGTGCGTCCCGCATTTTCCAGCCGTGTCCAAACGTAGTTGCGCGTTCTGAAACGAAGCGTTGATTCGAGCAGGTAGCTGTTTTCCTTATCGGCATCGCCGAGGGATCGCGTCCGCCCCCACAAGACCGTGTTCGCCCAATTGCCTTCGGTAAACGGCTTGTTGTACATCACCGAAGCCGTCATGCGCTCCTGATCTTCGGCAGGAAAGAGCGCTTCGGGGCTTTTGATGCGGGCAAAGGAGTATTGGCCACTCCAGTTCTGCCCGGGCTGCACGGTCAGGCGTGTGGACCATGAGTCGATCTTGCCCTGATCGATATTCCAGCGGTGTTCGTCCGGCTCTCTGCCGTGGAAGCCGCTGGCCTCGATGCGGGCGAGGGCGTGCGTGAAGCCGACGGTGACGACATCGTTGGCGATGTGGGTGGAATCTTCCTGATGGTGGCCGAGCGAACCCACAGGATTTTCAGAAGCTGAGGCTCGATGCGGGTAAGCGGTCGGCCCGATCGCGGGGTCGCCCTCTGGGGCGGCGTAGAACGTGAGCAGGCTTTTTTCACCAAGTTTGAGATCGTACAAGGCGGCGAGTTCCATGAAGAAATCGTGTGGGTGTTGGCCATCGGCGATCGGTCTGCCGTAGGCCGTTTCGCCCTGCTGGAAAGGCAGAGGGTACCGTTCGCCGGTGATGGTCGCCGGTTCAAGCGAGAACATGCCGCGCAGGGTGAGCTGGCCGGGACCGAGCTTGCGCTCGGCCATGGGCATGAACCAATTGGTGGAAAAGAATTTATCGGCGCCGCGCGGACCGGTCTGCTGGGTGTCGTTGAGGAAGACGTTGGCGTGAAACATCAGCATCCACGGCCCTTTCATCGTCATCACCATGGGCGTGGGTGTCGAGTTCGGCTCCGCGCTGGTTCCTGAAGCGGCGTGGTGTTGAATCGCCTGGAGAAAGGTTTTCGGCTGCATTTGCTGCATGAGCGCGGTCATGCCCGGGTCCATGCTCATCTTTGGGTCCATGCTCATGCCGGGCATGGCGTCGGCGGGCTTGGTCGTTCGGGGCGCGGGGGGCTGGTCGGCGGGATGCTGGGCGATAGAGGGCTTGGCGGTCGTGGGACACATCTGCATCCCGGGCATGGTTTCCACGCAGGGTTCTGGGGCCGGTTGTGCCTGCTTGTCTTGAGGCGCAGGCATCTTCATGCCGGGCATCGATTCCGTAGCCGGCGGTTGCTGTGCAAGAAGTGGCGTGTTGGGGAGCGCGGCCAAAATGGCGGCAAAGAGCGCAGCAGAAAATGCAGTGGAGCGCATGGCGCGCCGCAAGGGGCGAGGGTTCGGCATGACGAGGGGGACTCCGCGTGTATAAAGGCCAAAGCTGTCGTGGCGGCAAGATCGATCGGGGTCCCACAAGGGAGCACGGTCCATGGCCTGCCGGCGAACAAACATCCGCTGAAGAGCGGTGGCTAGACGCGAAGAACAGTATGGAGAAAAGAGGGGCTGGTACCCCGGAGGGAGATCCCGGACGGCCAGCGTGGCCAGCTTTTGGCAGCAGGCCAGTCGATGGGGACCAGTGTCAGCGTTCGCTGAACGAGGTACAGATGGAACGCCTGCGATAGATCGGTTGCCAGCAGCGCAGGGCTTTCGACGCAACGGTGCTGCGCACAGGAAGCCGTGGTTTGGTGCAAACAAGCAGTGTGATCGCTGCAGGCATGGACCATCGCAGAAGCTGCAGCGGCCATGCTGTGAGTTTGGCTGCTACCCATACCGTGGCAGGCAGCGGAGGCGGTCCCAAGATCGCACCGCAGCGAGCATGCGGAGGCTGCACAGGACAGCGCGAGCAGGATCGCTGCAATCAAGCTTGCCAGGTTTGCCTTCAACCGCATCGCTGTGTTCTCTTCCTCGTCGATTTGATGCAGCAGTTCCGGAAAATCCTCAAGGTTCTCCCGATTAACAGCTGCAACCAACCCTTGCAGGTCAATACTGCGACGGAACCGAGGGCTTCGAAGGCCTTGCGGGATGAGACGGGAGATCGACAGCTAGATCGATCCTGCGAAGCGGGCGCACGATTGCAGGCATTGAAAACTGGATGGGAAGATGTGAACGGATTCGCTACAGGTTAAAGGAAGGTGTGGAGGCGCGGGTCGGGATCGAACCGACGCATAAAGGTTTTGCAGACCTCTCCCTTACCACTTGGGTACCGCGCCTTAAACCCTGTTCAGGAGCCTGAAAAGCGCTCACGATGCGAGGTGCAATAGAGGGTCTATCGGCACACGGCGATCAAAAGAGGGCGTTTGGAGCGGGAGACCGGGGTCGAACCGGCGACATCTTCCTTGGCAAGGAAGCACTCTACCACTGAGCTACTCCCGCCCTGCTGATTCAAGATACCAAAGAGGAGGACGGATGCCAAGTCCGTGGTTCCAGCACCGGAGGTTCGACACAATGTTTCTGAGGGCTGAGCAGGCCTGCGGATCGGTGCTGCGTTTGTGGCGGGCACGGGACCGGCCACAGAGCGATACAGCAACGCGACGGTACAGCGACACAGCGCTACTCGCTGGTGCCCTGGCTTTGCGGACCGTTTGCGGGCAGAAGAAGGCGGCGGCTGGCGACCTCCAGGCGACGCTTGCGCACTACATGTGGGGTAAGGGTGATGAGCAGCTCGGTTTTATCGACTTCCACGTTTTTATCCGTGCCGCCAAAGCCGGGAAGCTCTGTAAGAAAAGGAAGGCCGGCGACGGAGCGGAGCTCGCTCTTATCGACCAGGCTGGCGATCAGGGCGGTTTGGCCGGCGGGGATGGTGACCTGTGAGGTGAGAGCGCGACTGTTCAGCACCGGCAAGGTGTTGATGGTGCCTGAGCCGAGCGCTTCGACCTTGAGATCGAGCTTGAGCGAGACCTCTTCAGAGCGCAAAATCTGCGGTGTGGCCTTCAGGGTGAGGCCGAGGTCTTCAAACTGCACCTGCGGCACGCTGGCAGAAGCGCCCGAACCGAGGTATTGCGATAACAGCGAACTGACGCTGGTGCCGTTGATGTTGAGCCCGGCAAGGTTGGCGGGAAGCGCGCTGGCGGCGCCGGAACTGTAAATGCCGGTTTCAATGGGATAGCGGGTGCCGGCGCGGAAGCTGGCGTTCTGGCCGTTGCCGGCGCGAAGTTGGACCCTGTCCAAAATGCGGATGTCGGTTGAGTTCAGCGACGCGTTGACCGTGGTCGCGGAGCCGAGAAAGACACCGGCAAGCGGAAGTCCGGCGTAATGGCCGAAGACACCGAGGAGATTGCTGAATTGCGAGGAAGACACGACGCCGCTGGCCAGCAAGAGGCCGAGCTCGGTGAGGGCGTCGGTGTAGGGGTTGCCGGTGAGCACGATCTGGTTGGAAGCGATGGCCGCGTTGATGAGGGACTGGTTGGCGGTGATGAGACTTTGGGCTTCGGCGGCAACAGGAAAGACGCCGATGGAGGACGGCGTGGCGGCGCCGAGATTGCGGATGTGGGAGCTGTCAATTTCGTAAAGGGTGAGGTCGACGAGCACATCGGCCTCACCATCGATGAGATCGTCAAAGGTAGCGTTGACGCGTTGAAGTGTTTCTTCCGTGCCGCGAAGCACAAGTCCACCGGAAGAGGTGACGGCGTTGACAACGCGGAGGTTGAACACATTGCGGGCGAGATTGGCGTACTCCGCCAGAACCTCGGGCGTGGTGCCGGGCATAAGCAGCGTTTCTTCGATTAACGGCTCGAATTGGGCGCGGTTTTCAGGGGTATCTTTGCTGAAAAAAGCCGCTTTGGGCTCGAGCGGAACGAGAAAGGTGTGAGTGAGGCTTTGGGCGACGCGGCTGGCTTCCGGATACGTGACGTCTTCGAGATCGAAGCGGATGAGCTCGCCGGAGGTGACGGAACTATCAAATTCGGCGCGGAGATTGAAGGCGCTGCAAAGGGCGCGGAGCACCTCCTGAGGACCGCCGCGGACGTGAAAAGTGCGCCTGCCAGGGGCAGGGGTGACTTCGACGGGGCCGGCGAGGGAGCGGGCATCGGCGGCACGCTTCCTTTGGGCTTGCGTCTGTTCCTGGCCCTGTAACTGGTCTTGTGGCGAGAGCGGGATGGCCGGGAAGGGCAGGAGGTTGCCGTCGGCTTCGAAATGCTGACGCACGACCGCGTTTTGTGGATCGAGGGTGCGGGCTTCCAGGAGCAGGGTTTCGGCTTGCGCGGTGTGACCGAGCCGGCCTTCGGTGGCGGCGCGCTGCACAAGATCGGTGAGGCGGTGTTCGCGGAGAACGGCAAGCGCGAGCGCGTAATCGCGGTTGCGCGGGTTGAGCTCGGTGGCGTGGTGGAACTCACGTTCGGCGGTGCGGAGATCCTGGTGGTCGAGGGCGCGGGCGCCGCGAAGATACGCGAACTCGGCGTCCCGCATGGCTTTGGGCGACAGGTCAGGGTCGGCGACTGAGCGGGTAAGCGGGGACGGGGCTGCCGGAGCGGCAACGCCGGCAGGAATGCTGCCCGAATCAACAGCGGGCTGCGAGGTTGCAGCCGGTGAGGAGGTTTGGGCGAAGCTGGACAGGGTCGCGGAAAGGAACAGCAGGCCAAAGGGTGATGCCTTGGAACGGCGGTGGAGCCGGCGGCGTTTGGGGTGGACAGAAGGCATGCTCACGGGTTGGACGGAGCGGACGCGCTAACGTCCACTGCCCGCGACAACCTGGAGCCCGGTGCGGACCGGCCGCACGGAGGTTGGGGGGCGCCGGGCGCCTTCCCGGATCTGCGCGGAATCCATGCCGAGCTCGGACAGGGTGCGGCTGAGGGTATTGCGATGCATGCCCAGCTCTTCGGCGGCCTTGCACTGATTGCCGCGGTGGCGCGCGAGCACCTCATGGATGAAATGCCTTTTAAAGTCACGCACGGCATCGGCATACGGGATGCCGGCCGCGTACATACCGACGACAAGTTGATCTAGCTCGCGCTTCACTCGGGTCTCCTTGTACCTATCTGGATGCTTGCACCTGTCTGGATGTTGGCACCTGTCTGGATGTTTGCACCCGATACCGGTGCTTATACCTATCGGGGTAAAAGCTATCCGGGTTGCCGCCACCCGGGCTGTTTTTGCCGGCTGAGGTGCAGGGCAAAGGTTGAACGCTTCGGTGCAGGATCGATCAGTGCCTGTTTCCAGTGTGCGATGGCAGACCGGATTTGATCCAATCGGGAGAGCTGTGCTTGAGGTGGCCGAGAGTGTCCCCAAGCCGCACGCGCAGGGGTGCAGGCATGGCAAAGGATACCGCAAGCGCCGCCTGGAGAAAATAAGGAGCGAGCCGGGAACTTTGCACCCACGGGGCCGTGGGTCCGAAGGCCGTGATGGCCAACAAAAGGACGGTGCCGAGCAGGGCGCCGCGGATGAGGCCGAAGAGAGCGCCCGCGAGGCGGTCGACCAGGCCCAGGCCCACGGTGCGAGCACCACGGCGGAAAAGCCGGCCCACAAGCGCGGCGGCAAGGGTGACCGCGGCCAGAATGAGCAGAAACGAGGCGATCTGGACGATGGCCGGTGGGGCGACCGCCGACGATCCGACGAAGCGGGCGAGCAAGTGTGCGCCGTCACGGTAAAAAGAGGACGCGAGCGGAAAACCGAGCAAAAGCCCGAGAAGCCCGAAGACCTGACGGAGAAAGCCGTTAAGGGCAGCGCGAAGAGCTGAGTAAAGGAGCAGGGCGAGAAGAAGCCAGTCGAGAGGATTGAGCGTCATGGGTGAAGAATGGGTGCAGCTGCCGGAGTCCGCATTCAGCTTACGCAAACCCGCATGTAGCGACCGTGGGTAGTTCCACAAGGACAGCGGAAAGGCCGAAGCTTATGCAGCCGGACGGGCCTCTTTGCCGCGTGTGCGGCCGCCGAGGGTAACGCTGACGACCTTGGAAACGCCGGGTTCCTGCATGGTGACCCCGTACATGATGTCGGCCTGCTCCATGGTGCGCTTGGAGTGGGTGATGACGACGAACTGGGTTTGGTCGCTCATTTCGGCGATGAGGCGGGCAAAACGGCCCATGTTGGTTTCATCGAGCGGGGCGTCTACCTCGTCGAGGATGCAAAACGGCGCCGGCTGGAACTGAAAGGTGCCCACGAGCAGGGCAAGGGCGGTCAGGGCTTTTTCCCCGCCGGAAAGCAGAAGTACATTTTGAAGCTTTTTCCCGGGCGGCGACGCGATGATGTCAATGCCGGCAAAATCTTTTTCGTCCCCGGCTTCGGTTTCGGTGAGGCGCATGAACGCCTGGCCTCCACCGAAAAGTTTGGTAAAGGTGTGCGTGAAGTTTTCGTTAATGATGCGAAAGGCTTCGTTGAACTTTTCGCGCGATACTTCTTCGATCTCGCGGATAGAGCTTTGGGTGTTCGCAATGGCCTCAAGGAGGTCGTTGCGTTGAACCTCCAGAAAGGTGTGGCGCTCGGCGGCTTCGCGCAGTTCATCGAGCGCCATCATATTGACGGGACCCATGGCCTCCATGCGCTTGCGCAGGGCGCGGGCCGCTTCATCTTCAACAGTGAGCGCGGCGGCGGCGAGGCGCGGAATGGAAGCGTCGTCACGAAGCAGTTGAGGCTCAACGGACAGGTCCTGGATGCAGGCGGCTTCAAGGTGTTCGAGGTCGGCGGTGAGCTTGGCGAGGCGGGCGGAACGGGTGGATCGCTGTTCCCGAAGAGCGTCCGTGTGCTGGCGCAGGGTGCGCAGAAGGCCATCGAGTTCAGCGAGACGGGCGCGGAGCGTGGAAGCCTCCGCTGTGAGCGTGTCGGCCAGTGTTGCCGCTTCGGCGCGGGTGGCGCGCATCTGCTCGGCCTGGCCGGTGAGGGTCTTGTTTTCCTCTTCGCGGCGGGCGCGTTCCGTTTCGGCCCCGGTGATCGTGGTTTGGATCTGGGCGATGCGCTGTATTTGCGCGGCGTGGAGGCGGTCGGTGCGCTCGGCGGTGGCGGTGGCGTTGCGGCGGCGCTCTTCCAGGCCGGCAAGGGCGGCGCTGGCAGCGCCGGCAGCGGCTTGCAGCTTTTCACGCTCTGCCCGCAGCGTGCCAAGCCGCGCGGTAAGGGCGGCGACTTGTTCTTCCATAGCCGCGCGTTCGGCGTCCAAACGCTCGGCTTCTTCCCGTTTGCGGGTGATAGATTCTTCACGGCTGCCGCGCTGATCCTTGTTGCGCGCGAGGGCCAGATGCCAGTCGGCCAGCCGGCGCTCCAGTCTGCCCGCTTCGGCTTCCATCTGGCGCAGCGCCGCCCCGGAGTTCGCGGAATCGCGTTCGGTGTCGCGCCGCTCGTGGTTGCGGGTGTCGAGCGAGGCGGTGTTGTCGGCTATAGCGCGGCTGAGAACAGCGGCCGAGCGCTCGCTTTGTGCAAGCTCCTGTTCCAGGGCGGTCACTTTGGTCTGCACTTCGACCCGTTCGCGCTTGAGTGCGAGCGGACCCTGGGTGCGCGGCTTGCCGCCCGTCACCGTGACGTTGTGAAAGGTTTCACCCGTGGGTGAAAGAAAAAAGGCCTGCGGATTGGACAGCGCCAGGGTGCGCGCCGTGGCCGAATCCGGGGCGACAAAGCCCTCGCGCAGGCGCGGGAGGATGACCTCGAGAGAGCGGCCAAAGCCGTTCAAAACGCGAACACATGCGGTAAGGGGGACGACGCCGGCACCGGTGAGCTCAGCGGAGCTCCGCATCCCTTCGCTGAAAGGAAAGGTCGCCTGGGCGTCATCCGGATGAATGAGAAAGGTGGCGCGGCCGGCGACGTCGCCGTGCAGCTGCCGAACGCCTTCATCGGCGGCTTCCCAGCTTTTCACGACGATGTAGTTGAGTTCATCGCGCAAAAATTCATCTACAACCTGTTCGTAACGACCGTCGACTTCAAGAAAATCGGCGAGGGTGCCGACA
>CAXTRN010000132.1:0-10571 GCA_964246645.1 uncultured Acidobacteriaceae bacterium
CCCCTTCACCCTCCAAGGGGAACCGCTGATGATTTCCGTTCTAATCCTCACGAAAAACGAGGAACAAGACCTGCCGGGCTGCCTTGACTCCGTGCCCTGGTGCGACGACATCCACGTCTTCGACTCAGAAAGTACGGACAATACCCGAACCATCGCCGAAGCCCATGGAGCCAAGGTGACCCGTCGCCCCTTTGACGGCTACGCCCGGCAACGGAATGCCGCTCTGCAGCTTCCGTTTCAGCATCCGTGGGTCCTGGTGCTCGATGCCGACGAGCGACCCACCACGGCGCTTTCGGCAGAGATGCAGACCGCCGTACGTCGGGCACCGGAAACCGTTGCCGGTTTTCGCATGCGCCGGCGCGATTTTCTCTGGGGTACGTGGCTCAAACATGCGCAACTGACGCCCTATTACGTGCGCCTTTTGCGTCCGGAACGGGTGCACTATACCCGCGATATCAACGAAATTTTGGAGGTGCAAGGCGCCATTGCCGAGCTTGCCGCGCCTCTTGATCATCTTGCCTTTTCCAAGGGCATCAGCCACTGGGTCGCCAAGCACAACGCCTATTCCACCAAAGAAGCCGAGCTGCTCGCGAGTGGCGATGCCGTTCGCGCGGCGTCCTGGCGCGTCGCCGTGTTCGCGCGGGATTTCCACGAACGCCGCATCGCCCAAAAAGCCCTGTTTTACGAACTGCCGGGTCGGCCGATCATCAAATGGCTGTACATGATGTTTGTGCGCGGTGCCGTGCTCGATGGTCGCGCCGGCATCACCTACAGCACCCTGCAATCTTTCTACGAATACCTGATCGAGGCAAAACGGCGGGAGATTTTGCGTTTAGGCACCGGCAAACCCCTATGACACTTCGCTCCGAGCCAGCCATGTTTGCCTTGAGAATAGCCCGCAATCGGGCACAGGGTACGCGGCTTCAAGTCCGCCAACTTAGGCCCCGCAACATCTACCTTGCAGCTTCTACGCCCGTAACTTGGCGAGCAGATCGGTAGGATGTACCGGTTTGGCAAGAATCTCAAATTCGTGTCCCTGCGCCCGTGCCCGTTCCAGCAGGTCAGCGGTCGCCGCCTGGCCCGAAAACAAAAGGATCTTGCACTTCGGCAGCTTGGCGCGGGTCTGGATAGCGGCTTCGATGCCGGTCATGCCGGTCATGATTACGTCTGAAATCAGCATGTCGGGGCGGAAGCTTTCCAAGGCGTCGATCGCCTTTTCTCCGCTATAAACAGCGCGCGCCTCAAAACCCGCCTGGTTCAAGATGATGGCCAGGGTATTGGCGATCACCTGCTCGTCGTCTGCGACCAGAACGCGAGGCTTGGTGCTGCTTGTGGTCGTTTCTGCCATGACTGCTGTTCCTAATCCCTTCGAGGTACACGTCTTACATCACCGCACATACGATGAACCAGTGCAACGCTTCGGTGCACTCCCTATGGTACGACACGGGGGTGTCATCTGTTGCACGCCCGCTCGCGATTTGATGGAAACGCAAAGCGAGCCCCCATGGACGGCCTCCGCGAGCAAGCAAGGGCAGGGCTACCCTTGCAGTGCTACCCTTTAGCCTGATGGTCGACCTGCACCACCACCTGCTGCCCGGGCTTGATGACGGCGCCCCCGATCTCGAAACATCCGTCGCGATGGCACGCATCGCGGCAGCCGATGGCATCACCCATATCGCCTGCACGCCCCACGCCAGCAGCCATTTTTCCTTCGATCCGGAGCGCAATCAATCTTTGCTCACCGAGTTGCGCGCTGCTTTGCGCGGGGCCGGCATCCAGGTCACGCTGGCCTTGGGATGCGACTTCCACATCAGCTACGACAATGTGCAGGACGCGCTGCAGCATCCGTCCCGCTACAGCCTGAATGGCGGGGATTATCTTCTGGTCGAGCTGCCCGATTTCAGCATCTCCCCGCAAATGCAGGAAACCTTTTACGAGCTGCGGCTCGCCGGCTTGACGCCCATCCTTACGCATCCGGAACGCAATCCGACCCTGCAGCGCGACCCGGGCCGCCTGCTGCCCTGGCTACGCGACGGCCTGCTCTGCCAGGTGACGGCCAGCTCCGTTCTCGGACACATGGGCCGAACCGCCGAAAAGTTCAGCAAACGCATGCTGGAAAATCGGTGGGCCCACTTCCTTGCCACCGACGCCCACAACACCACCTCACGGCCACCGCACATGCGCCGCGCCCGCGAGCTGGTCGCCAAAAAGTATGGGCAAAGCTATGCCGACCTGTTGTGCGTACACAATCCGCTCCGTGTATTCCAAAACCAGCCGCTCGAAGAGCAGAACATGCTCGGCCTTGAAGCCGAAGACGAGATCAAGCCCGAAAGCTGGTGGCAGCGCCTGATGCGGATGTGAGCCCCATCGGCGAGCGCCTAGCCGAAAGCAAAAGCAAGAAATCCCGAGATCTCGTCACACCGCATACGGATATAAGTGTGCGATCACTCCAGGTAAGTAGTCCTTCACAAAGTTTTCGTGATTGGCTCCTTGGAAGAAGTGGCTCGCTTTCTCTTCCAATACGAGATTCGCGAGTCCGTGGAGAGCGGCCAGGCCGCAGAGCATGTCGGCTGCGTCGTCAAAGCACCCGGGATCTGCCACCGTTTTGCCGCGAAACGCGAGAATCGCGCGCGCCAGCCGCATCCCCGGAGTCCTGCTGACGGCCGCAAGCCGTGCGTCACGGCGGTTCACAAGATCGTTGCGGAACATCAACCGAAAGTGTCCGGGGTAGCGCAATACGAAATGGATGAAGGCGAGGCTGACCGCTCGCACATCCGCGACAACGTCGCTTGAGTGCCCGGCCTGTTCGATGGCCTGGTCAGCCCGCTGATATGCCAGGATGGCGACTTCAGTCAGCAAACCCCTCGCACTTCCAAAATGATGGGCTGGCGCGGCCGGCGAAACGCCTGCCCGCTGTGCAGCCGTTCGCAACGAGAAGCCCTCGATGCCTTCCTGTTCAATGATCTCGTCGGCGGCTTGGATGAGCGCTGCGCGCAGATCGCCATGGTGGTACGTGGATCGCATTCTGGCCATTTCCGCTTCTTTCTTGACACTGTTAAGATTTGCCGCTAAAGTCATTCATAGTTCAGAAGTGATTGTTCCTGCAGGACACATTCGCCTCGCAACTTAACAATGTATACATAAGCGCCGGAGGCCAAGAGCCTTCGAGGAGGAACATCAACGTGGCTAGCAAAGTGTGGTTCATTACAGGAACATCGCGCGGCTTTGGACGGGTTTGGGCTGAAGCGGCTCTCCATCGGGGAGACAAGGTCGCCGCGACCGCCCGCAAGCTGGAAGACATCGCCGATCTGAAAGAACGGTTCGGGGACGCCGTGCTTCCGCTGCAACTCGATGTCACCGACCGGGAGCGGGTGCCGCAGGCCGTTCATGAGGCATACGAACATTTCGGACGGCTGGATGTGGTGGTCAATAATGCCGGTTACAGCCTGATTGCGACCGCCGAGGAGGCGACCGACAAGCAGATTGAAGAGCTGTTCGACGCAAACTACCTTGGCATCGTTCGTGTGCTGAGAGCGGCCCTGCCGCTGCTGAGGAAGCAAGGAACCGGCCACATTGTGGGAGTGACCAGCAGCCTCGGTCTCACACCGGCCCCCTTGATCGGCGTTTATTCCGCCAGTAAAGCTGCTGCCGAGGCGCTCTACGAAACCCTGGCAGAGGAAGTTGCTCAGTTTGGCATCCGGGTGACACTCATCGAGCCTGGAGCTTACGCCACCGATTTCGGCAAAAGTGCGACCCGAGCGGAAGCTCTGCCTGTATATGACGAATTTCGTAAACAGTTCATGGCGAATTTGATGAAGCTGGAACGCGGCAATCCCCACGCGACCGCACAGGCTCTTCTCAAGGTCGTCGATGCGGAACAGCCTCCTTTGCGATTGATCCTTGGAAGCACATCGCTTCCCCAGGTTCGCGCGGTCTACGCCGACCGGCTAGCCACATGGGAGGCTTGGGAAGCTGTTTCAACCGCAGCGCAGTGATCTTCATCAAAGCATGAGGATGACGCGTAAGGATAGCGAGGAGACTAGCGCTACCCGTGCTAAAGCCCTAACCCACCATCCACAGCCAAAATCTGCCCCGTGATGAAGTGCGGCGCCGTTGCGAAAAACTGCACCGCCGCCGCTACATCTTCAGGGCGCCCGTTGCGTTGCATCGGCGTACGCGCCGCGAAGCTTTCGTACCCGGCACTGTTTTCCCCCGAGTTCACAATCATGCCGGGCGCCACACAGTTCACGCTGATCTCCGGAGCCCAGGCTTTGGCCATGGTTTGCGACAACATGTGCAGCGCAGCCTTTGAGGTGCAATAGTGCCCATGGGTCGGCCATGCCCGCATCCCTCCCAGCGAGCCGATGTTCACAATGC
Source organism: uncultured Acidobacteriaceae bacterium (assembly GCA_964246645.1). Classification (GTDB taxonomy): domain Bacteria; phylum Acidobacteriota; class Terriglobia; order Terriglobales; family Acidobacteriaceae; genus Granulicella. The sequence continues at coordinate 4,378 of CAXTRN010000132.1, forward strand.
GTCCTCGCGCTGCACGCAGGTGCGGAAACGCTGCTTTGGCGACCAGGAAGGGGCCTCGCGTGTTTGTCGCAAACATCAGATCCCATTGTTCGGCAGAGATCATCTCCAACGGTACTGTTTGGAACGCGCCGGCGTTGTTTACCAGCAGATCGAGCCCGCCCAGGGCAGCCACCGCGTGCGATATCGCACTATCGATACTCCGCTCATCTTGAACATCGCAGCTGACAGCGGAAGCCTTGCTACCGGATGTGCAGAGGTCGGTGACCGTCGCTTCGGCCTCTGCCGCAGATCCGCGATAGGTAATTCCCACGTCGGCGCCCGCACGAGCCAACTGCAAGGCCAGCGCACGCCCGATGCGCTTGGCCGCGCCGGTCACTAACACGCGCTTGCCCGCGAGCGGCCGGTTTTGCTGTGGCCGGTCTTGATACGATTGCTCTCGGTTTGGCCGATCTTGGTCCGGTCGCTCTTGGTGGGGCCCGGCGTCTGTTGTCCCTGCGGCTCCGATGGCGGTCATTGCGGCGTGCCTGGCGTGGCGGGGCTGCCCGGCACCGCCGCAGGCGCGTTCAACGGTGGCGTGGTGTTGAGCGGGGCGGTGGGCGATGCGCCCGCCGGGGGCACCGAGGTCGGCCCACTGCCTTTTTCGTGCTCCTGAATGCCGGGATGCGCTTCGGCGGCACGATCATGGCCATCATCATAGGCCGAAACCTGTGCGCGGGGCCGTTGCAGCTTGACGAGGACCTGTTTACCGTCAGCGGTGAGTTCGAAGGTCGTCGCGTAGGTCGCAAAACCGTTCGCAATCACTTGCACTGTTACGTGGCTGCCCACCTCGAGCAGATCCATCGTCGCCCGACCCTGGGGGTCCGTCTTCATTTCGAGGTTGCCGTTGGTAGCCTCATCCCGCGTCGAGCGAAAGATCACGGAAGCGTTGGGCAAAGCCTTGCCGTTGAACTCTTTTTCCACCGTGATCACGACCGGCGCTGTGGGCGGAGGCGGCTTGTACCCACGGCCATGCCTTTCCTGCTGCGCAGAAAGCCCTGTGCCAAGAGAAACAAAGGAAGCAAACCAGATGCAGATACGGAAGCGAAACGGCGACAGCATGCTGGCATTCTACCGCGTGAGGGCGACAGGCAGACAACGAACCGCTCCTCTGTCACACTCTGGAAATATGAGCAGATTTCACTAAGGTTTCACGAAATCAGGTTGACATCCTTTGTCTACAGCCGCTACATTAGCAATCGGTGGTGGAGAGTGCCAGCAAGACAGGTCTCCGCCTGCGCGGTTTGTCCCAACGCACCAGAAACAGCGCTCCACAAGCGACAAAAGATTCAAAAATAGACAAGAGATACACAAAAGCATCCAGGAGAACAGCATTATGGCTTCCAGCAAGTTCACGCCGTTGCATGACCGCATCCTCGTTCAGCGCCTCGAAGAGGGCGAATCGATGCGCGGCGGCATCATCATCCCTGATTCCGCCAAAGAAAAGCCTTCCCAGGGTACCGTCATCTCGGTCGGCAAAGGTAAGTCGAACGACGAGGGTAAGGTATTCCCGCTGGACGTCAAAGCCGGCGACACCGTGCTCTTCGGCAAATATTCCGGCACCGAGATCAAGCTCGACGGCGACGATTTCCTGATCATGCGGGAAGAAGAAGTTCTCGGCGTCCTGGCCCAATAAGCACCGCCCAGTAAGTATTGTGGGCTGCAAGTTCCACGTGGCACGTGAGCCGCTCGCCCGACCGGCGCTCATGAATCAGCGCAGATGCAACCAGAGCTCACATCCCGGCGATGTGCGCGCCTTCACTGGAATCGGGCCGTTCGCACAGGCTGCCTTATCCAGATCGTAAAACTCAGAACGAAAACGCAGCCCAGCGCTGCAATGGAGCTCTACCATGGCAAAACAGATTCTGCACGGAGAAGATTCGCGTCAAGCGATTCTGCGCGGCGTAAACACGCTCGCGAACGCGGTTAAAGTAACGCTTGGCCCCAAGGGCCGTAACGTGGTCATCGAGAAGAAGTTCGGCTCGCCCACCATCACCAAGGACGGCGTCACCGTCGCCAAAGAGATCGAGCTGCCCGAGGGCCTCGAGAACATGGGCGCGCAGATGGTCAAGGAAGTCGCCTCCAAGACCTCCGACGTTGCCGGCGACGGCACCACCACCGCCACCGTTCTTGCCCAGGCCATCTTCCGCGAGGGCGTGAAGACCGTTGCCGCCGGTGCGAACCCGATGGCGCTCAAGCGCGGCATCGACAAGGCTGTCGAGGCCATCATCGGCAAGCGCGATGAGCACGGCGCTGTCCAGGGCGGCGCCCTTAGCGAGTTTTCGAAGCCCGTCACCGGCGACATGATCGCCCAGGTCGGCACCATCTCTGCCAATGCGGACGAGCAGATCGGCACCATCATCGCCGCGGCGATGAAAAAGGTCGGCAAGGACGGCGTCATCACCGTCGAAGAAAGCCGCACCATGGAAACCCAACTGGATGTCGTCGAAGGCATGCAGTTCGACCGCGGCTATCTGAGCCCCTACTTCGTGACCGATGCCGAGCGCATGGAAGCCGCCCTCGAGAACCCCTACATCCTCATCTATGAGAAGAAGATCTCCACGATGAAGGATCTCCTGCCCCTGCTCGAGCAGATCGCCCGCACAGCGAAGCCGCTGGTGATCATCGCCGAGGATGTGGACGGTGAAGCGCTCGCTACCCTCGTCGTGAACAAGCTGCGCGGCACGTTGAACGTCGCAGCCGTCAAGGCTCCCGGCTTCGGCGACCGTCGCAAAGCCATGCTCGAGGACATCGCCGTACTCACCGGCGGTAAGGCAATCACTGAAGACCTCGGCATCAAGCTTGAGGGCGTCAAGATCGAGGACCTCGGCACCGCCAAGCGCGTGACCATCGACAAGGACAACTCGACGATCATCGATGGCGGCGGACAGGATGCCAAGATCGAGGGTCGCGTGAAGGAGATTCGCGCGCAGGTCGAAAAAACGACCTCCGACTACGATCGTGAGAAGCTCCAGGAGCGGCTCGCCAAGCTGGTCGGCGGCGTTGCCGTCATCAAGGTCGGTGCTGCAACCGAAACCGAGATGAAGGAAAAGAAGGCTCGTGTCGAAGATGCGATGCACGCCACCCGTGCGGCCGTTGAAGAAGGCATTGTCCCGGGCGGCGGCGTTGCGCTGATTCGTGCGGCCAAGGCTGTCGACGCACTCGTACAGTCGCTGCAGGGCGATGAGAAGATCGGCGCACAGATCATTCGTCGCGCGGTGGAAGAGCCGCTGCGCATGATCGTTCACAACGCGGGCGAAGAAGGCGCGGTCGTCATCAACAAGATTCAGGAATCGACTGACACCAACTTCGGCTACAACGCCGGAACGGGCAAGTACGAGGACCTGGTCGCGGCCGGTGTCATCGATCCGACGAAGGTGACGCGCACTGCCCTGCAGAACGCAGCATCCATCGCCGGCCTGATGCTCACCACCGAAGCCATGATCTCCGAGATCCCGGAGAAAAAGGAAACGGCGGGTCACTCGCACGGCGCTCCCGGCGGCGGCATGGACGGCATGTACTAGGTCCTTGGCGGACGGTCACACGCGGCTTTGCCGCAAAAGCAAAAGTAAGCCCCGGAGCGATCCGGGGCTTCTTGTTTGTGTATCGATCGTGCTGTCTGAACTCACCTTTACGACTGATTAAGCGACTTCAACAGCAGATGGGGTTTCCTGCAACGTCGGCACAGGCTCGCTCTCGCCGAAGTACCGCTGGAGCACGTCCATCGCAAAGTCCACATGCCGTCGCTCCAACAGAAACGAGGGTAGAAGCCGCAGCACATTGCCCTGCACCAAATTGAACAGGACGCCATGAGCTAGTCCCATCTCGGCAATCGGCCGTGCCGGCTCGGTCAGCTCAACACCGATCATCAGCCCGCGTCCGCGAATGGCGATGACTTTGCTATCTGGCAAGCAGCGTTGGAGGCGATGCTTCAGGTAATCTCCCGTATCCTGCACGTGCACAAGGAGATCGTCGTCCTCTACAACTTTCAGAAACTCGAGACCCAGTCGGCAGGTGAAAGGACTGCCGCCCAGTGTGCTGCCGTGTTTGGCAAGGCCGAAGGAATGGAACAGGTCGTCATCGACGAGCAATGCGCTCAGCGGCAGACCGCCGCCGAGGGGCTTGCCGAGCAGCAGCATATCCGGCTGCACTCCCGATTGCGTATAGGCAAACCAGTCCCCCGTGCGGCCCAGCCCCGTCTGAATTTCATCGAAGAGCAGCAGCGCTCCATAGTGATCGGCGAGGCGGCGGGCCTCCACCAGAAACTCCCGCGAAAGCACGTGCACGCCCCCCTCCCCCAGGATGGGCTCGAGAAGAATGGCGGCTGTGTTTGCATGGACCGCCGTCCGCAGTTGATCGAGGCGATTCCGCTCCACAAAGTGCACGTGCGGGATGCCGGGGCCGAAATCCACGCGGTAGCGATCCTGGCCGGTGACTGAAAGTGAACCATACGTGCGGCCATGGTAGGACTGCCGCAGCGCGACGATCTCGCGTTTCTCGTCACCGAAGTTCTGCCGCGCATGCGTGCGTGCGAGTTTGAGCGCGCCTTCCACTGCCTCTGATCCACCCGTGGAAAAGAACACGCCCTTCATGCCGGAAAGCGCACACAAGCGTTCCGCGAGTTCAATCGGAAACCGATTGCTGTACTGCGGGGAAAGATGAACCAACCGAGCAGCCTGCTCGGCCATGGCGGCTACCAAACGTGGATGCGCGTGCCCCAACGCATTGACCCCCAACCCGGCCATCAGGTCGAGATAGCGTTTGCCGGCGGCGTCAAAAAGATACACGCCTTCGCCGCGCTCCATCACCACGGGAAAACGGGCATACACCGGCAGCAGAACCTCGGCATCCCGCGCAAGCCAGTTGGACACTTGGAAGGGTTCGTCATCGGGAAGTTGGTTGGCCATCACCCTTTCAGTTCACAGGAGGGCGCAGCGGCAGGTCAAGCGACCTGACACCTATAAGGTGCCATCTTTTTGGGAAGGCTGCTGAATGGAAGGCTGCTGAATGGAACGCTCCTGGATGTGTGCGGATGTGCATACAGACCTATGTGCAGATTTGCACACGATATAAGTACGCAAAATGGAAGACCCGTATGGTTTCATGCAGCACTTCCCGCTATTCTCATGAGGACTCCGTTTAGTAACGGGATCTGTGTTTGGCCCTTCACTTGCAGTCAGCATAGAGGACGTAAAACAACAGACGAAGCGTTCCGTTGCAGTACACCAACGCAGTACATGAATGCGGTACATGAAGACTTCTGCCCAAACCCGGCTGGTAGCTGTGCTTCTGGCCGTGCTTACCCTTGCGGCAATCGCGCTGGCTGTCGCTAATCTCATGCAGGAGACTGGCTTTGAGACGCCGACCGACGGGGTCACCTGGACCGAAACCCTCGGGGGTCTCCGCGCGGTCATCGTCCCCGTCGATACCCCGGCCGCGCGTGCAGGCATTCGCGCCGGCGACGTGCTCACCGCGATTAACGAGGCGCCGACCGCCCGGCTTGCATCCGCCGAACGCGCGATCGTGCAAAGCGGTGTCTGGTCGCACGCCACCTACACCCTTTTGCGATCGGCTCCCGGGCGGGCTGTTCCCGCACATCCCGCTCAGTTGGAGATCGGGGTGTACCTGGAGCCGGCGGATCGCACAGATTTTCAGGTTCTTCGGGTCATTGCGCTGGTGTACCTCGCCATCGGGCTGTACGTGCTCTTTCGGCGCTGGACCGCGCCCCAGTCCACACACTTCTTCGTCTTTTGCCTGACCTCCTTCATTCTTTACGGCTTTCATTACACGGGGGTCTTCGACGCGCTGGACCGAACGATTCTCACCGGCAACATCGTCGCGCGTGCCCTGCAACCGGCGCTGTTTCTCCATTTTGCGCTGAGCTTTACGGGCGGTTCCCCTCGCCGTCACTCCCGTCGCTGGCTGTATTCGGCGGTCTACCTGCCGGGCGCGGCTCTGGTTTGGTTACGTTACCGCTCCTTGACGCACTGGTCCGTCACCGGTTTGCTCATGCACCGGCTTGACCAGATCGACTTCACCTATCTCGCACTCTTCTATGTGTTCGCTGCCGCCGTCTTTGCCATGCGTTACCGGAAGGAGACCCAACCGCTGGAACGCCAGCAGCTGAAATGGCTTTCGCGCGGCACACTGCTCACCAT
>CAXTRN010000133.1:0-10444 GCA_964246645.1 uncultured Acidobacteriaceae bacterium
GGATTAGTGGCCGCCCTTGCTCCCATCCCCGGCCTCGCTCCGCCACCGGATCCTCCCACCGGGCCACGTCCCTTTTGGCTTTCGCGACCTATCCACACAATCTTTTTCGTGGCGGTCGCCCTCACGGTCGCCGGCATCTATGCCTTCTTCCAAACGCCGATCTCTGTCTTTCCGGAGACCAGTTTCCCGCGCGTGGTCATCGGTGTCGACAACGGCGTGATGCCTGTCGAGCAGATGCAGGTCACCATCACCAAGCCCCTTGAAGACGCCGTCAACAGCGTTCCCGGCCTGCAAACCGTACGCTCCACCACAAGCCGCGGCTCGGCTGAGGTTTCCTTGTTTTTCGATTGGTCGGCGGATATGTTCCGCACCTTGGAATTGGTCAACTCAGCCGTAAGCCGTGTGCAACAATCGCTGCCCGCGACCGCAAAGATCACCACCAATCGACTCACCTTCGCCACCTTTCCGATTCTCGGCTATGCGCTCACTTCGAACACCGTATCGCAAACAGACCTGTGGCAGCTTGCAACCTACACGTTGCAACCGCCGCTCAATCGCGTGGACGGCGTCAGCACCGTTACCGTGCAGGGCGGCCAAATTCCTGAGTTCCACGTGATTCCGAATCTGGCGCGGTTGCAAGCCGCAGGCGTTACGATTCTTGACCTCACGAACGCTATCGGCAGCTCCAACATCATCGATTCGCCCGGCCTGTATCAGGAAAATCATCAGCTCGTTCTGGCGCTGGTCGGTGCGCAGGCGCATGACCTTGCAGGGTTGAAGCAGCTCACAGTGAAAACCACCGCAAACGGCGCGCCGGTGCGCGTCGGCGACATCGCCACCGTCGAGCCTTCCTTCAAGCCGGTGTACACCTATGTGGCCGCCAATAATCAGCCTGCGGTGCTGCTCAACATCACACGGCAACCTTCCAGCAACACGGTCGCGGTTGCGAACGGTGTCGCGGCCGAGGTCGCGCAGTTGCAGGCGAAGCTGCCCAGGGGTGTCAGGCTTGCGCCCTTCTACGATCAGTCACAGATCGTGCGTGAAAGCATCAGCAGCGTGCGCGACGCTATTTTCATCGGCCTTGTGCTCGCGTGCATCATCCTGTTTCTTTTTCTCCGTGATTGGCGCTCTTCGCTCATCGCCGGGCTGGTCATTCCGGTCACCGTCGCGATCACGGTCCTGGTGCTGTGGACCATCGGCGAAAGCTTCAACCTGATGACCCTCGGCGGGCTCGCCGCCGCAATCGGCCTCGTCATCGACGATGCGATTGTTGTTGTCGAAAACATTGTGCTCCACCGCGATGCCGGCGAGGGCCGCGTCGATGCCGTGCGCGAAGCGTTGCACGAAATCTCGCGGCCGCTCATCGGTTCCACGATCACCCCTGTTGTCGTGTTTCTGCCGCTCATTGCCGTAACCGGCGTTACCGGCAGCTTCTTTCGTGCGCTCGCCATCACCATGGCCGTTTCGTTGCTCACGTCGCTGCTATTGGCCGTTACCTGGACGCCCGGCCTTGCGCTTGTGCTGCTGAAACCCGCCGAGGCGGGATCTTCTGCAGAGTCTTCCTCGGCTGCTGCAATGTCCGCTTCTCGCGCCAGGCATCACGACACCGGCCCGATGATGACGCGCATCATTGGCGCGCACCATCGGGTACTCACATGGGCGCTTGGGAAGCCACTGTGGCTGGGGCTGATGTGCTTGCTCCTGGTCGCAGGCAGCTTTTTCGCGTATCGCGGGCTCGGCTCGGATCTGCTGCCGGAGATGGATGAAGGCGCATTTATCCTCGACTACATTATGCCTCCCGGCAGTTCCATCGATTCCACCAACAACGTGCTGGCAGGCGTGCAGAAGGTGCTGGAACACACGCCCGAGGTCGACAACACGAGCCGCCGTACCGGTCTGCAGCTGGGCCTTGCCGCGGTCACGGAAAGCAACTATGGCGACATCACCGTCAAGCTCAAGAAGGAGCGCAGCCGCGGCATCGATGAGGTCATCGCCGATGTACGCGCACAGTTGAAATCTAAAATCCCGCAGCTCGATGTCGAGTTCACCCAGGTGCTGCAGGACAACATCGGCGATCTTTCCAATGCGCCTGAACCCATCCAGATCAAGCTTTTCACCGCCGATAGCGCCCTGCTTACCGAGCTTGGGCCACGCGTCGCCGGCGAAATCGAAAAGGTGCATGGCGTGGTCGATGTGCAGAACGGCATCAGCAACACGTTGAGCGGTCCAGCCACCGACTTCGCGGTCGATCCACAACTTGCCGCGCACTTCGGCTTTACGCCGCAAGAGGTTGCCGAAGACGCCACAGCCATTCTTGACGGCCTGGAAACCACGCAGCCCGTCATCAGCCATGGCCGCCCGTACACGGTGCGCGTGCGCCTGGGTGATGAAACGCGGCAATCGCTCGACAGCATTCGCAACACGGTCTTCAACGCAAGCTCCGGTCACACGGCTTCTCTGGGTTCCATGACGACCATCACACCCCTGCCACCACAGAATGAAATCCGCCGTGAAAATCTGCAGCGCCTGATCGTCGTTACGGGCCGGCTTGAAGGCACCGACCTCGGCACGGCCGTCAAAGAAGTGCAGCAACGCGTTGCCGGCATGCATCTGCCGCCGACAGTGCGCGTGGAATACGGCGGCACCTATCAGGAACAGCAGAAATCGTTCAAGGACCTCGCGCAGGTGTTGGTCATGGCGCTTGTGCTCGTCTTCGGCGTTTTGCTTACGGAATTTCGTAACTTCGCCGCACCCACGGCCATCCTCACCTCGTCCGTGCTTTCAATTTCAGGTGTGGTCGGCGCGTTGCTGCTTACAGGCACCACGTTCAATGTGGCCAGCTTCATGGGGCTCATCATGGTGATCGGCATCGTGGCGAAAAACGGCATTCTTCTGCTCGATGCCGATGAACGTTTTCGGGCCGAAGGATCAAATGCGCGCGAAGCCATGCTGATGGCCGCACAACGCCGTTTGCGCCCCATTCTGATGACAGCTCTCGCCGCAATCACGGGCATGCTGCCGCTGGCATTGGCGCTCGGAGCGGGGTCACAGATGCTGCAGCCGTTGGCCATCGCCGTCATCGGCGGCTTGCTGATCTCGATGCTGTTGAGCCTGGTGGTGACCCCGGTGCTTTACTTCCTGCTGACACGGCATCACGCACCCGTGGTGGCGACATAGACCTTTTTACCTGCCGCTGTGGTTCCGATAAAGCTCGGTACAGCGGCGTTTCCTTTGCGGGAAACGCCCATGGGTATGCGGCTTGCATCTACATCCGCAGGTAAAAATGGTCTAGCCCGCGATCTATGCCGTCGCTCTTCTATTTGTCATTCCCGAAGGGAATCCGCGTTTGGAAATCCGGCGCAGCGACGCACGCTTCAAGCGACGCACATCTCATCCGAAGAACCATTGTGCGCAAGGAAAAGGACAGCAGAAAGGGCACGGCTTACGCCATGCCCTTACCATCACGACCTTCCATGCTGATGTGCAGCGTTAGCGACCCACCACCAGCACTGTAAAGCTGTCCGGCACAATCGCCGGCCGCGGCCGCGGGTTCGCTGCGGTCGGTTCCGGGCGCGCACCGAACTCCGCACTCACCAGATACACGCGGTCGGCGGCTTCGTCATACGCCATCGTGCGTGCACCCTTTTGCGTCGGCAACGAGGCAACGGTCTTATACCCATTGGCCGCGTCCACCACGCTCAGCGTGCCGTCCTGCCCGTTCGAGCTGAACGCCAGCTGCCGCTTTTCATCGTAGCCTGCCGCATCCGGACCCGCGCCGATGGCGCCCGTGCCCACCTGCTTGCCACTTTCCGTGTCGACCACCGCCATCTTGCCGCCATCGCACACGGAAAAGAGTCTGTGGTGCGCCGGATCGATCGCCATGCCGGAGGGCGATTCGCAATCGCTCAATACCCAGCTGGCCGTCAGCGTTTTTGATTTCGCGTCAAGCGCTACGACCATGTTCTTGTCTTCGATGTTGTCGAACACATGCCCTTTGCCGTCCGGCTGCGGAAACTCCGGTTTCCCGGGCAGGTCGATGGTCGCCACCACGGACCGCGAAGCCGCGTCGATCACCGTGACATTTTTACTGCGGCCGTTAAAGGCCCAAACCGTTTTCGTTACCGGCTCATAGGTCATTCCATCCGGATTTGTGCCTGCGGGAATGCTCGCCAGGGTCGCAAAGGTTTTGCGATCGAACACGACCACGGCGTTGGCGCCACCATCCGAGATGTAGCCAACCTTGCCATCGGGGTCGAGCGCTACGCCATGTGTACCTTTCAGCCCCGTAATCGCACCCACACTTTTGCCTGTTCTGGTGTCGATCACCTCCACTCGCGGTCCATGGGTGAGGTACACAACGTGCGCGCCTGGGTCCGCCAACAGATAATCCCAGCCGCCGGTGCCGCCAATCTTCCATCGATCGATCACATGGTACGGCTGCTGCGCGGCTGCTGCCACAGAAGACAAAGTAAGCAACGTCGTCAAAGCCAGTTTGGCCGGGTGGGCGAAAGCAAAACGCATGACATCTCCAGGCCGGCACACCGGCGCACCCATATCCTCTCGCGAGAAGGTTAAGCCAAGCTGAAGACGACGCGCACCGTTGTGCCCTGCCCCGGCACACTGTGCACCGCAATCGTACCGTGTGCCGCTTCCACGGCGGCATGGCATATGGCCAGGCCCAACCCCGCGCCGCCCGTTGCCCGTGAACGCGATCTGTCTTCCCGAAAAAACCGCTCAAATACATGCGGCAAAGCTTCCGGCGCGATGCCGGTGCCGTGATCCGTAACGGTCAACGCAGCCGTTGCGTCCGCTTCCCGCGCAAGCGCCACACACACCGTGTCGCCCGGCGCGCTGTGTTGCACGGCGTTCACCACAAGATTGGACAACAATACCTCAGCCCGCTCCGGGGCCAGCCGCACGGGCACAGGCGCGCACGCATCCATTTGCAGCAGCACGCCGTGCGCGTCCGCCAGGCTTTGCAGCCGCCGCAGCACCACCGCCGCGCTTTGTGCCAGGTCGGTGACACCCGCCTCTGCCGCTGCGGGCTCCTCCATTTGCGCCAGCAACAACATGCGCGCTACCAACTCCTCCACACGGCTGTTATCGGCAAGCACCCGCTCCAACCCCGCCCGGTATTCTTCGGGGGACCGCGGCCGCAACAGCAATAACTGCACCGTCGAACGCACCACCGCGACCGCGGTTTTGAGCTCATGCGTCGCGTCGCCCACAAAGCGGTGTTGCCGCGCAAAGGCCGCGCGCAAGCGGTCCATCGCCGCCGCCAGCGCTGCCGCCAGCGGCGCAAGCTCGCGCAACTGCAACGCTTCCGGCGGTGCGGTAAATTGCAGCGTCGCCGCTGAAATCTGCCCGGCCGCAAGGGCAAGCCCCTCGAGCGGACGCAGCACCTGCCGCAGCAGAAGCAGCAAACACCCTGTCGTGACCAGCAGCAGAACGAGGCTCACCAGCACATAAAACTCGGCGGCTTCAAAGACCTCATGCCAGAGGTGCCCCGTGCGCGCCGCGTACACAATCGTCACCGGCCGTCGCAACCCTTTGGCTCCGTATTCTTCACGGTCGATGATGCGCAAGGCTTCCCGCTGCAGCACACGGTACGGCTGGTGCTGCCAGCGCCGTGTGCTGAAGCCGTTACTTTCGCGCGCAATCAACGCCGCCGGCGCGTGCGCGGAAGCCCCCAATAAACGGCCACCCTGGTTGTACACCGCATACACATCGGCCGCAGGCAGGCTTAGCTCCGCCGGGTCGATAGCGACATTGTCGTCCGGGTCTTCGGCATCTTGCACCGCGCCCAGCAAGGAATCGGAGCGCCCTTGCAAACTCACATCAAAGGCGTGCCCTCGGCTTCGTCGCTCATGCAGCAACGCCGTGCCTGAAAACGCAAACGCGCACAACAGTTCCGCGAGCAGCACCGTGCCCAAAGCCCGCCGCGTCAACGAAGCCTGTTTCATATCTCTTCCGCGCTCACGTTTGCCAAACGGTACCCGCGGCCGCGCACCGTTTCCAGCAGCACCGCCGCTGTGGTGGCCCGCAGCTTGCGCCGCAGATTCGACACATGCGCTTCAATCACATTTGAATGGTGTTCCCAGGTGAAATCGTACATGTGCTCCAACAGTTCCCGCTTGGGAACCAGGTGGCGCGGCCGATGCATCATGTATTCGAGAATGCGATATTCCGTGGGCGAAAGATCGACAGCGGTGCCGGCACTGGTCACCACCTGCTCCGCCGGGTTCAGCGTCAACACGCCAAAGCGCAACACCGCTTGCCGCACCCCTTTGCCGCGCCGGACCAACGCCCGCACACGCGCCAGCAACTCCCCCAAATCGAAGGGCTTGGTCAGGTAGTCGTCGGCGCCCAGATTCAGCAACTCGATCGTGCTGCGCGTTTCACCCACCGCCGTGAGCACCAGCACCGGCGTGGCGTCATCGGCCGCGCGCAGCCGCTTCAGCACCTCCTGGCCGGGCACCTTCGGCAACATTAAATCCAGCAGCACAAGGTCATAGCTCCGCAGGCGGCAAAGCAGCAGCGCTTCTTCGCCATCCGCGGCAAGATCCACGGCATAGCTCGACGCTTCACGCAGGGCGGCCGCGATGTTTTCAGCAAGCCGCGCCTCGTCTTCCACCACCAGCACCCGCATCCGGTCCTTGCCTCAGGGCCTTCGCCCTGCTTCGCAGTTTATTTCACGTCATGCGATAGCCCGCTGGCACTACGTGCGCGAGGACGCGCCTCGTGCACGTAGTGGCCGACCGGCAATGCGGCTGCGCTGCCGAGGAGCATCAGCTAAGCGATCGCGCTACGCAACTGCAAAGCAGCTCCATCCTGCGCACCCCATCCCCACGGCGTAGCGTCCAAAGGAGCGAGGCCACACAGGGTGAAGCACGTTTCCAGCACATCCGGCGTACTTGATCAGTTCAGTGCAGACGGCGCAGCCTGCCCGCCCACCCGTCGGCGCCGCTGGTGGAAGCCGCTCATCGCTTTTTTGCTGCTCATCTGCCTCGCCCTTGCGCTCGGCACGGAATACCTTCTGCATAATGCCGAACCGATCCTGCGCCGCCGCATCATTGAAACCCTGTCCGCCCGCTTCGGTGCGCCCGTGCAGCTCGATCACCTCAGCATCTCCTTGCTCAAGGGCATCGAGGTCGAAGGCGCGGGTCTGCGCGTGGCGGCCGTCGCGAGCCCCGGGCTTTCCGGACCGGCGTACCCCATACTGGCAGTGCGCTCATTCTCCTTCCACACCGGCCTGCGCAGTTTGCTGCGCCAACCCACCCATGTGGCGCTCGTGCGCGTTTCCGGGCTGGAACTGCACCTTCCCCCACCCTCACAACGCGCTCGCTGGCTGCGCGCTTTGCAGGGTTTACAACCAACCGATCCTTCCGATGTTTCCGATCCGCAACACAGCCGCAAGATCGCCATCCTCATCGACGACCTGCGCTGTGAGGCGGTCAATTTGTTCATCGAATCCGACCCACCGGACCCAAATACCCGTCCCAAGCCGCCGTTATCCCTTCACATCGCGTACATCAATCTCGAAAGCGTCGGCCCGCACCAGCCCATGCGCTTTGACGCCGAACTCACCAACCCGAAACCCACCGGCACCTTGCACCTCACAGGTCATTTGGGCCCATGGGCGAGCGTAGCGCACACGCGAAGCACCGCTTTCGACCCCGGCCCAACATCCAGCCCGACGCTCATGACCACGCCCTTGGACGGCACGTACAACCTGCAGCACGCCGACCTCGGCACGATACACGGTCTCGGCGGCACACTTTCCTCCGCAGGGCACTTCACGGGCGTGCTCGACCGCCTCATCGTCGACGGACACACAGACACCCCCAACTTCAGCCTGCAAACCGCGAGTGCACCGAGAAGCAATCACGCCCTGCCCCTCCGCACGGACTTTCACGCGATCGTCGACGGCACCACCGGGAATACAGACCTGCAGCCAGTCCGCGCCCGTCTTGGCGACTCCGCCATCCTGGCCAGTGGACACATCACCAAACTCCGTGGGCAGGGCCACGACATCGATCTGCAGGTCACGATCCCCAATGGCCGGATGCAGGATCTTCTACGGCTCGCCACAAGAACCGACCCGCCCTTGCTGAACGGCGATCTTACCCTGCAGGCCCGGCTTCACCTTGCGCCCAATCCCGTCTCCAGCCCCGCGCCCCATTCCGCCTCCGGCGCCGCCTCTGTTGCCGACAGATTGGCAATGACCGGCAGCTTCCACCTCGCCCATGTGCGCTTCAACAATCCCAACACCCAGGCCCGCATCGACGCGCTCAGCCTCCGCGCCCAGGGCAGGGCTGACGACCTCACAGGCAACACCGCCCTCCCGACCACCGCCAGCGTCGAGCTTTCCGCAAACTTCTCGCTTGGGCACGGCGTCATGGAAATCAGCGATCTGCACTACAGTCTCCCGGGCGCGCTTGTGCTGCTCAAAGGCGTGTATTCGCTCGACGGTCGCCTTTTCGAGTTCAAGGGCCGCGTCCGCACCGATGCCACCGCGTCCGCCATGGTCGGAGGCTGGCGCGGTCTGTTGCTGCAGCCCGTCGACCGCTTTCTCTCCAAGAACGGCGCCGGGATCGAACTGCCTATCGAGATCAGCGGCATCGGCAACGACCTTCATTTCGGCCTGGCGAGCGCCGGGAAAAGCGACACGCCACAAGGCATGCTCGCCGATGTTCGCGACCGGCAGCGCAGCACCCAGGAACTCTCCGCCGCGCAGCGCGAAAGCGCGGCAGCCGACGCGGATGATTTAGCCGCCGCCCATGCGTCCACGCTCGCCGAAGCTGAAAGCTTCCACGCCGCCGCCGTCCACCACCGCGCGGCCGCCCTGCTCAACGCCCAAACGGCGAACCGGCCGCCCAAACCCTCCCCCACCGCAATCCGTAACCAAACGCGCCGGACGGAAAAACATGCGTTGAATAGAGCTACCCTGAAACCGAACCCGCGCCCACGCCGCGCACAGAAAGACGCAAACCGCGCCCGGCTGATAACGTGAAGAAGATGCCAGTTGCGCCTCAAGGCGAGTTGTTTCCCGAAACGCCCGCGGCGCCTGCGGCCGGATCGGCTGCGGGCAAAAGCGGATCGGACCTCGCGCCCGTTTGGCTGCAGCGGCTCAGCCTGGCCATGCTGGTCATTTTTTGCCTGTACATCGGCGGCCTCATGGCTGTGCTTCCCTGGTCGCCTCGCTATTGGGACGGCAACGGCTGGATCCTCGGCCATCCAGCGGCCTCCAACTGGCTTTTGCGTGGCTGGGTGCGCGGCCTGCTCAGCGGTATCGGACTGCTGGACCTTTGGATCGGCATCAGCGAACTGCTCCATTATCGCGATCTCCGACGCTAAGGCAGTTCGCCTGAAGGCCGTGAAGGTATAGAGCAGCGGTAAACCCGTTTGCGCCAGTTTTCCTCAGGAAAATTGTCATCCTCAACAATCTCCGACGCCACAGTATCAGGGAAATTGCCGGTAATTTACCGGGATACCACGCGTACGCGGTATGCTTCGGCAACGATGTTTGACGAAACCACACAACCCGAGCCCCTGCCCGCCGCCCCGCTCGCCTATACCAACCCCGACTTTCTCAACTCGCCCGACGGCCGCTTTCTGCGCATCCTCGCCGAGTACTCCGAACCCATCGCGCGCTTTCGCCGCGAACGCATCCAGGACACGGTTGTCTTTTTCGGCTCGGCCCGCTTCCGTGCGCTCGACGAGGCACACCAACAGCTCGAACTGCTCGCCAACACCGGCTCCGAAGAGCCCGCGCCCGCCGAAGAGCAGCCCGCCCGTGGCCACGAGCTCTTCGACGCCCAAACCACAGACCTTAAACGCAAACGCGCCGAAGCCGCCGTTGAAATGGCGCAATATTACGAGGACGCCCGCACCCTCGCGCGCGACATGGCTGCCTGGGCCAAAAAGCTGCCCGGTCGCCGTCACCGCTTCGTCATCACCTCCGGCGGCGGTCCCGGTATCATGGAGGCCGCCAACCGCGGTGCGTGGGAAGCCGGGGCAAAAACCATTGGCCTCAACATCGTCCTTCCTTTCGAACAGGTGCCGAACCGCTACATCACCCCGGCGCTCAACTTCAACTTCCACTACTTCTTCATGCGTAAATACTGGTTTGCCTATCTTGCGAAAGCCCTGGTCGTCTTTCCGGGCGGCTTTGGCACGCTCGACGAACTTTTCGAGCTGCTTACCCTCGACCAGACCGGCAAACTCGCCAAAAAGATCACGGTCATCCTGTACGGCTCGGCATACTGGAAAAATGTGATCAATATCGACTTTCTCGCCGAAAAAGGAGCCATCGCCTCCAAAGACAAGGACCTTTTTCAGTTCGCGGACACCCCCGACGACGCCTTTCGGCTGCTCACCGCCGGCCTCACCCGCGAACACCTCCAGACCTCTCCCGAGCCCGAAGACCCGCAAGCCACCATCC
>CAXTRN010000134.1:0-10304 GCA_964246645.1 uncultured Acidobacteriaceae bacterium
ACCCCGGCCACCGCCGATGGCCACCCCGTCGAAAACCCGCGGGCAACCCCCGGCAACGCCACAGCCGCCTCGGCAAGCTGTTGCAACCTGTGCCGGTATGCCGCCGCGCCCGCCTGCGTATCCGGAGCAAGCTCCGCTAATTGCGCTTCGGACAGAACCTCGGTCATACGCCAATAGAACTCATTCGCGCGCTCGAAAAACGCGGCGAGTTCAGGAAGCGACGTTGCCTCCGCGGTTCGCACAGAAACCTTTTCCCGCGTGTGCGCGCCCGTTGCCGCCAGGCCGTTTGTCGGTGAAAAGACCGCACGATCCGCGACAACTGGTCCTTGCCCGTTGGCTTCAGCCTCAGCGAGGGGCTCTGGCGCCGGCACGACCGCGGCAATTCCTTCTGTACTGGCCAACCGATTCGTGGACGCCGCGTCAAACGCCTCGACTTGTTCCCGGCTGAGCGCCCGCCGCAGCGCGGCATGCAAGGGCTGAAAGCGCAGCTTGCTCAGTGCCTCATGTACGTTGGGCACGCCGGCACCATTCAGCGCATCGCACAGCCGGTCCCAGGGCTGCTCGGTGGTAGCGTGCAACGACCGCCAATCCAGCAGAACCGCGCATTGGTAGCCCCGCAGCTCGATCGTCAGCCCATTGTCCCGCAGGTCCGCCGCGCGGCGCAGAAACTCCAGTCCCCGGGTGCGATCGCGAAAGGCCACGACCCTATCTCCTGCATCGGGCAGCGCCAACCCTTCACTCAAGGTGCGTTGCCGCAGTTCGCCCGAACCCTTATCCATGGACGCCGCAGACACTTTGATGGTGCCGCTCGTGCTCACGTAGGCGTTGTTGTAAAGCACAACGGAACCTTCGTCCCCTGAGCGGTTGGAATAGGCAAACACGTTTTCGTTCACGCCATAGCCGGTCCAAAAGTCATACAAGACAAAGTTCGCGCTTTCCGCGAAGATGTAGCGTTTTTTCAGCAGCGGCGCGATCTCGGCGTTGTGCCGCGCGACCAGAAGCTCGTCCGGCCATTCCGTCATGCGCGGCATCTTGAACTCCATGCCGTAGCGCTCCGTGTAGCCTTCGATCTGTCCGTGACCAAACATGGGCAGCCCGGGCAGCGTTGCCAGCATGGTCGCTACGCCAAAGCACTTGTCCCCTGAGCCGAACTGGTCGATCGTCGTGCGTTCATCCGGATTCGACATGAAATTGACATAGCGCTTCAGGATGTCCGGATCGAACTCAATCGTTTTTTTCAGATAGCTGCGGTATTTGGCATTTTCCTCATCGCGCAGCATGTTCATAAACGCCGAGTTATATACCCGGTGCATGCCGAGCGTACGCACAAAATAGCCTTCCAGCAGCCAGAACGCTTCCGCCAGCAGCAGGGTTCCCGGCACCTCAACCGCCACACGGTCAACGACCTCACGCCAGAACTCCGCCGGCATCAGGGCATTGAACTCCTCGTCGCTCATCGCATTTTCCGCGCGCGACGGAATGGACCCACCCACACCGGGCAACGGAAACCACAGCCGCTGTACATGCCGTTTGGCCAATACCATCGCGGCATCGAAGCGGATGATCGGGAACATGCGCGCCACGTGCAAAATGGCCTGCATGACCTGTTCGCGCACATAGGTTTTGGAGTAATCGAGCTGCGCCGTGTCGTTCCAGGCGAAGGTGGTACCGTCGTTGCCGTGGTAGATGTAGCGTGTTTCGCCGCTGGCGTTGTAGCGGACACGGAAAGCCACCGCTGCATCCGTTTGATCGTAATAATGGTCGTCGATCTTGATCTCGACGCGCGAATCCGGGCTAAGATCGGGTCCATTAAAGGTGTAAGCCGGATACGGGCTTTCGTGCCGAAACACGAACCAGTCCGGGTGCTCGATCACCCATGGGGAATCGATGCCCATGTGGTTCGGCACCATGTCGCTCGCCAGCCGCAAGCCGAAGCGCGCGGCGCGATCGCGCAAATTGATGTAGGCCGCATTGCCGCCCAGATCTTCCGCGATGTTGTATTCCTTGAGCGAGTACGCCGAAGCGACTGCATCGCTTTGCCCACGCAGATGCTTGATCCGCTGCGATGCCACAGAGCGCTCCCACAGGCCGATGAGCCAAAGCGCCGTCATGCCGCGGTCGACTAGCAGCCGCAGTTCCTCGTCGGGGATCTGGTCGAGCTTGTGAATGTGCCGGCCGTACTTGCGGCTCAGCTGTTCGAGCCACACGTACGTGCTCTTGGCCATCATCACCACGGTCGGCATCCATGCCTGGTCTGCCGAAAAAGCCTCGTACTCATCGAGCGGGGCCTGGTAGTCGCTCGCGTACCCACGTGCTCCTGGCCGCAATCGCCGCACGCCGTCCGGCCCGGTCTCAAACGCATCCTCGAAGCCGATGTATTCATCACCCGCAAAGCCTTCGCCGCCAAAGCCCGGCGCACCGTGACGATAAACATTCGGCCCCGGTGGATTGAACCGCATCCAGATCGCGATGTCTTCTTCTTTCACCGTGTCGATTGCCAGCAGAATCTGCTTCAAATCCGCGTCGATGTAGGGCGCCCAGTGCTCACGGATGTAGTCGAGCTGTGCCGTCAGCGATTCCGGGTTCGCGCGCATCGGCGCTTGCAGCGCTTCCAGCAGCGAGCCCACCTCCGGCGTTACCGGGGGCCGCGTGGCAAAAAAGGCAGGCAACTCCGCTGCGACTTCTTTGTAAACCGTTGTTTGCAGAAGCCCGTCATCGTCGAACAGCTCGCGAAAGGCTGCAAAGGCTGGATTCTGATTCGCCAGATAAAGCAGCAGGAGCTCTTCCAGTGCCGCCTCGCGGTTTGATACGCCATCGGTGGTTCCTTCCAACCACTCTTCCGCCGTGAGTTCGCCGGCATAAATGTCCGAGTTCGGAAAGCGCTCAGTAAAGACACGCAACAGCGTATTGATCCCGTCTGCACCGGTCTGCGCCGCAAACCACCCAAGGGCCTCGGTGAGCACCGCCGGATCGGTTTCCTGCCGATAACGGGCGACCATCGCATGGCTTAGCTCGTCGATCAGGCCCATGGCGAACAGCGCGCCTGCGTTCACCTGCGGTTGCGGGTCGGGCACGCCGCCATTGTCTTCCGCGCGCACGGCATTCAGCCCCAGCGCCAGCTTGCGGCTTCCGGCGATGTTGGCAAAGACCACATTGCCGGTGTAGCTGAACAAGAGGTCTTCGAGGCCGAGCCTGTTTCGAAGCGACCTCGCAATATGAAACTCCATGGAACTCCCCCTCCTGCGTGAAAGCGGCAGCGGGCAGGAGCAGTCTATGCGTTCTCCCCGGCAAGACCGGACTTTATTATCACCCGTGTGAGGGCCAGAGCCGCTGCCGGGATGCCTAAGCGTCGTTTCCGACGGAACCGCTGCGCAGTGCTCATGGCGGCACCTCGCGATTTGCTACACTTAGCGGAATTCCCGGCGGTCCGGTACGATCGCCGTGCCTTCCATAAAGCATGGATGAGGCGGGGTCGTGACTCCTTCGCTTTCGCGTTGTGTCGCCGTTGTTTTTCTGTTGTGCCAGTGGCTGGGGTGCCAGGAATTGGCAAGCCATGCGCAAGCCTCCGGTGCGGTGGAAGATGCCGTATATCCGGTGCATGGCAGCGTGCTGGACGGTGTTTCCGGCAAGCAAATCCCTCACGTCCTTGTCACCTCCCCCGACCATCGGCTGGCCACCATGACGGACAGTGACGGGCACTTCGCACTGACAATACGCGTACCGAGGACGGTGCAACCCGGGTCATCCGCTACGGTCTCATCAGGCCCACGTCCCCTTTTCGACGCGCCGCTGATGTTGCAAGCACAAAAGCCGGGCTATCTCGATCTCGACCAGCCCATAAGTTTGCCGCTGGATGAGACCCTTCCCACGCAAACGCTGGTAATCAAGCTCATGCCCAGCGGCAGCATTGTCGGCCGGGTAACGGCTGACGACGATGCTGCCGCGCCCCGGGGCGTGAACGTGGTTTTGTTGCGACATGAGGTGCAGGACGGCTTTCCCCAATGGAAGGTAAGCAGCCAACGAGCAACCGACAGCCTCGGCGAGTTCCACTTCACGCACCTGCGTCCCGGCACATATACCGTTGTGAGTGCCGAGTGGCGCGGCCGGCAGCCGCAACCGAGTTGGAGTCCCACTACCGTAACCCGTGAGTATCCACCCGTGTTTTTGGGCGATGTTTCCAGCTTCGGGGCAGCAACGCGGCTGCACCTGCACCCTGGGGAGACAGCCCCGACGGAACTGCATCTGCATCCTGCCCCGTACTACCCCGTCACTGTCCCGGTTGCTATTGTGGCAGGAAGCACTCCTTTCATTCAGGTCCATGTGGTCGAAGCATCCCAAAAGGACACCTATGACACGCTGGGACTTGGATACAATGCGCGCGATAGCGCCGTGGAGGGCTGGTTACCGGAAGGCAATTACACGCTGCGCCTCGGCAACTACGGCGATTCCACCTTTACGCTCGCATCGGTGCATGTAGCCGGGAAACCTGTGCGCGTAAACCCTGTCGCATTAGCGCCGGCCGGCACCGTTCAGGTCCGTGTGCACGCAGAGCTGCAGCATGCCGCAGGAGCTCCGGTGCCCAACCTTCAAGTCAACCTGCGTGGCCTGGGTACGGGTGGCGGATGGACGAGCGGGCATCTGCATCCCGGTACAGCTAGCGAGTTCTCTATACAAAACGTACAACCTGGCCAATACATGGCAACCGCCTACGCAGGGGAAGGCTATGTCGCCGGCATGCGCAGCGGCAGTGTTGATCTGCTGCATGCCCCACTCACCACCAACGCGGATGGAACCGCTGACCCAATCGACATTACGTTGCGGGACGATAGCGGCACCATTACCGGCAAAGTCATCGCACACGGTCCTTCGTTCGCGCCCGTGTTCGGCGTTTTGATTCCTACCGGCGATACCGGAGTCTTTATGCATTTCTCCATGGGGGTAAACGAGGATTTCAACGTTTCCGGTGTCGCGGCCGGTGTGTATCGGCTGATCGCCATTACCACACAACCCGAAACTCTTCCGTACCGCGATTCGGAGGCCATCGGTGCGTATGCCAAGCACGGCACCCTTGTTACAGTAACGCCGGGCCAGCAGGTCACAGCGGATGTGCCTTTGCTTTCCGCTGCGGAGGTGGATGCAGCAGGAGAAGGCCCATGAAGCATGACCTATCTACCGTATTTTCCTGTGTCGCCGTCGTGTGTACCGTCCTTTCCGTGTTCTCGACAGCCCAACAGCCTGATACCCCACCTAGCCAAACGGTATCGCAACCGCAAAGGGACCAGGTGCAAAAAGGTCCGGGTGAACCGATTGCTGGAAAGGTCCTTAGCGCCCTCGATGGCCACCCCTTGCCGCATGCGACCGTGACCCTGTTTCGCCAAGAAGCGCAGAACAAGGGCGAAACCACGATCGCCGGAACGCAAACCGGAGAAGACGGCAGCTTCCACTTCGATCCGGTGCCTCCAGGCCGGTACAACCTTCTCGGGCAAGCTCCAGGGTATCTCACCACGCACCTGTGGCAGCATGGGCAGTTCTGGAGCGCCGTGGTTATCGGCAAAGGTTTGGAGACCACCTCGTTGGACCTCCGCCTGACCCCGGAGGCCGCGATCACCGGCCGCTTGCTCGACGGCATGGGAGATCCGGTGGCACAGGCACAGGTCACCCTTTACCGCTCGGACTTCACCACAACCGCCGGTCGGGTTCTGCTTCTTCAATCCGCGACGACCGAAGACGACGGCAGATACAGCTTCGATTCCCTTCCTCCCGGTAAGTATTTCATTTCCGCGCTGGGCACCCCCTGGTACGCCATCGCCCCCGAGGTCGAGGCGGAAAACACAAATATGCTGTACCGTACCGCTGTCGATCCAGCCCTGGATGTGGCCTATCCACGCATCTTTTATCCCCATGCCCTGCGTTCCACGGAGGCTTCACCCCTGGACCTGCACGCTGGGGAAACGATCACAGCCGACATGCAGATGGTGGCCGAGCATGCCGTTACACTTACCCTCTCCTTATCGACCGAAAGCGGGTCCAATCAACCTTTCCCGCAGCTGACCGCCCTTGTTTTCGGTGAGCCGCAAAGGGTTCCCCTTCGGCTGGGCAGCATGTCTGCCGGTACGCTGCGACTTTCCGGCATCGTACCCGGCCAGTACGATTTGCTTGTTCAATCCAATGATCTTTTGGGCCCTGCAATGCATGTAGACCTTTCGAGCGGGTCCGGCACAATCAGCATGCCGAGGTCGCAACCCATGGTTTCTGTTTCGGTTTCGGTTTCGCTACATACGGTAAACAATGGTCCGCTGCCCGCGAACTTGCATGCTCAGCTCTTTCCAAGCCTCGGCAAGAGTTTCGGCCAGCCGTCTTTGGCAGGAAAATATGTGGCGGCGAGTACTGGGAAGGGCGTCGTGACATTCGAGCAGGTGCCGCCCGGCGACTACCGTCTGCAGGTCTTTGCCGAGAACGGCTGGATTCCTGCAATCTCCATACAAGTGGAAGACCGTCCAGCGCCGGGAAATACGATTCACGTTACCGGCAACGCGCCCCTGCATGCCCAGGCAACCCTTGTACTCCAACACATCCACATGGACGGCTTCGCTCAACAGGACGGAAAGCCGGCGGCCGGTTGCCTGATGGAACTCGTGCCGGCCAGCGGAGACACGAGCAAAGACCTGTTCCGTTTCGACCAAAGCGATCTGGATGGCAGCTTTACCTTTCTCAATGTCGTTCCCGGCAACTACATCCTTCTCGCAATCCGTGATGGATGGTTGCTTCCCTGGGCGGATGTCGGGGCGATGATGCCGTATTTGCTGCACGGGACCCCGGTCAGCGTCGCGGCCGAAGGTCCCATTGCCATCACTCTCCGCACCTCTGTCCTCACCCAAACTCGCTAATGGTTCGCCGACAATGTTCCCTTGCAGCCAAGACCGCAGCCAAGACCGCAGCCAAGACGGCAGCCAGGACCGCTTCGGAGGCAGTACTCTTGGTACTGCTGCGTCAAGCGCCTCGAACCCATGCCCTCCGCCACGATCTTCATCCCCCCTGCTCCTGTTTCCGCGGCCGAAATGCCATCCCGCGTTCCCACCACCAACAAGCACCTCATCCGCTGGGTCGAAAAGATGGCCGAACTGTGCCAGCCCGACCGCATCCACTGGGTTGACGGCTCACAGGCTGAGTATGACCGGCTTTGCGATGAGCTTGTTGAGGCCGGCACGTTCACACGGCTCGACCCGCAGCTTTGGCCAGGTTGCTTTTACGCCCGTTCGGCGCCCAACGATGTCGCTCGCGTGGAAGATCGCACCTTCGTTTGTTCGCTGAGCCGGGACACCGCCGGGCCCACAAATAACTGGGAAGACCCGTTCACCATGCGCCGTAAACTCAAGGCGCTCTTTCGGGGGTGCATGCGGGGCCGCACCCTGTATGTGCTGCCTTTTTCCATGGGACCGGTCGGCAGCCCCATGTCGCAGATCGGCGTGCAACTGACCGACAGCGCCTACGCCGTGGTGAATATGCGCATTATGTGCCGCATCGGCGCCCCGGTGCTGGCCGAAATCGATAAAGACCTGAAGCGAGTGGTGCCCTGCATGCATTCGGTCGGTGCCCCGCTCGCACCCGGCGAACGCGATGTGCCCTGGCCCACCAACGATACGAAATACATCGTCCATTTTCCCGAAACCCGTGAAATCTGGAGCTACGGTTCCGGGTACGGCGGCAACGCGCTGCTTGGAAAAAAATGCTTCGCTCTCCGCATTGCGTCCAACATCGCCCGGGACGAGGGTTGGATGGCCGAGCACATGCTCATCGTCGGCGTGGAAACGCCGCCCGATGCCCAGGGCCACACCGAAAAAACCTATCTCGCCGCTGCGTTCCCTTCCGCCTGCGGCAAGACCAATCTGGCGATGCTCATCCCCCCGGCGGGCTTTGCGGGCTGGAAGGTGTGGACCGTCGGCGACGATATTGCCTGGATCAAACCGGACGCGAACGGCCAGTTGCGCGCCCTCAACCCGGAAACCGGCTTCTTCGGGGTCGCACCGGGCACCAGCGCCAAGACCAATCCCAACGCCATGGCGACGCTCAGCCGCAATACGATCTTCACCAATGTAGCGCTGACTGTGCGCGACGGCGTGCCCGAGGGCGTTTGGTGGGAAGGCATGACCGAGCATCCGCCCATTGACTCAGGCTCAGGCTTGACGATGCTCGACTGGCGCGGCAACCACTGGACGCTCGACAGCCCGGAGCCCGCCGCGCACCCTAACGGCCGCTTCACTGCCCCTGCTGCCCAGTGCCCGTCCATCGATCCTGCGTGGGAGTCGCCCGAAGGCGTCCCGATTCGCGCCTTTCTCTTTGGCGGCCGTCGGCCCTCTACCCTGCCGCTCGTGTACCAGGCGTTCAACTGGTCCGCCGGGGTGTATGCCGGTGCGACCATCGGCTCGGAAACCACTGCGGCCGCCGCCGGCGCGGTCGGTTTCGTTCGCCGCGACCCTATGGCCATGCTGCCTTTTTGCGGCTACAACATGGGCGATTACTTTCGCCACTGGCTGCAAATGGGCCGCGACCTGCAAACGACGCCGCTCATCTTCTGCGTCAACTGGTTTCGCAAAGATGCGGACGGCCGTTTCCTATGGCCGGGCTTCGGCGAAAATCTGCGCGTACTTCGATGGATCATCGACCGCATTCACGGCCGCGTCGCCGCGCGGGAAACACCGATCGGCTGGACCCCACACTACCAAGACCTGTGCTGGGACGGCCTCGCCCTGCCGCAATCCACCTTCGACACGCTTGAATCCGTGGATCGCGAACAATGGAAAGAAGAAGCCATGGGCCACGAACGACTTTTCATCCAGCTGCACAGCCATCTGCCGTCCGAGATGATCTATGAACGCGAACTGTTGATCTGCCGATTGTAACGGCATCGATCCACGTTCCCTCACCTTACAGGAGGCAACGGTATCGTTCCTTCGCTCAGGATGTCCAAATATGCCTTGTAGCTGAATAGCCGGTCACGCTTGCGTCCGGAGACTTCTGTGATGATCCCAAGCCGCTCCAGATCGCTTAAAGCCACATTGACCGTTGGCACGCTCAGCCCGGTTTCCGTCCCAAGGCGATTGGCATTCGCCAGTGGGAATCTTTGCAGGGCTTCGTGCACGCGAAGCACAGAGCCTGCCCGGGCACCCGTGGCTGCAATGCGTTCGCGATCCTGTTTAAAAAGCGCCACGATGCGATTGGCTGTCTCAAATGCCCCATTCGCTGTTTCCGCAGCGCCTTCCAGAAAAAACCGGAGCCACGCTTCCCAGGCACCCTCTCTCCGGACGTCCTGCAACAATTGGTAATACGAGGGTCGATGTGTTTTCAGGTAAAGACTGAGATACAGCAACGGTAAGCGCAGCACACCTTCCTTGCACAGGTACAAGGTGATCAGAAGTCGCCCAAGCCTACCGTTTCCGTCCAAAAATGGATGGATCGTCTCAAACTGCACATGGAGCAACCCCGCTTTGATCAGTGGCGGCAGACCCGAAGCTTCTTCGTGCAAGAAAATTTCAAAGGCATGGAGAGCCTTTCCCAGTTCGTTCACCGGCGGCGGTACATAAAGCGCATTGCCCGGCCGCGTACCTCCAATCCAGTTCTGGGAACGCCGAAACTCCCCTGGATCTTTGCCCGCGCCCCTACCGCTGTTCAGGAGCCGGGCATGCATCTCACGGATGAGTCGAAGGGAAATGGGCAAAGCATGCATCCGCTCCATACCGAACATCAACGCATCCACATAATTGGACACCTCCCGGACATCGTCCAGCGGCTCGCCGGGACGCGCCTCGTTACCGGCCTCGAAACGTAGCAGATCGGTCAGGGTCGATTGCGTTCCCTCGATTTGTGACGATAAAACAGCCTCTTTGCGCACATACATGTACAAAAACAGCTCATGCGAAGGCAGCAAAACAGAGATGCCATCCAGGCGTCCTAAAGCCCGTTCCGCCGCAACGAGACCGATTACGAGAGGGACTAAATCAATGGAAGGTTCAGGAGGAAGCGGCGTGGGTACATAGGCACGTACAAGTTCACCGCCAACCGCCGTTTCTATATACCGGCCAACTCGGGTCGTTTCCGCTTTGTCCACACCTGCATCGTACCCCCTTAATTAAGAAAACCGTCTAAAACTTAATTAAGCACTTGGCTTAATTAAGTTTCCCTATTTAGTGCACTGTTGTAAGCGTATCCATGCTGCATCACCCCATCGGCTCAGCACTCCAACGGTGTCAAGAGGTCGGCCGAGCGACAGGAACCAGGGTAGATAACACCCCCTTCAACCCATACTT
>CAXTRN010000135.1:0-10284 GCA_964246645.1 uncultured Acidobacteriaceae bacterium
GCTTCCTACCCTACATGGCTCATGCTGCCCAGTGTAGCCGCTCAACCCCTGAGAAAGTATTTCAGCTATCCATAAACCAACTAGCACTGTAAGGGGTACCGGCGCAAAAGAGTAGCGGGGCAGACGACAGGAGGCAAATTCAATCGAAAGGCGACTACACTGCTTTCGGGGCAAGATCCCCGTTCGACTGAGCTCTGTTTCCAAGGTGATCATGAAACGTCGAGATTTTTTGCGTTCTTCTGTTGCTTCAGCTTCCCTTGCTCTTTCTGATCGCGTTTTCGGGGCTTCACCGACGCTGCCGCCACGCCTTCAAAATAATCACTCTCATCGCGGAGCCCAGTTCCCCACAGATTTTTTGTGGGGGATCGCGACAGCGGCGTTCCAAGTAGAAGGTGCGTGGAACGAGGACGGCAAAGGCGAGTCAATTTGGGACCGCTTCACGCATACCCAGGGCAAGATTCGTGGAGGCGCCACGGCCGACGTCGCCTGCGATGACTACCATCGCTTTCGCGAAGATGTGGCCCTGGTGAAGCGACTCAATCTGAAGAGTTATCGTTTTTCGATCTCTTGGCCCCGCATACAGCCTTCCGGCACAGGCCAGCCGAACGCAAAAGGGCTCGATCATTATTCGCGTTTGGTGGATACAGTTCTGGCAGCCGGGATACGCCCTTTTTGCACTATGTATCACTGGGATCTGCCGCAGGTTCTCGAAGAAAAAGGCGGCTGGCCCAACCGTGATCTCGCGAACTACTTCGCTGACTACGCCGGCATCCTCGCTAAGCATCTTGGTGACCGTATCACCATCTGGGCGCCCTTCAACATGCCGTGGACCTTTGCTTACCTGGGCTATGGCGTAGGCTCCTTTCCTCCAGGTAAGGCCGACTACGGACAATTTCTCCGAGCCGCGCACACGATCAGCCTTGCACAATCGCAAGGGCTACGGGCGTTGAAAGCGGCCTCTTCGAAGGCTTCAGTAGGCAGCGCCTATGGCATGGCTCCGGCTTACCCAAAGACGGACAGCGAAGCCGATAAAGGCGCGGCCGCTCGCTACCACGCCATGAACAACATCTTCTTTTTGAACGCGGCCATGCGTGGCGAATACCCGAAAGCCTTTGTCGGGGAAACGCCTCTCGAACAGATGGGCTTTCGGCCCGGCGACGAAGCGATCATGAAGGCTCCTTTGGACTGGGTGGGTTTTCACTACTACACCCGGCGCATCGTTTCGGCGGTACGGCCAGGGTCAGGTGGAGGCAGCGCGCAGTTCGGCACCGAAACTGAGCTCGATGGCGCGGGCACCGAAAGCAGCCGTGACAATATGACGCAGTTCCATGCGGAGATGCCGACAGAAGGTCCGTTGACCGACGCAGGCCTCGAAGTGTACCCACCGGGGATGCACGACCTCGTCATGCAAATCTCGCGGGAGTACGATTTCCCCACGATCGAACTAACAGAAAGCGGCTGCAGCTATCTCGACGCACCATACGCCAAAGAAGGTGGCCATGTTCCGGACACACGGCGTATCGAATTCTTTCGCAGCTATCTTTCCGAGCTTGCCCGCGCCCTCGCGGACGGTGCCAAGGTGCGTGCTTATCATGCGTGGACCTTGCTGGATAATTTCGAGTGGGCCGATGGCTACAGTCAGCGTTACGGTCTGACGTATGTCGATTTCCGCGATCAAACCCGCACGCTGAAGGATTCAGCTCTGTGGTATGGCCGCGTTGCGGCAGCGAACCGGCTGGACGTGTAACTCGGGCCCAGCCTTTAGGCAGGCCGCTCCTCCGGCGAGCCTGCTTCCACTCTCGTCTCCTGCCATGCCACGCTGCCGTCCTTCCACGTAAGCAGCACCACCATGGCGTCACTGGGCCAGTGTGGCAGCATGCCGGCAAAGGTGCCGGGGCCGGTTCGCTCGAGCCTTGTTCCCGTTGCCGTACCCACAGACACCACCTCGACGGTGAGCGCCATCGGGGCGTGGCAGCGTACCGCGACGCTCCCCGCTTCACGCACCGCGCTCCACTGCGCGGTGTGGTCCTGCGGCTGCGGTGTGTCCTGGCTGTTGTTGCCTTTTGGCAGAGTCTGCACAAGGCTTCTCGCCGGAGATGCGCCGTCCAGGCAAGCTTGGAAGATTCGCAGAAAGCGCTGCGCCACGCCCGCCCAGGTGAACTGAGTGGCCACCTCGATCGCCCGGCTTCTGAGAGCCTGGACGCGCTCAGGGTCTTCGCGCAGCAATCGCAGCACCTCCTGCAAACCGCCAAAGACCGCATCCGTCAGTTCGTGGTCATCCACACGAAAGGAACGCGGCACCGCCAATCCGGTGCTCCCTGGAGCGTACAAATCGAAAGAGTGCTGAAAGTGGCGCATGCCCTGCTGCGCCGTTGCGATCGGGATATTGCCGCTCGCCATCACTTCACCCATCGCCATCAGAAACGTGTCCATCTCGAACTTGGACGGAAACACAGCAATGTCGCTTGAGGCTGCCCAATCCATCATCTGCGCTGTCGACATAGGATTCGTGGAGACGCGTGCGCGCGAGGGAAAGTCATGCACGATCGCCTGGAGGTCAACGTCTGTGGGCATCTGCGGTGCGAGGCAATGCAGCAGAACATTGCACGGCTCTCCTTTCGATAGAAGTCGGCGGACTGCCCTGAAAAGCTCGCGCTGCCCTTTGTGCTGCACCGAATAGCGTGAGTTATGCAGAATCGTCGGTAGCTCCGGGTCAAGCCCGAGCGCTCTCAGGGTGCGTTGTCGTCGCTCTGGAGTTCGGTCTATATGCATCCATTCTTCCCCAATAGCGCACCCACCAACCACCAGCTTGTCCGCATGGAGCTTCAGCTCGCGACGGACGGCGAGCCGTTGAAACAGCGCCTCAAAGGGAGTGCCTGCTTGTGTGAGTGCATGATGCAGTTGGCCTTCAGACAAGAAGTCCATCGCTGCGGCTGAGCGGACAATCAACGCCAGCATGCTGATGTAGTCATGCCCCGGACGCGAGGGAACTTCTTGGTACAATAACGTTTGTGGGAGATACGCACGCATCGCCTGCTCCAGCGTGGACGCGGACGGCGGGTCTTCAAGTCCTTCGGTGTTCGTCGTGTCTGCGCCAAAGTAGCCAAGCAAAGCTCGCACCTCCGGTCCGTAAACCTTACGGTTTACCGGCATGTTGGTTTGCACGGTGGACACTACGCGGAAGCCGGTATTGGCGAGCACGGATGGCAACACATAGTGATACATCGGCTCGTGTAGGTGGATCACCGCATCGCGAGACATCGTTTCGTGGAGAAACTGTGCGGCGACCACTTGAAACACGAGCGGTTTGAGCCAGGTCAGGTCTTTGCCTTCCAGAGCGGCAGGAGGGTAGAAGCTCTCACGGAACGCATCCAAGAAATGACCACTCAGCAAGATGACCTCAACATCATCCACCACAAACCTGTGCGCTTCCGCAGTGACCGCGAGCTCGAGCTTTTCCGGAAACTCCGCCCACACGGCTGGATCCAGCCGAAGCGGCACGGTTCCCTCGAAGCGCCAGTCGAGGCGCTCCAACGTGTGCCTGCCCTCGAGGTAGGGCAACAGGCCGTGCGCAGCGGTGATGGCTGTGACGCGATGTCCCGCTGCACAAAACTGCCGCGCGAGGTTCCATAGATAAACGGAGGTTCCAGCCTTTACGAGGTGATCGTCGTAGCCGCTGAACTCCAGATGACACTCGGTGATGTGCATTGCTACTCCTGTTCAATGTTGTTGCATCGGCGAACGTGGTTGCGCGTGTAAGGCGTGCGCCGGCTTATGAGGGCAAAAGTTGTGCGAGTTCAAACCGCACCGAAGCCGGGTCCAGGCTGGGAGTGGTGCTCATATAACTTCGCGCCTCTTCGAAGCTGCCCAGGGTCGCCTCGATGTCATCCGTGATAATGGTGAAAGTCGCCAGGAATCCTTCGTTGCCGGCGGTAACAGGTTCCGCCGGATGGCAAAGGGACCACCGCTCCACGTACACAAAACCAGGCACCTGCAAAACCTCAGCAAGGTGGACTTCGCTGTACCAGCGGTGGAACTCCTCTTCTTGCCCGGTGACGGGCCGGGTATATACGGACAAACGGTAGCGCTCCATCAACGGCTCCTGGGGTTAGTTATCTGAGGGTTTCTGAATCTGCAACACGGCAGCGCGCGAGATTCAATGTGCAGGCTGCGTTCGCAGCACGTGATTGTCACGGTGCACGGAGACACAGGCCGCCAACAAGGCTAAGAAGGCGACCAGGGCGGCTGCAAAAGGCAGTGCACGGTAAGGAAGGCCATGGAACAGCAGCAGCCCGCCTAATCCAGCACCTAGTGCGTTGCCAAGATTGAATGCGCTTTGGTTGAGCGTTGCGGCGATGTTGGCGCCGTGTGCCTGTGCGATCACGCGCGGTTGCAACGGTGTTCCTGAAGCAAAGTGCACCAGCCCCCAAAGAGCAACGATGGCGAGGGCGAGCGAAGGAGAGCGCAGAAGGACCGGGGCAGCCAGGAGCACTAGCACCAGCAGCAGGAGTCCAACCACGAGGAGTGCAGGCTGCCTAGCATCCCGGAAACGGCTGCCCAGAAGATTGCCAGCCGTAATGCCCAAGCCAAAGCACACCAACGCTACAGTCACCTTGCTGGCGGAAAAGCCCGTCGTGCTCTGCAATAAAGGTGCGAGATACGTCAACATGGTGAACAGCGACACGGAAGAAAGCGCGCTGATCAACAGCGTAAGAACAACCGGAACGGTAATGGTTTTGCGCAAGGCAAGGCGGTCACCTTGCGTCTCGCTAACCTGAGAAGGCAAGAACTTCCACAACAGCAGCAACGCCGTGACCGACAAAGGTGTGAGCAACAGAAATGCCGCCCGGAAGCCAAAGTGAACGCCAAGCAGAGTGCCCGCAGGCACACCGAAGATATTTGCCACAGTAAGGCCAGTGAACATCAGCGCCACAGCCTGAGCGCTCTCCTGCTTGCCGCCAAGGTTTGCGGCCACCACGGACCCGATACCGAAAAAGGCACCGTGGCAGAGCGCCGTGAGCATACGGGCGACAAGCAGAACAGCGAACGTCGGCGCAGCGGCACATGCCAGGTTGCCCGCGGCGAAGAACAGCATCAACACCGCCAAAGCGCTTTTGCGATCCACACGACCCAGCAGCAAAACGAGAACCGGAGACGCAAAGGTGATGCTCAGGGAATACACCGAAACCAGCAGTCCCGCTCTGGGCACACTTACATCGAAGTGCTTTGCAAAGGTTGGCAGCAAACCCACAGGGATAAACTCCGAACTGCCGATGGCAAACGCAGACGCAGTAAGTGCAAACAATCGCCTCCGCTCGGGAATGCAAGTACAGGTGCCCTGGTCACAAAGCGAACGATGCAGCACCGAGGAAAACATCACTTAAACCTTTCATGAGCGTTGGGGCGGGTGGGATGTGCTTCGGGTTCGCTGCACATCTCACCCACGCGTTGGGTGTCGTCGGTAAAGCTCCGGGCCCTCAGGCGCTCGGCTCAGTCAGCGTCACGGAAGTCCCGACTTTTTTGAGAATGAGCTCCCCAGATACCACGGGGTCCATGTCGGCATCCCCACCGATGGGCGGCGCAAGTGGCGTAATCTTAGCTTCAGGGTTCGCCTCGAAAAAGAAGACCAGCGATACGAGTTCCTCGTCTGGCGCATCGGCGGGTGGAGCAAGCACACGGTGATGCAGTGCCTGCCACCGCCCGTTAGTCCAAAGATGCATCAGGTCGCCCAGCAGTACGGTCAAGGTGTTGGGTTCAAACGGCGGCGTGAACCAGCCGCTCTGCTCGTTGAAGACCTGCAGACCACCTTTGCCCTGCTGACGATCCAACAGAGTCAAGCTGCCATAGTCAGAGTGCGGGCCAACACGCATCTGGCCATCCACCACCACTCCCAGGGAGCGCAGCGAAGGGTACCAATTGACGTTCTGTGTCCACGTTGCGTGGTCCGCTTGCGAGGTAAAGAAATCCACGCGCAAGGCCAATGTTTCAGCGAGTACCTGCAAGACTTCCAGTGCCACCCGCTCCATGTGCGCGGTGTACGCCGTCGCCGCTCCTTTCAGCCGTGGCACTTCGGTCGGCCATTTGTTCGGAGGGTAGTAAAGAGCATCGAACTCGGCGTTACCCGTGCGGTGTGTTGGCCCGACGTGGTAAGCCTCATGAAGGTCTGGTGGGTTGTCCTCGCCGTACACCGCGCCGACCTGCAGCTCACCGAGCCCGCGCCAGCCCTTGTCGTACGGTTTGGTAACGCTGTACAGCTTCTTGTCGCGCACGGGCATCCGGAAAAAGTCACGTCCGTGAAGGCGCATGCCGGAGGTAAGCTCCGCGGGCACCTCATGACCTCGCAGCAGCAGCATGCCTGTCTGGCGCAGCGCCGCATCCAGTTGCGAAGCCATCCTGCGGCGTTCCGCCTGAGGTGCAGACTTCCATACAGAAAGATCAAGGGTAGGGATAAAAGACGACATGCGTGCTTCCTTTCTTGAAACATGAGTGAGGGGAGCTTTTGTGCTTTACAGGGGCGTGGCGAACCGGTGAATGTTGCCGATCACATTGCCCGGCTTCCAGCTCAGGCGAGGGATGTCGGCATTCAATAGTTCCCCATCCGTGCGCAGCGCTGCGGAGGGTTCGTGGTACATGTGCAGCAAGGGGTCGTCGTAGCTGTCGAACGCGGAATAGGTATCCAGGCGATAGGCAAAGTCGTTGTCTTCGCCACCCCAGCCCTCAAAGCGCTCGTCCATACCCCCAACGGTGTGGAACGCGCTGAGCCTGAGCCAGACACAGGCGCCCGGCGGTCTCCGCAACACAAAAGCGCGCAGATGCTCAGGATCAGGGGCGGTCCTGTCGCAGTACAAGCGCTCTTTGATCGCTCGACACGTGGAGTCTTCATCGAGGCTCCACATGTCTCGGTAGGTCAGGTAGCCCATCACCCCTGGGCGTTCAAATCGTGCACGATTTCTCTCCACGAAGTCACGGTCCACAAGTACATCCGCATCCAGGATGCAGATATACTCGGCAACGCCCCCGTCGTCTACCACACCTGTGTTCACGGCCCACGATTTATTGAAGGGGCCGCGCTTCGGAGCAAATAGATAGCGGTCAGTGTAAGGAGTGACTACGTCTCGCCAGCGCGTCGCGTCGTCACTTTCAACCACAAGGACCCGGTAGCTTTCCCGCTTGGCCGTCTGGTCGCGCAGGCTCAGGAGACATGCCAGCAGGTTGCGCAGCCGCGAACCGTTTGCGGTACGGTCGCGAAACGGGATCACGATCAGCATCTGTGCAGCGACGCCTTCCGGCGCAGGCACCCCGATCGGCAAAGCTTGTAGCCCTTGAGCCTGCACGTCACATGTGTTCGCCGCCTCGACATGCCTGCCTACGTGCAGACCGAGACGTGAATTGCATTCCGCAACCCATGCAACCTTGAAAAGGCGATCCAGCGTTTCACTGGGCGAAGTGCAATGAAGCTCGGCCAAATACCTTGTGAGATCGAAGTATGTTTCAGCATGGGTAGGGTTCTGCATCAAGTTCTCTGCAAACGCACGGACCCTTCTGTCCGCGAGAGTTCGCATGGCTTTTACGACGGCGAGGACGTACTCGCGGCCATGCGCCCAGTAGAAGATGCTGGCGTGTTCTGCCTGCGGGTCAGAGGCAATCACCAGTGTGTTGGCAACAGCCCGGGCCAGTGTGGCAGGAGGCGGTAGGTAATGATTTGTCATGGTGCTGGCTCCTTCTCTCCTCAGCGGTCAGTCCACCGGCAACCGGCTGTGGGCCGGCGACGGGCGGCCGTGGTTTCCTCATAGGGCAGAGCCCCATCGGGCATGTGCACAAGTTCAATCGGCAGCCCGATAGGCGTTCGGACATAGACCCACTCATCGCCCGCGATCAAGCCTTCACCGATTACCTTGGGTTCGCCCAGCAGCGTGCAATCGGAGAAGTGGGCGAGCTGCGCGGCCGCATGATGCACGTCATCCACATGCAGCGCCAAGTGTCGTCCCCCTGCGTCGCTGTTCCGCGGAGGCACCCTGCCACCTTGAGGGACCCAGAACTGGTTGAGCTCCACATTGTCGGTCGGCCCCATGCGCAGCACCACGCGCTCCATGCGTCCACGTGGCGGCACGCCCAAGGAGTGAGCCACGGCAGGTTCACTGAGGTCCAGCGAGGTGCGGTACACATATTCAGCCCCGAGCGCTTCAGTGAAAAAGTGCAACGCCGCTTCAAGGTCTTCCACCGTATAGGCCACGTGGTCCAGGTTGCGCAGCCCAGGCAACAAGGGTCCCGAAAAGGTCCCATCATTGCGATTGCTCCATGCCGCACACGGGCCGAAACGCCGCGCGTGGGTGCGATTCTCATAGCGGAGCGCTCGCCCAAAACAGCGCAGCTCCATTGGGGAACCCCAGGGTGCCAGAAACCGCACCCACTGCATCCCGGCGTCCGCCGCCTGCCCGCGTACAGTTTGCACAGCGCCCAGAATGCTCACTCGTGGCTGCCTACGAAGGTGAGCAATCGCACGCTCTATGTCCTCAACAAACAGCCCAAACACGGTATTGCCGACATCCTGTACCCGAGGCGGAATTGTGTTTTGCTGCGGAGCCCAATATTGGAAAAGTTCCAGATTTGTAAGCGGCCCCACCCGCAGCAGGGCAATCTGAGCACGCGCTCGCGAGTGCACATCGAGGTTTTCGCGCATCCAGTCGTCCTCGTGATGCACGAGCTCCGGGAGCCGATACACCAACTCTCCTCCCAGCACGTTCACCACGAAATCAATGGCTTGGTTTAGGTTCGGCACCGTGAGCGCGTAATGATCCACTCTTCGTGCGCTTAAACAACTTTGCGGAGATGACGTCAGCATGGGAATACCTTTCCCTGCCTTTGCTGCATCAGCAACGCCGTGCCTTCCCGTACGCCCCGAACGCGAAGCTTTGCCGTGCTGGGATGTTGAAGGAACAGGTCGCTTGCCAACCCGCTGTTCGGCGGGCGGCTCGCATAGCGTCCGTGCGCCCGTGGCTCAAAAGTGACAAGATCCGTTGCCACACCTAGCCTGTCGGCGATCAGCGTGGCCCACACGGCCCTTGAGATACGGTCAGGTCCCCCCAGATGCAACAACGGTGGCACAGCGTTCGCCCGTAGCAACGCCAATGTGGTCTCCGCGACATCCTCCAGTAGTACAGGGGTGCTCCACTGGTCATAGGGCACCGTGATCCCTCGCCCCCCCAGCAAGGGATGTGCACACGAAGCGAAGAAGTTCATCCACTTGGAAGAGCCTTCAGGCTCCCAGCCGTAGACAAGGCTCACCCGCAGCACCGCTGCATTGCGCGCCTGGGTGATGGCATGCTCCGCTGCCAGCTTTGCATGCCCATACGCGTTGCCAGGGCACGGTGTGCTGTCTTCCGGCGGTGCTTTCTGTGTGCCGTCAAAGACGTTATCTGTGGAGATCATGAGCACACGGCGATCCCCGGCCAGCTCTGCCATGCGCTGTGCGGGCAACACATGCCCGCGCCACGCCTCTTCTGGATGCGCTTCGCACCAGGTCACATCAGAAGGGCCATGCACCAGAACCACAGTGTCGGGCGCCACCCGGCGCATGGTCTCTTCGCATGCAGCCGCATCCATGATGTCCAGCGGCGCCCAGGGCACACCGTTCGCGCCTGCCGGGCGATGCCGCGAGACGGCCAAAGCAGAACCGCCTTGCTCGATCGCCGCTCGTGCAATCGCTGTTCCAATAAAACCTGCACCGATAACAAGAACACGCATCACCTTGCTCCTTCTTCGTTCTGTTCGTTCACTTGCTCCCCAAGTGGCAGACCGGCGCTCAACATGCATCCCACGCCGCGCAGGCTGTGCTCATCGTCCGCAGCGCCCAGTGTCAACATCGTGCGCACCTCGGGATCACGCAAACCAAAGCAGCCAAGCTCCACCATTTCATCTCCGAGCAGGTCGATGTATCCCTGCCCAACCGCCAGGGCGAAGCCGCCGATGAACAGGAAGCGACGCACCCCGATCGCAGCAAACAAGCAACTCAATGCCGAGGCCAACGGTCGCAGCGCCTGACGCAGGACATGAATCGCGAACGCGTCCTCGCCCCGCACCGCGGCTGCCAGGTGGACGCTGGTGATCGCACTTGGGCGGCCACCGGACAGATCGTGCAGAACCGATGGCTGAAAGCGTTTTGGGTGCCGTTGCGCGAGCAACTCCGCAAGAGCGACAACCCCCCGGCCCGCCGCAACCGCCCCCCGGTGGCCGTACCCCCCGCCATCCCAAGGCAGCGGAGCTTCCGTCACGTCCACCCGCCCG
>CAXTRN010000136.1:0-10109 GCA_964246645.1 uncultured Acidobacteriaceae bacterium
GAGCAGATGGTTCTGCTTCGCCTCACTCTGCTTCAAGGACATAGCCGGAGCCACGAACGGTACGGATCAGCTTTGAAGCGAATGGATCATCTACCTTGCTGCGCAATCTTCTTACGCTCACGTCCACCACGTTGGTTTCGCTATCGAAGTTCATGTCCCAGACCGCTTCAGCGATGACGGTGCGCGAAAGCACTTCACCAGCGCGCCGAGCCAGAAGCGAAAGCAGAAGAAATTCCTTTGTCGTCAACTCAAGCCGTTGCCCGCAGCGCGTCGCTCGTTGCCGAAGCAGATCGACTTCCAGGTCGGCCATGCGCACCACGTTTTGCGGCCGGGCGGGTGTTCGGCGCAGACGGGATCGCACCCTTGCCAGCAACTCTGAAAAAGCAAATGGTTTGACCAGGTAATCGTCTGCACCAAGCTCGAAGCCTCGCACGCGCTCGTGCACCGCATCCCGTGCGGTAAGGAAGAGCACCTGCGTGTTTTTGCCCGCCCGTCGCAGCCCGGTCAACACCTGCCATCCATCCAAACCCGGCAACATGATGTCCAGGATGATGAGGTCAAAGTCCATGCTTTTGGCCAGCTCCAGCCCATCATGCCCGTCTGAAGCTACATCGACAACAAAGCCGGCTTCCCCAAGTCCCTTTCTCAGGAATTTGGCTGTTTTCGTTTCGTCCTCTACGACCAGAATGCGCATCGCTTTGCTCCAAATAGCTTTGCCGCTAAACAGAAATCTTTGACGGATTCGCCGTACCGCTTTCCCCAAAAGGCGTACAGCGCCTAGAACTCCAACCGCAAAGCGAACTGGATCTCACGCGGTGTTCCCGAGCCTACGGGAGTGATCGGCGAAACGATCGCTGTGTTCAGATTCACCGTGTTGATAATGCTGCCAAAGCCGGCCTGCCCAAAGGTCGCCAGCGGTTGACCCAGCTGCGGGTGGTTGAGGACGTTGAAGAACTCGGAGCGAAACTCCAGGTTGGCGCGCTCGCCGAGCGGGAACGTCTTCGCGATGCCGGTATCCATCTGCCAGGTGCCCGGTCCGGGAAGAAAATTGCGCGGCGCGTCGCCGAAGGTGCCAGCGGCGGGCGCGGTAAAGGCCAGGGGGTTGATCCATTGCGCGCGTGTTCTTGCTCCTTGCGGCCTGAGCGACACACCGCTCACGAGGTTGGGACGCAGCGTGCCGGAGTTGCCATAAGGAGAAATGACACTGCTCGGCAAAAGCACGTTGACGGGAAAGCCGGTACGCGCGAGTGCCGTCGCCGTCAGTTGCCAGTTGCCCGCGAACGCGCCAGCCACCCCTTTGTTGAGCAGCTGCTTGCCCCGGCCAAAGGGCAGCTCGTATACGGCGTTGCCGTTTACCACATGGCGGGCGTCCCACGCGCCGCTTGCCCATTCACAGCGAAGACACAAGGGGTTCTGTGCCGAAACCTCATCTCCATCGCCGCTGCCGTTGGAGCCGTTGTCCAGCTCATGCGTGTACGCGTAATTGGCGGCTAACAAAAGTCCGTGCGTGAAGGGCCGCCGCACGGAAACGACGAGGCCGTTATAGGAACTCGCGCCGACCGAGCCGCGCCAAGCCACGGCAGGGGCAAAGCCCGGGTACTGCACCTGTCCGGTTGCCGGGTTTGTCAAGTTCACCACGTCCGTATCGAGCAGATGTACGCCGTGGCTTCCCAGGTACGTGAACGTGGTCACCAGGTCCGCGGGCCACTCCTGCTGCACGGAAAGGGTCCACTGCTCGGTGTAGGAGTCCTTGCGGTCCCGTTGTTCGGCATTCGGCGACAGGGTGCCAATTGTGAAGTACGGGGCCACCGGATAGCTCACGTTGGTGGCCTGGAAGGAGGGCACCTCATTTTTTGCGGGCAGGTTTTGATCGTCCAGCTGGCCGTCCTCGTGATAAATCCCGAAGCCGGCACGAACGATCGGTGTTCCATGCCCGGCAGGCGACCACGCGATGCCAATCCGCGGATCGATGTCGCCGTAGTTCTGCTGGCCGAAGCTGGCGCCGACGCCACAAAAGCCCTGCGGCCCACAGGTCCCGAAATCGAAGGGGTTCGCCCTTCCGTGCGCCTCATGGAAGAGGTCAAAAACCGTGTAGCGGACGCCCAGGTTCAGGGTGAGATTGGGCGTCGCCCTGTACTCATCCTGCACATAGCCGACGAACCAGCTTTTGCGCAGATCGTTCACCGGCAGGGCTCCCGTCAGCGCCGCCTTTCTGGCCTTGTTGGCCGCCAACTGTTCCAGGCTGGCGAAGGTCACGGTTCCGTGCTGCCCGGAATTCTGATTCAGCTGGATCTCACGAACCTCAACGCCGGCCTTCAAGGTCTGACGACCGTGCAGCCAGGTCAGGTCATCGATCTCCGAAAACGTGTTCCCGACATAAATGCTGTTGTAGTTGTAGTTCTGGTTGCCGAACCCCGGCCCAGGTCCCGAGGCGATCGCAATCTGGTATACAGAGCCGGTGTCGCTGGAGTTGTAGGTATTCGAGGTGGACCGGTTGAAGCCGAACTTTGCCTCGTTGGTCAGGTAAGGACCGAAGATGTGCAGGTATTCCACGGCTCCGTTGACCGGCGTGGTGACTCTTTGCTGCAGGTCCGTCGCAGTCGTCGAGACCGGTTGCGTGTTGGCGGCGCGGTCGTAGTTGAAGCGAACAAAGCCGGTATCGCGGGTGGAAAACCGCTGATCGATCCGCAGCATCGCCGCGTTTTCGTTCACAGTTTGCGTGCAGGCGCAGGTTAAGAGGTCATAGTCGGCGTAGTCCGGAAGATTGGGGGCGGGCGCGTAGGGCGTCACGACCGTCCTCGGGCCTGCGACCGGATACGCGTTCACGATCCCGTACACCGGCGACGAGGCCGGAATGGATGCCCTGAAAGCCGCGCTCGGCACATCGCCGCTGATCGGGTACCCCCACACCTGCCTGTAGGCTTCAGAGTTCAGATAAAAGAAGGTTCTGTCGTGCACGATCGGGCCGCCCAGCGATCCGCCGAACTGATTCAAACGGAGCGGCTGCTGTGTTGCGCCGCCGGGAACCCACACGGGTTCGGGCGCGTCGAAGATGTTGTTCCGGAAAAACTCAAACAGGCGGCCGTGCAATCGATTTGTGCCCGCAGGCGAAACCACGGCCAGCTGCGCGCCACCGGTCGCGCCTTCTTCCGCGGTGGCCAAAAGTGTATCGACGCGGAACTCCGCGATCGCGTCCAGCGGGATGGATAGCCGCGCCCAGGCGCGCTGCGTTTGGTTGGCCACATTGGTTGCGTCTACGCCGTCATAGGTGAAGTTGCTGTCGTCCAAACCACGGCCGGCAAACCGGATCGACCGCTGATTGCTGCCGCCTGTATCGATCGCGCCGGGCACGTAAGCCGTGAGCGACGCCCAGTTGCGGCCGTTCAGCGGCAATTCATCCGCCTGCTTTCGCTCGATCAGCCCTGTTACCGTGCTGTTGTTGCGTTCCAGGAGCTCTGAGCCGGCCGAAACTTCGACGTGCTCCTCACCGCCTGCAACCTTCAACATTGCATCCAGGGTTCGCGTACGCCCTACAACCTGTTCGACGTTCGCGAAGAACAGCGTTTCGAAGCCGTCATGGTCAACGGTCACGGTGTACTTTCCAACCGGGAGCCCTGCGATCTCATACCTGCCAGCGGCGTCCGATACACCTTCGCGCCGCGATCTGGTCGCAATTTCGACTGCTGCGATGTGTGCGTGGCCCAGCAGCCTGCCTGCGGGATCTGTGACCGTGCCTGCGATCGCGCTGCGATCCACCTGTGCAAAGCTCGGTTGCGTAAAGTAAACAGCAACTCCGGCAGAAAGTATCCAGGCAGACGACGAGAGGAGAGGGGAACGGAAACGCTGCATGGGTAGCCTCGAACGGGAATAGCACTTCAGTGGGAGAAGGGGCTGGACACGACGCACCATCGCGCCGAACCTGCCAGAACGCCGCATACGGTGGCCGACGGCGGCCTGGTTGGGATTGCAGAACTGTAATGTCCGTGTTGTATCGCGACTTTGTTACAGATTCTCGACTGGACTGTTAACGGCAGATGACTTCGCACGGGAAGGCCACTGTGTGGCGAGGTAAGCCCGGGCGATCGTCACCAAACTTTCATATTGGCCATAGCACGGAAGTTGTACCGTCAAAGGAGTTTCCCGGGAGTTCCTCATGCGCTTTACGACGATGCTGGCGGCCACCGCTCTGCTTACGGCCAGCCTTCCTGCTTTTGCTGACAGCTTCAACTTCACCTTCGGCACCTCTGCAAGCCCATTCAGCGGCTCCGGTGTCTTGACGACAGGCACGTTGGAAGCGCCGGGTGAATATCTGATCTCGGGCGTTACCGGCACCGCGACAACCACGCCCCTGGGTGCGAAGCTGGCAATCTCCTCCATCCTGACGCCGGGAACTTTTCCCACGGTCAGCAATGGTGGCAGCTTTCCTGCCAACGACAACACGCTCTTCGTCACAAATGGCGTGGGCAGCCTGACCCAGGATGGTTTGTCCTTCGAACTGAGCAACGGCGCGCAGATCAACCTTTTCAATGATGGTCCCGGCGTCGACGCACTGTTGGAGCGTGCCGGCGGAGGCGTCGTCTACGAAAATGGGCCGGTCACTATCGCAGCCGTCGCCACCACGCCCGAGCCTTCCAGCCTGGTTCTACTCGGCACAGGGCTTCTGGGTGCTCTGGGAGTTTCGGGCACGATCAAACGTCGACACGCGTAGGCTGCCGACACCAAAGAGGCTTCAAAGCAAGCATTTCCAAGCTCGCCAAAGCATGGCAAGGAAAGAGCCGCAGCTGCCATCCCGCTGCGGCTCTTTCGCAGTGTCTTGCAGCGGATGTGCCACGTGCGTATGCCGAA
Organism: uncultured Acidobacteriaceae bacterium; assembly: GCA_964246645.1. Classification (GTDB taxonomy): domain Bacteria; phylum Acidobacteriota; class Terriglobia; order Terriglobales; family Acidobacteriaceae; genus Granulicella. The sequence goes on from CAXTRN010000136.1 coordinate 4,846, forward strand.
GAGCGGGATATTGCGCAGCGCACAACCCGTGCCGGCATCAACCTCGAGCGTATAACGGCGTTGCTTCCGCAGCCGTTGCTTCCGCAACCGTAGCCTGGCCGCAGTGCGAAGCTGCGGTTGCGTATTGCTATTCACGGCATTCTCACCTTCGGTCGCTATCGTAGGCAGTATTCATCAAGGCAAGGAGTTGTATGCGTACACGATCGAAGTTGTGCGACTGTGTTTCTTTATCTTCCGCCCCCGCTCCGTCGAAAGCGATCTCACCCGATGCTTGTGACAGCGGCCAGATTCGCGGCCAAGTGCCGTGCCAAGTTCGCGGCCAAGTTGGGCATCAGGCCCAGCGCCAAGTACCGAAGCCGGTTTCACGTCGCGCTTCGTGGCCAATGTTTCTATTGCTCTCGTTTTTGAGCGCTGCTCCTCCGGTCCGGATCGTTGCGCAGTCTATCCAGGGCAGTCTGCTTGGCACCGTAAAGGATGCCAGCGGCGCCAGCGTGCCCGGGGCTCAGGTGGTTCTGCTCAACACCGGGGAAGGCACCACGCGTTTCACCACGGCCAATAATGAAGGAAACTTCGAGTTTGTGGATGCGAAGGCCGGGCACTACAGTTTGACCGCAACCCACGCTGGATTTGAGAAATGGGCAACGGGCGACGTCACACTCACAGCACGGCAGCAGCTTCGTGTCGATCCAGTGCTCCAGCCAGGCGATGTGCAGCAGGAGATCACGGTTTCCGCTGCTTCCACGCCCGCGATCAACACTGAAGACGCGAGCATCAGCGGCACCTATAACGCGGCCGACGTGCTCAGTTTGCCGGTAAACACGCGCGCCAGCGCTAATGGTACAAGTGCACTGAATATTGTTGGCACGCTGCCCGGCGTGCAGGCTGACCATGGCCAGTTCTCATTGCAGGGTGCGCTTCCGTTCCAGACGGAGGTCACCATCGATGGTGTTTCCGCGCAGAATGCGACAAGTAACACCCCGATTCGCGATGCCTTCCCGTCAAGTGAATCGATCTCGGAGATCCGGGCCGACGGTGTGCTGAACAATGCGGAGTTCGGCCAGCCGGGAGAGATCACCATCATCACGAAGGGCGGCAGCAACAACGTCCATGGCGCGATATTTTGGTACCACCAGAATGCCGCCTTCGACGCGATCCCGTACACCTTTCCTACCACAACGACCAAGCCCAAACTGGTGGCCAATACCTTTGGCGGCAGCTTCGGCGGTCCAGTCGTTATCCCTCACTTCTATAACGGCCACAACCGTACCTTCGTCTTCGGCGCATATGAAGGATGGCGTCATCCCTCGCAGACCACCGTTGGCTACAAGGTGCCCAGCACGTTGATGAAGCAAGGTGATTTTTCGCGCTACACCTCCACTTCGACGCCCTTTACCGGGCTGAAAAACCCCGCCGGTGGAAGCTTCGGCACCAAGTTGCCGTCCATCAATGCGGCATCGGCAATGCTGCTCTCGCTTTACCCGGACCCCAACGTGGGCGATCCTGCGGCTTACAGCGATGACGGCGTGGCGAACTACTTGGTGAACAAGGATTCGAGTGGATCGTCCAACCAGTTCGACGTCCGCGGCGATCAATACTTCGGATCGAACCAGAAATTTCTGCTGTGGGGCAGGTTCACGTATAAGAACTTCCCAATCAACAGCCCCGAGCCCTTACTTGTACCCTCAGCGCAAAACGCAAACAAGAACCGCGTGCTGAAGATCAGTGCAAACTACTCAATCACCCCGGCACTGGTCAACGAGTTCAGCTTTGGCTTCACACTGAACACGACGGGGCAATCCAACACATTTAACGGAACCGCTTTTACGCAGGGACTTGGCCTCACGGGTCTGCAAAACCTCTTTTACAACGGCATCCCCGAGCTGGATTTCAACAACGTCAGTTCGCTGAATGCCGATCGTCTCAGTTCTCTTACGCAATCGAAGACGTATGTTTACACGGACGACCTGAACTGGGTTAAAGGGCAGCACAGCATGCGCTTTGGCGTCGACGTCGTGCGTGTTGAAGCCGTCACACCACTCGGCTTCAACGGCTCGGACAACTATGGCACGTTCCAATTCAACACCAGCAACAGCGCCGGTCTTTTCACAGGCGTCGACTTCGCCGACTTTCTGCTTGGTACGCCATACCAGACGTTTTATGACGTGGTGCAGGCCGATAATGATGGCAAGTCAACGCACTACGCCGGCTTTGCGCAGGATCAGTGGAAGGCGACGCCGAAGCTTACGGTGAACTACGGCCTGCGTTATGAGATTCAGCCGCCCTACTCGGATGTCCATGGCGACATCGGCAACTTCGACCCGAACTACGGCAAATCCGGTGCGGTGATCTATCCGGACGGTGCTTCCAGCCTTCTTGCCGCGAGCTTTCTCGCCAGCGCAAACGCATGTAATCCTTATGGCAGCATGAGCGGTAGCGCCACATTCAATGGGGCTCCCTGCATGCCGGTGCTGACGAATAGCGAGGCTGGCTTTCCTGCGGGGCTGAAGCATTATCCGCACACACGATTCCTTCCGCGGGTTGGCTTCGCGTACCGTCCGTTCCACGATGACAACACCGTTATCAGTGCCGGCTTTGGCTTGTACAACATCACGTTGCTGGGCTCGAACTTTTATTCGCTCACAGGAACGCTGCAGGCGCAGACCACGCAGTACACCAACGGCCTGAACCCCGCCACACGCACGCCCAACTACCAGTGGCCGGCGATCTATGCCGGTGCCGGCAACGGCGGTTGCACCACCTGCTTCGGCCAGGATTATTTCGGCACGGCCAACAGCACGAACTGGAAAGATCCATACACGGAGCAGTTCGCGCTCAGTGTGGAGCGCTCGCTCGGCCACGCCTACGCTGCCCGGCTCTCGTATGTGGGCTCGGACACACACCAGCTCGTGTGGGCTCCTGATGAAAATACGCTGCCTTTCTCAAGCACGGTTTCTGCTGCCAACCAGCCGCTTTCCGCACGACTCTTTCCCAACTGGGGCCGCATCAACACGCGGGCAACAGGAGCGAATGAGAGCTACCAGTCGGCACAAATCGACGTATCACGCCGGCTGCAGGGAGCTCTGCAATTTGACTCAACCTACACTTTTTCCAAGGCTCTCGCCGACAATCAAGGTCCGGCAAACAACAACGGCTTCGCGGGAGAGAATGGTGGCTCACGCGCAACGAGCATCCTCGACCGCGCAGCCGATTTCGGCAATGTATATGGCACGCGCCGCAATCGTTGGAACAATACGATGGTCTATGCGCTGCCCTTTGGGCAGGGTCAAAGATTCGCCAACACAAACTCCCATGTTGCCAATCTGCTCATCGGCGGATGGCAGCTTTCCAACATCTTCCTGTGGCAATCCGGTCCCTTTGAGTCACCATACTTCCCAAGTGGCGAAGGTGATCCTTCGGGCACAGGTTCCGGCTTGACGAGCTCCAATACGGGTTTCGATCCAGGCCACCGGAACCAGGCTCCCGACAGGGTTGGGGGCGTGGCCATCAAGCCCGGCAATCGCACACGGATGAATTGGGCGAACACCGCGGCCTTCACCTGCCCTGGATTCCCGAACTGGCAGCCCGGCACCGCCTGCACTACCGGCAGCGGCACCGGTGCCGCGCCGCTGCCGATCGGCCGCTTCGGCAACGCCGGTGTGGGCAGCATCGTCGGCCCAGGCACGGTTACCCTGTCCACTGGCCTGGCGAAGAACGTGGCGCTCACAGAGCGTGTTCACCTGCGGCTTGAGGGTACATTCACCAACATCCTCAACCACACCAACCTCGGTGATCCGAACGTCAACATCAGTTCCTCGAGCTTCGGTCTGGTCAGCAACACGATCGGTGCCGGAACGTTCCAGAGTTCGGACAACGGCGGAGCCCGCACAGGGCAGGTGTCCGCGCGTATCGACTTCTAAGTACGCCATCACAGCAGTTGGGCCGGCGGCTTACAAAGCGCCGGCCTTTTCTTTTTTCCGCTTCCGCCGCGCCGCCGCGTCACTGTCGACGTCCTTGCGGATCTCCTCGGGATCGTCGCAATCCAGCAGCGCCCGCGCTTCGGCTGCGTTTTTCGGGCGCGCCAGTCTGGCCTTGCCGGGATCGAAGACGCGGGCATCGGGTAGCACCGCGTCATAGGGCCTGGGGTCCGGCGTGGTTTGAAACATGTCGCCGAGGTCCGCCGCCAGCGCATCCTCCAGATTCAGCGGTCCGACCCCCAGCAGCGCATACGCCGTCTTCTGCAGGCTTCCCATGCTCGTGTGCCGGTGCGAGATGATGCCGGGCCGGATGTACGGGCTGATGGCGAGCATGACGCTGCGATGGGCATCCACATGGTCCACACCGCCCTGCGCATCGTCTTCCACGGCGAGGATGGCACTCTGGCCCCAGATGCGGCTATGCGAGATCGTCTCCACAATGCGGCCCAAGGCGAGATCGTTATCCGCGACGAACGACGCGCGGTCCGGATATCCATCCTTCGGTCGGGGCTCGGCGGTGTGGTCGCCCGGCAAACGAATGACGATGAGGGACGGCGCGTCTCCCTTTGCCAGCAGGTCTTCGAAATCTTTCGCAAATTCGTTGTATCTGAACTGGTCTGGGATACCCAGGTTGAACGTCGGGAAGGTGCGATCGCTCGATGCGAACACCGGGTTCGGCACCGGCGCGTTCAGCAGCAGACGTTGACCCTGCGGCGCTGATCCATCTACCTCCGCGCCCCCTTCCACCTCGAGTCCCTCGCCGTAGTTGCGAAGGGAAAGGCCGGCATCGCTGATGTGCTCCCACAACGTGCCGAACTCCGGCTCGTCCTCGGGCATGGGTGCATCCGCGCCGCCGCCGAGCGCACGCCGCCCCGGTGCCTGGCTGGCGACGTCCCCCGTGCGCCGGCCGCCGTAGCCTGATGTCCAGGCCACATGAAACCAGGGCGTCTCCGCAGCCGCCATCACCCAGCGATGTCCGTCGGCCGACACATCGCTGTCGACGTAAAAGGTGTCACTGGTGCCGAACCGTGCCGCAAGTGCATGCGCATTCGGCGTCACCGCCAAGGTCTTGTCCGCAGGTGCTGTCGTGAGCCAGCCATGCATGCCCCAGCGAGCGAGCGCCGGATCGCCGTTGGCTCCAGGCAGATCGCCGAGGATCTCATCGAAGGTACGGTTTTCACGAATGATGAGGAAGACATGCTGCAGCCGCGGCAATGCCTGGCGCGTTGCCACAGCGGTGGTATTGTTGGCGCCCACCTGGCGCGTTGGTTCTTTCAATCCCGCGTCGTC